>JAUNRT010000020.1 GCA_030535475.1 Weeksellaceae bacterium | reverse complement strand
TCTACATCTTATTGCATTTTGCTGTATTTTGATTAGGAAACATTAAACAAGTTCACAATATAACCTTTTGATCAGTGTAAGCAATAGATAACAGATTAAAGCCATATAAATCTGCAATTGTTATCGCTGACCACTCCAATTGGTTAGTAATAATTTCAATGAACTGATTTTCGTCTTCTTTGTAAACATGCGCCAAGCGTAAATTTCGTTTGTTAATATTTTTTGCCATTGCTTTCGTGGAGCTTAGCATAATAATTTCGTCTCTCAAGATGTCATGGTCTCTATCCTTAGGAAGCTCTTTTTCTTCAAGGTTGTAATAGAGCGTGTTTAATTTACTTCTGGTAACTAAGATATTATGGGATATAATCCGGATCATCAACAAACCAAAAATAAAATATCCCCTATTCTCCACGAGAATAGTTCCTTTTTCAAAAACATCACTGCTAATCCGTCCCGGTCATGAAGTTTAGCTTCAGTGATGTTTACCATATCTGGAAGATCTAATTGATCGTCCCAGATGGTATGTATTTTCAAGCTGCCTTTAGCTGTTCGGAACTTTGCCCAGTTAAATAAGTTCAAACAAGGACTAATTGTGGTGCTGTCAAACAATTTAATGTTATGGTTTTTGATTTCTTCGATTACGTAGCTATGATGCTTAGATTTTAAAGTTTTTTATAGCAGCTCAAAAGCTTGTAGTAGAGGCCTTCAAACAGTCTATAATCGCGCATTTTGTTTCCATCATTCATGCTTGACTTGGCAGGGTTTTGCTGCAAAAAAAAATGTCTGACAAAAAAGTGCTACTGATTGATGCCCACAACTTATATCTTAAAGTGTATAGTTTTATTCAGCAGTCCGAACAATAATGAGACCAACGGGTCACAAGTTTTGTATTTATGACAACCTTTGTCGTATTGGAGCTTACGGATTTCGTATTACAGTAAATGAGGTGGTATTAATTTAATAATTTGACCAAGCAAAGGTTTATTATTATTTCTGAAGTGCCTGAATAAAGCCATATTTGAAAAAAGTTAATAGGTTTTTCAAAGTGTAGCATTTTCACCCACTTTTTTATGTACAATTTCTGATAGTTGTGATTTCATTTACAAAAATGAATTTGTAAAACCATTTGTGTTACAAATGTGTTACAATCCAAAAAAAAAAGACAATATTTCTGTAACTAGATGATTTATAGTGTGGGAGCAGAGGGATTTATCTCATTGATCCCTATTTGGAGGGGATTCATAAAAAAAAGCTTCATCGGCTGGCGCTTTTGAAGTCATGCTTTATTTCCTTTCATTTACAAAAATGGAATTTTTGACATTTCGCAAAATAAAGAAAGCTCCACACTGGTGTGTGAAGCTTTCTTGCTTGTGGGAGCAGAGGGATTCGAACCCCCGACCCTCTGCTTGTAAGGCAGATGCTCTAAACCAACTGAGCTATGCTCCCTTTTTTAGAGAGAATGTATCTCTCAAATCGGATTGCAAATATAAGAGCTTTTTTTATTTCCACAAATTTTTTTTCATTATTCCTCAAATTTTTTCCAAATCTCAAGAAAATGTACTTTTACACAAATTAGATATATGACTGAACACGATAAACGCATTAGCGACAAGTTTAAACAGAAAGACTGGAATGAGGTACGCATCAACGACTCTTGGATGCTTTTCAAAATCATGGGTGAGTTTACACGCGGTTTTGAAGGCATGTCTAGATTAGGACCCTGTGTTTCGATATTTGGGTCGGCACGTACGCAAATGGATCACAGGTACTACACCTTGGCAGAAGAAATCTCTTACGGTGTTACGCAACTAGGTTTTGGCATCATCACGGGTGGCGGTCCCGGCATCATGGAAGCGGCCAACAAGGGCGCAAGACGTGCAGGCGGAAAATCTGTAGGCCTTGGAATTGAATTGCCTTTTGAAGCGGGCAACAATGAATTTATAGACCATGATCTGAGCCACTCGTTTGACTACTTTTTTGTAAGAAAAGTATTGCTGGTGAAGTATGCGCAAGCTTTCATAGTATTACCGGGAGGATTTGGAACGCTGGATGAGCTCTTTGAAGCTTTGACGCTGATACAGACCAATAAGATAGGAAGATTTCCTATAGTGCTGGTAGGCAAAGAATACTGGGGTGGATTGATAGATTGGCTGGAAAAAACGCTTTTGCAAGAAGGAAAAATCAGTGAATCTGACCTGAAATTGTACCGCTTGGTGGATACGGCAGAGGAAGCTGTTGGGCACATTCAGGCTTTCTATGACAAATATGCAGTGAAGCAGAATTTCTAAGTGTTTTACGAGGTTTTTGTAAACACTTGAATACTTCTTTAATATCTTTAAGGATAGAGTGAACAAAAAAAATTGGAGGTAAATCTTCCAATTTTTTTTGCGGAAATTTTTATGAATTTGAATTTTTTATCAAGAGTTATACAAAGAACGGCTTTGATTCACAGCCTATTGGATGTTTTCATTTTTCTGTAATATTCATCAATCGTGAATCGGATGTATGGGCATAGTTCTTATCAAAATGCCAAGGTTGCGAGCGCGGCAGGTGGTAGGCGGATAGCCCGCAAAGCCACAGATTGCTTGCAGGAAGAGGCAGGGCAGATTTGAGAGATTAAAGAAAATCCTGCCATGCCTACTGACTGCCAATCTGTGGCTGCGGACTTGGAGCCGAACACCGACCTTTTCTCTGCCGGCAGTGTTGGCCTTGTGGGATAGCCAGGCCGGCTGAGAAAAGGGGCCGCCCAAATAAAAAATTAATGCTCAATTGATGCTATAATTGCAAGTTTTGGCTGCGGTGGGAGTGGTAATTTTAGTATTTTTGACTTTTTGTAGATATTTTGATGATTCGATATTTCTTAATTTACTTTCTGCTGTTGGGTTCTGTGGTTTCTGCGCAGTCTCAAGCGTATAGCTCGGCAGAAATGTATGATGATCTGCTACGCTTGCGCAATTATGCCACTGTGATGTATGTGGCGGCGCACCCGGATGATGAGAATACGCGCCTGATAAGCTGGCTGACGCATACGCATCATCTAAACACGGTGTATCTCTCGCTCACGCGTGGTGATGGTGGCCAGAACTTGATTGGCACAGAGAGTGGTAAGATGCTGGGGGTGCTGCGCACGCAGGAGTTGCTGGAAGCCAGGAAGATAGACAAAGGAAAGCAATGGTTTACTAGAGCCTATGATTTTGGGTACTCTAAATCTGCGGTTGAGAGCCTACAAATATGGAATGAGCAGGAGGTGCTGCGGGATGTGGTTTTTGCGATACGCAAGTTTCAGCCGGAGATCATCATCACACGATTTGACCCGGATTCTGAGGGTGAAACACATGGTCACCACACGGCATCTGCGCAGCTTGCGGTGAGAGCTTTTGAGCTGGCAAGCAATGCGGCTGTGTTTCCGGATCAACTGAGGGAATTGAGCCCTTGGCAAGCAAAAGCTATCTATTTCAACACTGGGAGATATTTCTATGCTAGCGATGAGGCGCTGCAAAATGATACTAGGTTGGTGTCCGTGGAAGTGGGAAATTATTACCCGCATTTGGGCATTTCTAACAATGAAATGGCAGCTATTGCGCGTTCCAAGCATGCTTGCCAAGGTTTTGGCGCTGAGCTGAGACGCGGCTCAGAGACTGAGTATTTTCGTTTGCTGAAAGGGCAAGCAGCCAAAGGCGATATTTTTGCCAATATGGGCCAGAATTGGCCTGTGGAGCAGATAAATGTGTTGTTGGCGCAAGCTATAAACAATTTTAACTTCAGGAATCCGCATCATACAGCAAAAGATTTGTTGCAGGTATATGATTTGGCACAAGCGGCTGAAGTGCGTGCGGATAAGCTGGAAGACTTGCAAGCGTTGATTCTCCGCATGTTGGGAATCTACACAGAGTGGGTGACCGCTCAGCCCACGGCGGTGAGTGGCGAGGTGGTATCTACTGTGCTGGAAGTGAGCAATAGGGGTGGTGTTGAGGTGAGTTTTTCTGCTCCTGAAACCGGTTTTGAAAGGCTTACACCTAATACGAGTAAGAAAATCCCTATGGAGTACAAGCTGGGAAATGTTGAAGCTTCCACGCCATACTGGCTGCAGAAACCTATGGTGTCTCAAGGTCTATTTGCCAATCATGCACAAGTGCCTGTAGGCAAGCCGGAAGCGCCTGAAAAGATTGTGCAAAAACTACAAATAAGCGTGGACAATACACGCTTGGTAATAGATATTCCGCTGCAATATAAGCGGATAGATCCTGCGTATGGTGAAAGATATGAGCCGTTTTACACCACGCCGGCTGTGACTGCACGCTTTGTAAATACGGTAAACATGTTTGCTGAAGCAAGAGAAGGTGTGCTGGAAGTGGAGTTGCTTGCTTGGCGCAACAAGGTGCAAGGTCAAGTGGAGCTGCAAGGTGTTGAAGGATGGGAGGTGTCTCCAAGACAAGCCTTCATATTGAGAAACAAAGGCGACAGGCAAAACCTGAAATTCAAGGTGCAACCACCGGCAGGTGAAGATGGTGGAACGCTCTCTGCGGTGGTCTTCAGTCCGGATTTTCTGCACAATTTGCAGGTTACTGAAATCGACTATGAACATATCCCTAAGCAGTTGATTTTTCATGAAAACCAAATCATAGTGCAACAATTGCAAGGTGAAATCCCAAATAGAAAAATTCTCTATTTCATGGGTGCGGGTGATGAGATACCGCCACTGCTGCGTCAACTGGGCATGGATGTGACAGTAGTAGAAGGCGCCGCTGCTGCCAGTGTACGCTTAGAGGGGTTTCAGACCATAGTTTTGGGCATACGCTCATTGAATACCAATCCGCATTTGGTAAACCGTATGGAAGCCATACATGCCTTTGCAAAAAATGGTGGAACAGTGATTATGCAATATCAAACCACTGCTTCGCTACCGCAAATAGATTTGGCGCCGTTACATTTGAAAATCGGTCGCGACCGAATCTCGCAAGAAACTGCTCCGCTCAACATTTTACAGCCTGAGCATCCCGTGATGAATTACCCCAACCGCATTACATCCAAAGATTTTGAACATTGGGTGCAGGAGAGAGGCTTGTATTTTGCCTCATCTTGGGCACCGGAATTTTTGCCAATACTCAGTGGTAGCGATGCCGGCGAAACTACTAAGCACGGCATGCTCTTGATAGCGCCTGTAGAAAGAGGGTATTTTGTGTACACTGGTTTATCCTTTTTTAGGCAACTACCAGCAGCAGTGCCCGGCGCATACAAACTTTTTATCAATTTGCTCAATTTGGAATCGCCCTATGCAAGAACAGTATTGGAATAAATGGTATGTGGGTCTTGTAGTGGCCAATCTCTTGATGATTGGTGCAATGCTTCTACTCCAATATATGTATAGCTGATGCAGATTACTGACTGGATTGTACTCATAGCCGTACAGCTTTTCATCATAATTTACGGCATCTGGAAAACGCGCAAAACGCGTACTGCCACTTCCTTTATCAGCGGCAACACCAGCCCATGGTGGATGGTAGGTTTGAGCATCATGGCTACGCAGGCCAGCGCCATCACATTTCTATCCACACCCGGGCAGGCTTTTCATGAAGGATTGGGCTTTGTGCAATTCTATTTTGGCTTGCCACTAGCGATGATCATCCTGAGCATATTTGTATTGCCCAAGTTTTTTGGCATGAAAGTCTTCACGGCCTATGAATATTTAGAGCAGCGTTTTGGATTGCCCACCAGAATACTCACCGCTATCTTATTTCTCATACAAAGAGGCTTGGCAGCCGGTATCACCATATTTGCTCCCGCCATCATTTTGTCATCAATTCTTGGCTGGGATCTGCGAATCACAAACATAGTTATAGGTTTGCTGGTGATAGTGTACACGGTATTTGGTGGCACACAAGCCGTGAGCCAAACCCAGAAACAGCAGATGCTGGTAATACTCATAGGCATGTTTATCGCCATTGCCATGATATTCTATCACATGCCTATACCTTTTACAGACAGCTTGGAATTGGCTGGTAGCATGGGCAAATTAGAATCCGTTTCCACCAAGTTTGACCTCGGTGACAGGTACAACATCTGGTCGGCGATGCTTGGAGGTACATTCCTGTTTCTCAGCTATTTCGGCACAGATCAGAGCCAGGTGCAACGCTATCTTACGGGCAAGGATCTCAAACAAGCCCGCTTGGGTCTCATGTTCAATGGCTTGCTCAAAATTCCCATGCAATTTTTCATCCTTTTCACAGGTGTCATGGTATTTGTTCTGTTTCAATTTGTGCAGACGCCTTTAAGTTTCAATCCGGTAGCACAGCAAAGCATTGAAAATCAAGAAGTTTTTGCGCCATTGCAAGCTGCCCATCAAAACATAGAAACTGAAAGGCAAACTGCTTTATACAACTGGCAACAAGCCAGAGCGCAAGACAACCCACAGCAAGCAAACGAGCACCTGCAGCAGTTGCGGGAGCTCCAAACCCGTGATTTTTCCTTGCGACAGCAGGCGCGTGAGCAATTAGAAATTTCTGCACCGCACATAGAGCGCAATGACAAAGATTACGTCTTTATCTATTACATTCTCAACTATTTACCGGCGGGTATCATTGGTTTGCTCATTGCAGTAATACTATCTGCGGCCATGAGCAGCACAGCCTCAGAACTCAATGCCTTGGCAACTACCACTGTAATAGACATTTACAAAAGAAACTTCAAGCCACACATCACAGAGCAGCAGCTCCTGCGTGCCACGCGTTGGTTTACCCTCATTTGGGGAATCATAGCCATATTTTTCGCTGTGAATGCCACACTTTTTGAGAACCTCATCCAAGCGGTAAACGTCATAGGATCACTATTTTATGGAGTGATTCTTGGGGTGTTTGCGGTTGCATTTCTCTTGCCCAAAGTTGGCGGAAAAGCCGTTTTATGGGCCATAATTATAGTAGAGCCACTCATCATTTTGCTGTACATATTGAGTCAGAAAGGCCTCATTTCGCTAGAGTTTTTATGGCTCAATCCCATAGGTTGCTTGCTGCTGATGCTCGTAGCCTACCTATTGCAGCAAACTCCAAAATTGGCTAAAGCCTAGAATTTTTTTATGATTTGGGCGGCACCCTTTATGGGCAATTCTCGGCAATCCATTCTTATTGTATATTCTGTTTAGAAGATCTTTCACGGTATTTATTGACATCAGAATCATTGCCCAAAAAAGGGTCGGTGTACGGCAACAAGTCCGCAGTCCTGTGGCTGCAAAATTGTGGCAAAAAGGTTTTTCTTCGTACCTCATCAATCCCTTTTTGCTCACATTTTGCAAGAGCCACAGTCCTTTACGGGCTATTATGCCTACCACCTGCCGCGGCCAACACACAAGCCCAACCAAAAACCTACAGGTTTTTTCTCTAAATCTGATTTTAGTATAAATTTCTTTTTGAAATAGGAAGAAGTTGAATATTATAAGCTTTAAAATTTGTGTTTGAGCTAGTTAAAACATCTCACAAGAGTGGGTGATAACACTTGAATATTCCAAATTCTGATTTCAAAATCTGCATAATATTTTTAAACCCAAAACAGGTTCTCAAAAAGCAGAATATTCCGTCAAAAAATCTACATTTGGATATTGAATTGTCAAACATCAAAAGTTATATAGAGATATGATACAATCCGCCATAGAAATTCAAGCTCCTGCACATAAAATCTGGAAAGCACTCACCACACCAGAACTCATGAAAGAATGGTATTTTGATATTCCTGACTTTCAACTAGAAAAAGGTGCGGTATTCAATTTTTATGAACCCGGTGGTGCCAATCAATTTCACCATCAGTGTGAAATATTAGAAATAGAAGAGAATAAAACTTTTGCTCACACTTGGCGCCATCCATCCATTTCTCAAGGTAATAGTGTGGTTACCTGGACACTGAATCCGTTGGATGAAAACAATACACAAGTTTCACTCACGCATCAAGGAACAGAAAGTTTTGCAGATGCTGGCGAGCTTTTTTCTGCCGCCAATTACCAAATGGGTTGGGACGGGTTTATGTACGCTCTTAAAAACTACATGCATGGATTGCGAAGACTCACTTTTCAAGAAGAGATAGAAGCAAGTCCGCAAACCATATGGCGAGCCTTGTGGCAAGAGGAGAATTATAAAAAATGGGCAGCGGTTTTTCATCCGGGAACATTTTGGAAAGGTGATTTACAAGCAGGAGGTCGCGTGCATTTTCTCACACCAGAAGGTCATGGCATGGCCAGCAATGTAGTATTCTATGACGAGCCAAATTTTGTGTTGTTTCAGCAAATGCTACCGGTTGAGAATTTTGAAGAGCAACCCGCCACTGCAGAAACCAAATTCTGGGAAGGTTCATTTGAGTCTTATCGCGTTACAACCAATGGAGATACCGCAATACTCACAGCAGAAGTAGATTCCACACCAGACCATGTAGAGTATTTCGAGAAACAATTCCCAATAGCTTTAGAGATGATTAAGCAAATTGCGGAGAGTAGGTAGGCTTTCTGTTTCAGAGTTTTGTTTCAGAGTATTACATAAAACTATATTTTTTTTGGTTTTCAAAAAAAGTGCTGAAATCACAGCTGCCTCTACCGAATAATTACCAATTTTAATATCAATACATTTGCGCCGCCAGAAAGAAATTTAATCTGCAAGAATTTTGCATGAAAGCATTTGTATTAGCTAAATTTATCATTCTACTGCTTATCTGCTCACCTTTATTTGCACAAAAAGGTTTTGATGTAGGGTTATATGCAGGTAACTCTGACTTGCTACGCAAAAATGATGATAGTTATTACAACTACACCAATAGGGAATATGGCGTTTTTTTCGGCAAATCCTACTCCATATTTCAACGACATGCACATCGTACATTTCAGATTGATTGGCGAGCGCATTTCATTAAAGCAAAATACACCATGCCATCAGAAAACTTTGAAAGTGAGGTGACTAAGGGTAATGTGCTTTTCGGGATTGGGCATTTGTGGTTACAACCCAATTGGCAATACAGTATCAGGTTTGGAATTGGGCCCGGGATGCACAGCGGATACTATAAGAGGCTCACGGCAGGGTATTATTTCACGGAAGAGCTTTCATTTACCCTCAAACGCAGGCTTGCACAGGAGCAATATCTGATTCTTACCACAGGTGGCATGCACAATAGCAACGGCAACATCTATCACGTAAACCGCGGCCTCGACCTCCTTTTTATGCGATTGGGATATAGTTGGTAATTGGAAAAATAAAATTTATTAAAAATTAGCATCGGTTTGTAACAATTGCTTAAAAACTGATACATATTATATAAAACTTAAATCTCATGAAAAATCTAAGTCTATTATTTGCTCTTTTTGCTATGGTTTGGGTTAGTGCCCAAGAAAAACCTATGTATATAGAAGTTGATTATGTGTTGCGTATGGAAAGTGATGCAGAAGCTATTTTGCAACAAGTTCCGGAAAGATTTCGAGCACAAGCGGCGGAACTAGTACGCACAGAACTAGCTCAAGGTGTTACGCTAGACTATAAACTGAAAACTAATGGCAAAGAATCCTACTATAAACTTCAAGAAAGAATAGACAACTCACAGAGAAGCAATGTGATTGCATCCCAAATTGCCCAAAGTGACAAAGGTGGTCTTTTCAAAGATTTTACCGCAAGTACTTACAAAAAGGAGTATGAAGTTATGGGGCAAAATTATCTGGTAGTAGATAATCTTGAGGCTTTAAATTGGTCAATTTCCAGAGAAACAGAAAACATTGCCGGATTTGAAACACGCAAAGCCACAGGCGTTATGAGCGACAGCATACAAATAGAATCATGGTTTGCGCCAAAACTCAGCATCAAAGACGGTCCGGATAGATTCTGGGGATTGCCGGGTCTTATACTCAAAAGCGTTTTTGAAGTGCGTGGCATGAAGATGAGCGTCACAGCTGTGAATGTACAGGTGCGTGAAGAGGATATAAAAGTTACCGCTCCTACCAAAGGCAAGCAAATGACTATGAAAGAATTTGAAGCCGAAATGGAAGCTGTACAAGAGCGTTTCCGAAAAATGTATGAAGGCGGAGTTGACAGAGATTAATTTATTTCAGTTTGAAATTTCTTAAATAATAATGTTTAATGGCTTCAAATTAGAGTTTGGAGCCATTTATTTTGAATTTTTTTTGGCTTTCAGTAACATTGCAGGCCACAAATTTTACACAATTGAATAAAAGGACATATATGAAGCAAGGATTGGTGATTTTTTTACTCTTTTTGACTACCTCGCTCTCTGTAGCGCAAGAAAATTGCACATTTAGAGGAACGCTAGTAGATAGCCTTGCACTACCTATCAATGATGCTTCAATCACTGCATTCAATAATGCCAATCGCAACACGGGATACACTTTTTCTGACGACAATGGTGAATTTCGTTTAGAAATGCCTTGTGGTCAAGCCTATGAATTAGAAATTGAACACCTGCATTTTGAGTCGAAAATTCACAAAATTCAACTGGATAGAAACCTACGCGAGCAAATCATACTCAGCAGATCTACTGTGCAGTTGAGCGATGTCATAGCGCAAGGAGTGCAACCTATAGCCGTGCGTGGTGACACCATAGAATACAACGTGGACTCCTTCACCACCGGAAGCGAAGAAAATCTGGAAGATGTCCTCAGAAAACTTCCCGGCATAGAAGTGGAAGACGGTAAAGTCTATTATCAGGGAAAGGAGATAAACTCTATTAAAGTAGAAGGTCGTGAAATCTTTGGAGGAAACACAAAATTACTCACCAAAAACTTACCCAGTGAAGTTATAGACAAAGTACAACTCAATCAGCGCTTTCGTGCTAATCCATTTGCGAGTTCATTGCAGCAAGATGAACAGCCGGAGCTAAATATTGTACTCAAAGAAGACAAGAAAAATCTCATATTTGGAAACATGACATTGGGTGGCGATGCGCGAGATTACTATGACGCCAATGTAAAAGCCTTCCGGTTTACACCCACGGCAGACTACACTGTAATTGGTGATATGAACAATTATGGTAAAGAAGTTTTCTCCAACGAAGATTACTTTCAGTTTTTGGGAGGCATGTCAGAACTCATGGAAGAAGGTGGTACCATGGCGCTGCGATCTTCCCTCACCGGTGTTAACTTTTCTACGGGTGGCAATGCGGCAGAAATGTACAATCACATCTTAGCCGGCCACTTCGGGTATGAGCCAAATAAGAAGTTATACGCTACGGGGTTTGGTATGGTCACAGACAATGGTATGATCTACAGATCCAATACAGAGCGCATATACCCGGATTTCACTCAAAGAGATGTCAACAGCAATGAGAACAACGTACTAGCCGGACTTGCGCGTCTGCGAATAGACTATAAATTCAACGAAAGAAACAATTTGACATACCGCGCCAACTACAATGTGCAAGAAAACAAAAGCCTCAGCCGCACCCAAACAACCACAGACATACCAGATTTCCCTGAAATCTATAGAAATATTTACTCAGAAAGGCTCAACACCTCACTCAACCAACGTTTGAGTTACAGAAGAAGAGTAGGCAATGATCACAATTTTGGCTTGTATCTCACACACCTTTTGCAGACAGAAAGCCCAGACAGAGAAATCACATCAGACAGCGACCCGTTTTTTGGGCTTTTTGACCTAGTGCAAGACAATCAAGGATTTGCCCTTCGCCAAAATCAAAAATTGCAAGTGCACAACATGCAAGCCCTCTCCATATACAACCATCTAATCACCAACACTAGCAACATTCGGTTCAAGCTAGGCAGTAATCTCAGCTTTCAAAATCTGAGTACAACATTGCGAGACCTCAATAGTCAAAATCCGCAACTCATCTCAGACTTTACACCTTCTGCCGGCGAAATGGACTATTTTGAGGCCTATTTAGATGCAACCTATACCAAAAAAATCAACAAACTAAAGGTAGATGCCGGACTTGGATTGCATCGTTTCTACTCTGAAATGCAAGCTAACTTAGGCAATGCACTGCTAGAACAATGGAGATTGCAACCTCACTTCCAGGCACGCTATGAATTTAGTACCGTACAAAACCTTGATTTCAATTATGGACTCACCTACAGCCTCCCACAAATCAGAGAGTGGATGCCGGGCTATGACATACAATCCTATTTTAGCATATACCAAGGCAATCCAGCATTGCGTGAGAGTGCCTTCCATGAATACTCTTTGAGGTATGGACACTTCAACCAATTCAAATTTCAAAGCTTTTACACCTCATTCACCTACTCACGCCGTGTAAATAGCGTTAGAAATCAAGGGGTGTTTAATGCACTGTATCAGATCAACTCGCCATTTAACGTGCAAGATCCGGAAAACAACTACTCAGCCAATGCACACTGGAGCCGAAGATTCACACCCGTTTATTCTTTGCGTCTTACGGCATTTGCAAATTATAGTGACTTCGTAGGTATCATCAATGGAGTAGAATCTCCTACCAACACCTACACCCACAGACTTTCCGTGCGCAACTCTATCAAATGGCGCAAGCAGGTAGAGGGAGATTTTGGTATCAACTGGACGTACAACAATTACTCAACCCGCGAAATCAGTAGCCAGTTTCATGACCTCACGCCATTCATACGCGGCGCTTGGGTGATCAATGACATATTGCTACTCCAAGCCAACTATGAGCTGCGCAACCAGTGGAGCCAAGGCGAACTTATCAATGAATACCATGACCTTGGTGCCAATCTACGCTACAAAATAGCCCGCAAAACAGACCTATATCTATATGGTGGCAATTTGTTGAACAATCGCTATATTATCAACAATAGCTTCAACGACTTTTTCACCACCGTCACTGCCAGAGAAGTCCTTGGCAGATATGTGCTCGCCAGCGTGCGATACAGATTCTAGGCCGTAGCGCATAACTACAAATTTATAGGTTGGCAACCAGGCAGTTTGTCAAAGGTCGTATTTAAAAGGCTATCAAAGTCAATAATTTCACCCGACAGCAATGGCATATTTGTACCAGACAATCAGTCAATTACAAATGCTGAGCATTTGGCTATTCAGAGAAAAAATTGTATTTTTGCGCACGCTTTGCGGAAAATTGGGAATAGGCGTTTGATTATTAACAAGTTAAACATTCTCTCCGAGCTCAGCCACCGCACCAGATTCTAGCTCGAGTACCGGAGATACAAATTTTACTGTATGTCAGAAGACAAAAATCTACAAGCAGAAGAGCAAAACCAAGCTCAAAACACTGCAGAAGTTGTAGAAAACGTTGCCACTAGCAACCAAAAAAGAAGCGAAAAACTCGTTAACGCCAACGTAGCACCAGAAGATTTTGACTGGGAAGCATTTGAGACTGGCCTAGACGCAGAAGACCGCAAAGAAAAAGCTTCTTTGGAAGCCATGTATGAAAACACCTTGGAAGACCTCAATGAAAACGAAGTTTTCAAAGGCCGAGTAGTACGATTGACAGATAAAGAAGTCATCGTAGACATCAACTTCAAATCAGAAGGTGTGATCTCACTCAATGAATTCCGCTACAACCAAGAGTTGAAAGTAGGAGATGAGGTAGAAGTCATGGTAGACAGAAGAGAAGACGCCAGCGGCCAGCTGCAACTTTCTCACAAAAAAGCACGTACGCTCAAAGCTTGGGATAGAGTAAACCAGCTAGAAGAGTCCGGAGATGTAGTAAAAGGTTACATCAAGGCGCGCACAAAAGGTGGTATGATCGTCGATATCCTTGGTCTAGAAGCATTCTTGCCAGGTTCACAGATAGACGTGAAGCCAATCCGTGATTATGAGCAGTATGTAGGAAAAACTATGGAATTCAAGGTAGTGAAAATCAACCCTGAGTTCAAGAACGTAGTAGTTTCGCACAAAGCCCTTATAGAGGCAGACATTGAAGAGCAGAAAAAAGAAATCATCGCACAACTAGAGAAAGGTCAAGTACTAGAAGGAGTTGTGAAAAACATCACGTCTTATGGTGTATTCGTAGACCTAGGAGGTGTAGATGGTTTGATACATATTACAGACCTTTCTTGGAGCCGCATCAACCACCCAAGCGAAGTGCTTGAGGTAGATCAGACGCTCAACGTAGTAATCCTTGATTTTGATGAGGACAAAACTCGTATCCAGCTAGGTGTGAAGCAACTAGAGGCTCACCCATGGGAGGCACTAGACGGCAACCTAAAAGTAGGAGACAAGATCAAAGGCAAAGTAGTAGTCCTTGCAGACTACGGAGCATTTGTAGAAGTAGTACCAGGAGTAGAAGGTCTTATCCACGTTTCAGAAATGTCTTGGAGCACGCACTTGCGTTCTGCACAAGACTTTGTACAAGTAGGAGACGAGGTAGAAGCAGAAATCTTGAGCCTAGAGCGCGAAGAGCGCAAAATGTCTCTAGGTATGAAGCAGTTGTCACCAGATCCATGGACAGACATCACCGCCAAATACCCGGTAGGCAGCAAGCACGTAGGTACAGTGCGCAACTTCACCAACTTTGGTATATTCGTAGAGTTGGAAGAGGGCGTAGATGGCCTTATCTACATCTCAGACCTATCTTGGTCTAAGAAAATCAAGCACCCATCAGAGTTCTGCGCCGTAGGTGACAAGCTAGACGTGGTAGTGCTAGAGCTAGACGTAGATTCTCGCCGTTTGAGCCTTGGCCACAAGCAGCTAGAAGACAACCCTTGGGATCAGTATGAGGCTAAATATGCCGTAGGTACAGAGCACACAGGTGTTGCTACCAACGTGTTTGACAAAGGAGCCAACATACAGTTTGAGGATGAAGAAGTAGAGGCATTTGCACCTGCACGCACCCTTGACAAGGAAGACGGTACCAAAATCAGAAAAGGTGACGAGCTCAACTTCAGAGTTATAGAATTCAACAAAGAATTCCGCAGAGTAGTGGTTTCACACTCAGCTACTTACAAAGAAGAGGAGATGCGTACCATCAAGGCACAGCAAGAAAGCCAAAACATAGAGCGCTCAACTTTGGGTGACTTGGATGAGCTTGCAGAGCTTAAGCGCAAAATGGAGCAAGGCGGCTAAAAACCAGCCACTCAGCGTCCATAGATAGACGCAGATACCGCCACAGCAGCTATGTTGTGGCGGTTTTTTTTGATTTATATTTTTTTGGAGTTATTCCCGGCTGCCCGCTGCAATCTTGCTCGCAATCTGCCACAAACAGAGGGCTTTCAGGCACGTCCACCACAAGGGATTCCAGTACCTGCCAGCCCACTGTTTGTAGGGCAGATTGCTTTGCAAGGATTTCCGCTCGCATCCGGACTAGGCCGGCACCACTTGCCTATCTCATGCTAAGCTATTCCCTGTACAACATCAAAAAAATCTTGATATAAATCCTGACATACAAGACCTAAATTTCAATCATCCAATTACTTTCTCCGGAAAAGAGATCAAACATTTGTGGTATTGCACCCAACTGGTTTGCGACAGGGCGTAGGCGAAAAGCCCACAGGGCGCAGGCGTATTGTAAACCGAGCAGGTGGAGGCTATGGAATAGCCGGAACCGCCGGTTTACACCCCTGCGACCGAGGACTTGTAGCCGTAGACCGGCCGCTTTTTGCTGCCCAATCTTTTACGATGTATTCTACAATAGATTTAAAGGGCAGTAAAAAGCGGA
Source organism: Weeksellaceae bacterium (assembly GCA_030535475.1). GTDB lineage: Bacteria > Bacteroidota > Bacteroidia > Flavobacteriales > Weeksellaceae > JAUNRT01. The sequence continues at coordinate 16,745 of JAUNRT010000020.1, read as the reverse complement.
GTCGCCCAAATCATCAAAAAAAAGTGAATTTTGGTGGTAAATTAGGCTAAATTTCAGAGCTTATAAGGCCAAATTTTTGTAGTTTTACGCGGATTTGTAAAAAAATTAACTATTTAATACCTGGACTGAATGTTTCTGACGGTTGTGTTGGGTTTAGTGGCTTCCCTGCTTTTTGTGCCGTTTGGGAAATTTTTGAAATCTAAGTGGAGTGTTCTGATTCCGCTGGTTCCGGCCTTCATTTTTGCTTATTATGTGCTATTGGTGCCAGGGATTGTGGCGGGCGAAAAGCTGCAACAACAAATTCCTTGGGTGCCGTCTGTGGGCGTGAATTTAGACTTCAGGCTAGATGGGCTGTCGATGCTTTTTGCGCTGATAATTTCGGGGATAGGCACGGCGATTTTTGTGTATGGGCGGAGCTATATGAAGGGCTACCGCTACTTTGACAGGTTTTTTGCGTTTTTGCTGGTGTTTATGAGCGCTATGCTGGGCGTGGTGCTGGCGGATAATGTGCTGCTGCTGTTTATTTTTTGGGAGTTGACGAGTATCAGCTCGTTTTTCCTCATAGGATTCAATGCAGATAGTGGGGCTTCTAGACGCAGTGCGCTGCAGGCTCTGGCTGTGACCGGCTTGGGCGGGCTTTTTCTGTTGGTAGGCATGATTTTGCTGGGTGATATTACCGGTACGTTTGTGATAAGCGAGATGGTGCAACATAAAGAGATGATTGTGCAACATGAACGCTACCCACTTTTGGTGCTATTTGTGCTGTTGGGTGCCTTTACCAAATCGGCTCATTTTCCGTTTCATTTTTGGTTGCCTGGCGCTATGAAGGCGCCAACGCCGGTGTCTGCCTATCTGCACTCGGCCACGATGGTGAAAGCGGGAATATACCTGATGGCGCGCTTCACGCCTGTGATGGGTGGCACCGATATTTGGAATTATAGTTTGATGATAATTGGCGGCATCACGATGTTGTATGCTGCGGTGCACTCGCTGTTCCGCACGGATATGAAGGGTATTCTGGCGTATTCCACGATTTCCGGCTTGGGGATACTTACGTTTTTGCTAGGATTGGGCACGCGAGAAGCCATAATACCTGTGAGTGTATTTATTCTTGTACATGCACTGTATAAGGCTACGCTGTTCATGATTACCGGCATTGTGGACCATGAGACGAAGACGCGTGACATCATTCGGCTGGCAGGGCTGCGCAAGGTGATGATGCCGGTGTTTGTGGCGGCTTTGCTGGCGGCGCTGTCTAGTGCAGGTTTGCCGCTGACGTATGGTTTTATAGGGAAAGATCTGATATATGAGGCTACCTTGGCGCTAGATAATAATCTGGCTCCGTGGCTCACGGCGCTTGCGGTAGCCACGAATATTGCACTGGTAGCAGCGGGTTTTATGGTGGGTGTGAAGCCGTTTACCGGAGCCCTGCCTGCCGAGCTGAGCAAGGTGCACTTGCCTAGCCCCGGGATGTGGCTGCCACCGCTGATGCTGGGTGTGCTGGGGCTGATTTTTGGAATGATGCCGGGTGTGGTAGGTGAACTGTTTAATCTACAGTCTGCTAACTCGATTTTTGGAGATGATACGGAACTGAAATTGAAGATATGGCATGGGTTTAACCTGGTTTTGTACCTAAGTATTGCCACGCTGGTAGCGGGTACGGGTGTGTATTTGCTGAACAAACCGGGTGAGCGGACGCTGGCGTTTACAAATAGATTTGAGTCTGTGTCGCCGGGTTTCATAATCACTCGCATGGCAGATTCTTTGCTGGAATTTGCTCGCTGGACTACCAATCGTTTACATGACGGGTATCTGAGAAATTACATTCTGAAAATTGTGATGTTTGCCATTGTGCTACTTGCCATGAAGGTGTGGATGAGCGGCCCGGTGTATGTGGACTACCTGAGCTTGCAAACGCTGACCATTTATGAGATAGCTATAATTGTGATATTGCTGGGTGCGGTGTATCTTGTGGTGACTACGTCATCTAGATTGACAGCCGTGGTTTCTACCAGTGTGATAGGCTATGCTATATGTTTATTGTTTGTGATATATAGTGCTCCGGATTTGGCAATGACACAGTTTTCTATAGACACCCTTACAACTATTCTCTTTGTGCTGGTGCTATACCGATTGCCGGGTTTCATGAAATCTGCACGCAATATTATCGTGCTGCGTGATGTGGTGGTGTCTTTGTGTTTTGGAGCGTTGCTCTCTATCATATCTCTGAAGGTGCTTGTGGAGGACTATGTGAAAGACATCAGTGCTTTCTATGGCGAGAATGCGTATGTGTTGGCGAAAGGAAAGAATGTGGTGAATGTGATTTTGGTGGACTTCCGAGGTATGGATACCATGTTTGAAACTGTGGTGCTGGGCGTGGCGGCACTAGGTGTGTATAGCTTGCTGAAACTGCGTCTAAAATCGTCTGAAAAAGAGTAAGAGCTATGAAAAGTGTAATATTACAGACTGCAACCCAATATTTGCTACCGATACTGTTGTTGTTTTCGGTATTTCTACTGCTGCGCGGGCATTACTATCCTGGTGGTGGATTTGTAGGTGGACTAGTGGCCTCTATAGCCTTTGTGCTTCACAGTTTCTCAAATGGAACGGAAAGCACGATGAAGATTATGCGGTATAAACCACTGTCTCTGATACCGATGGGCTTGGTGCTGATAACATTGAGTATCATTGCGCCAATATTTTTTGATCTACCTGTGATGACAGGTTTATGGTTTGAAGAGCCTATTCCTGTCATAGGACTCATAGGTTCTGCACTATTTTTTGACATAGGTGTGTATTTGGTGGTGATTGGGGTGGTATTGACCATATTGTTTACTATAGCTTTATCTGCCTAGTATGGAGTTGGTATTTGTAGTGATAATAGGATGTTTATATGCAGCGGGTTTGTACCTGATACTGCGTAGAAGTATGGTGAAGTTGCTTTTAGGATTTATTTTGCTAGGCAATGGTGTGAATTTGTTGATTTTTTTGCTAGGCGGGATCACCAAAGGTCATCCGCCGGTGATAGATGAGGCAGATAGAGTGTTCAAAGGTGTGTATGCAGATCCAGTGCCTCAGGCGTTGATACTCACAGCTATTGTGATAAGTTTTGGTCTTACGTCTTTTGCGATAGTATTGCTGAAGCGAGTGTATGCTCTTGTGAATTCGGATGACTTGGATGATCTCAATACCCCAGAAGAAGATATATGATAGATAACTACATCCTTGCCCCGGTATTGGCAAATTTGATAACTGCTGTAGTGCAGTTGATTCTCTGGAGAAAAACACGTTCTCAGAAATATCTGAGCATTGCAGGCAGTTTCTTTGGTGTGCTACTGAGTGCAAGGCTTTTTCAAAAGGTGTATGATGGAGGTATTCTCACAATGAATGCCGCAAATTGGGATGCACCTTTTGGGATAGTATTTGTTGCGGATTTGTTGAGTGCTGTTTTAGTGCTCATCACAGCTATTACGGCATTGGCAGTAAGTATTTTCTCCTCTGTAAGCTTGAGCAGGCAACGGATGCTGTATGGGTATTTTCCTATATTTCACTTTCTGATCATGGGATTACAAGGTGCTTTTCTCACGGGAGACATCTTTAATCTATACGTGTTTTTTGAGGTGATAATTATTTCATCCTTTGTGCTGATGACGCTTGGAGGCCGCAAGGCGCAGCTAGAGGGTGCTGTGAAGTATATGGCACTGAATATACTGGCTTCTACTTTTTTCCTGACAGGTATAGGCATCTTGTACGGTATCACTGGATCTCTGAACATGGCAGATCTTGCGATAAAAATAAAACAGGTAGATAATTCTACTTTGGTGAACATAACCTCTATATTTTTCATCCTAGGTTTTGGGGTGAAATCGGCGGTTTTTCCGCTGTATTTTTGGTTACCATCTTCCTATCATACGCCACCTTCTGCAGTGGCAGCCACATTTGGTGGACTCTTGACCAAAGTGGGTATATATGCTATGCTGAGAACCTTTAGTTTGATATTCATTCCGGATACTTTTACGCAAAACTTGCTGATGGGTATCGCGGTTTTCACCATAATTGTAGGTGCATTTGGAGCATTAATTAAGACCAATATGCGTATGACGTTTTCCTATTTGATAGTGTGCCATATAGGCTTCATGGTAGGAGGTATAGCCATGTTTTGCCAAGTGGCGCTTTTGGGGGTTGTTTTCTATTTGATGCACGACATCATTTTAAAGACCAACTTGTTTTTGATTACAGGATTGATACGGCACATTACCGGTACTATGGATTTGAAAACCATGGGAGGTCTGTACCGTTCATATCCAAAGATTTCACTAATGATAGCTTTGGTGCTATTTTCGCTAGTGGGAATACCACCTCTCTCCGGCTTTTGGCCAAAGCTTTTCTTGTTTCAATCGGGTTTTGAGCTTCAACAGAATTCTTATATCTTGGCACTAGTATTGGGCAGTTTTTTCACTCTGTACGTGATAGTGAAGACTTGGTCTGAGGCTTTCTGGAAAGAACCACCTGTACCTAGCTTGCTTGAGAATAAGTTTGAAGGTATGAATACTGGCAGAAAAGTCATGATGATTTTGCCCATATTGCTGCTTTTGGCGGTGAGTTTGTTTATTGGTTTGGGAGCGCAAAGTGTATATGTAATAGCAGAGAAGATATCAATAGAATTGGTTGACACTTCACCATATATACGTGCAGTTTTGGGAAGAGAGTAATAGCAGAGGTATGGAAAAAACAATGACAAAAAACTTTCTGGTAAATTTGATGCTCTCGGGTATTTGGGTGGCCTTGACGGGGCAACTCTATTATCTGAATTTTGTTTTTGGATTTGTGCTCGGATTTTTCATTTTATGGGTTTTGAACCGTAATGAGGAAGACCAGCGCTACTTCTTCAGAGTGCCAAGGATAATAAGTTTTGCATTTTTCTTTCTATATCAGATTTTAAAAGCGAATATGCAAGTAGCTTTTGACGTAATTACCCCAAAATACTTTTTCAAACCTGGTATTGTAGAGTATCCTATGGATGCAAAAACGGATTTTGAGATAAATCTACTCTCTACAATGCTTTCTTTGACGCCTGGCACACTGATATTGGAGGTGAGTGATGACAAGAAACATATCTACATTCACGTAATGTATTTGACAGATATTGACAAATTTATTCATGAAACTAAAACCGGTCTAGAAAGGAGACTGTTGGAAATATTGAGATAGAATGATAACGCTGGCTAATTATTTTGACTTCGTAATCTTGCCGATACTCACTGTGTCGGTGATTTTGGTGTTTATCAGGCTTTTCAGAGGTCCCAGTATTGTAGATCGGGTGATAGCCTTGGATCTGATCATAACTATTGGGATAGGAATAATCACAATTTTCAGTATTCGTGCGGATCAACATGTGATGCTGGATGTTGCCATCATTCTTGCGTTGATAGCTTTTTTGGGTACAGTAGCTTTTTCGTATTACATAGAAAAACAACGAAATGATTGATCTACTCATAGCTTTGCTAAGCACTTTAGGTGCACTCTTCATACTATTTGCCTCTATAGGATTGCTACGCATGCCTGATTTCTATTTGAGACTTTCGGTTACCGTAAAGGCTTCTGTACTGGGTGCTGGATTATTTTTGGTGTGTGCGGCAATCATGTTTCCTATAGTATCTGTGACCACAAAGGTGATTGCAATAATATTTTTCTTGATAATTACAGCACCAATTGCGGCACACATGATTGGGAGAGCAGCTTACTATACAGGTGTTTCTATGTGGAAAGACACTTGGGTAGATCAGATGCAGAATTACCTATACAGAAATGAAAAATTGCATGCCGAGAAGAAATTAAAAGATGAGCAACAAAGACGTCTTGATCAAAGAAGTACAGAGGTGCAAGACATTATAGACAGCAAAAAGAAGGAGTAGCGTGTGGGTGCTTATGCTCTAATGCTATTATATGCAAATTTCTTTTTTAACTGAAGCAGAAGTAATTGCGTTATGAGGCTGTTGGTTTTGCCGGAAGTCTCAGCTTGCATGGATAGTGATTTTTTCTATGATTTGATTAAGAATTTGGGCTTTCAGTGGCTTTTCTGAATAGGTTTCTATTTCTTCCAGAAAGTATGCGATTTCTATGATCATTAGCAATGCAATGCCATGTTTCGACCCCGAAGGGGTCGAATGTTTTGAGAATCGCAAATTTCTCTTAATAAGCAAACAAGAATGGCCTTGAGGGCTGGCCTAGCCCGGATGCGAGCGGCTATCCTTGCAAAATAGACGGCCGTACAGAAATCTGGTTGGGCGGTGGCCGCAACGATAGTGGAGGCAGCCGCCCCACCGATTTCTGTGGCTGGATATGAGCAAGATAATAGCGGGCAGCCGGAAATAGCTCCTAAAAAAAAATTATGATTAAATGCCGAAATGGAGTGGTATATTTGAGAAAATCAATAATCTAATTGCATACTAAATTTACGGGTTGTGCGGTAGGTATGGTATGTGCTGTGTATGCTGCCTAGATGGAATGTGCCAATATTTTTTCTCAGGTCAGAAATTGTTCCGTGGCTTGAAGGATGAAAATTGTAGGCTTTTTATGCAGGTCATAAGCGGTTTTCTTCCAAATGTGGATAGGCAAAGTGAGGATTTTCTCATCTGCTTGTGCAATATTACATGCTACACAAAGCAAACAATCATTGGGTAAAGTTTTGAGCAATTCCTCCATCAATTGATTGTTTCTGTATGGGGTTTCCATAAAGATTTCTGCGGAGTTTTTTCTTTGGCTGTCTGAATATAGATGTTGGATGCTTTTTCTACGTTCATGCCTATCAATGGGAAGATATCCGTGGAAGGTAAAGTGCTGACCATTAAAGCCAGAGGCGGCTAGCGCCAAAAAAATAGAACTCGCTCCAATCAAAGGCACAACGCGCACGGAATTTCTATGGGCTGCAGCCACTAAAAGTGCTCCGGGATCTGCAATGCCAGGCATACCCGCTTCTGAGATTATGCCTACAGAAACTCCATTCTTCAGTAGTTGAATCATTGGAGCTAGGTCGGCAGCTTTGGAGTTTTTGTCTAAATCATACAACTTCAAATCAGCCTGTACCACATCTGGCACAACCTTGCGTATGAATTTCCTTGCGGATTTCTGATTCTCTACTGCAAAATGCTGAAGAGAAGCCACGACACTAAAGTTATGTGTCGCCAGGCTTCTCTCCACATTTTCCTCACCTATAGTATTGGGGATAAGATATAGATCACCCTGTTTTTTCATCAGCAATGCGCTTGAGAAATGCGTCTGTGGCTTGATCTAGCATTTTATATACATTATCAAAGCCTTCATCTCCACCATAATATGGATCTGGAACGTTGAGGTTCATACCGGGTTTATGCTCGTTCATGATGAGTTTTACCTTTTTTTCATCCTCCTCATTACGCGCCATTTTGAGTATGTCTCTGTAATTAGAACCATCCATGACAAAGATGATGTCGAAATTATCAAAGTCTTGTACTTCAAATTTTCTGCAACGCTGTGTAGTGATATCAAGATTGTTTTTTTCTGCCACAGCTATGGATCTTGGATCTGGGCTTTCGCCTATATGATATCCATTAGTGCCTGCACTATCTACAAAAATACTGTCTTTTGCTTTGTGTTGTAGAATGCCATGCGCCAATGGCGATCTACAAATATTTCCTAAGCACACCATTAATACTCTCATGACTCTGAACCGATTTTGCGTTTTAGATCTTCTACATATCCTTTGAACACCTTATCTGTATCAGACAAGTTTCGGACTGTTTTGCAAGCATGAAGTACAGTTGCATGGTCACGATTCCCTATTTGTGAGCCTATGCTGGCCAAGGAGGCATTGGTGTATTGCTTTGCAAAATACATTGCCAGCTGCCTAGCCTGAACAATGTCTCTCTTTCTTGTTTTAGATTGTACTTTCTCTAAAGGTATTTTGAAGTATTCACAGACAACATTTTGTATGTAATCAATAGAAATTTCCTTGCGCTGGTGATCAATATGGTTTGCTAACACCTTTTCTGCAAGCTCTAATGTTACTTCTTTACGATTGAGTAAAGATTGAGCTACCAAAGTGTTCTTGGCGCCAACAAGTTCTCTCACATTGGTCTTCACAGATTTAGCGATATAATCGACTACATCTTCAGGCAATTCAAAACCGTCTTCTTCTAAGATATGGTTGAGAATGTTGTATCTCAGTTGATAATCTGGTGGTTGTATTTCAGCGCTCAAGCCCCATTTGAATCTAGAAATGAGTCGCTGTTCCATATCCTGGATATCTACAGGTGGTTTGTCTGAAGTAAGAATCAGCTGGTTTCCTCTCTGGTGGAGGTGGTTGAAAATATGGAAAAAAACGTCTTGTGTTCCTTTTTTACCCGATAATAGTTGTACATCATCAATTATCAATACATCTATCATTTGGTAAAAATGAACGAAATCGTTTCTGTTATTTGAGCGGGAAGCCTCAGAATACTGATGGGCAAACCTGTCCATAGAAACATAAAGAACTGTTTTTTCCGGATGCTTGTCTTTCACTTCAAGTCCAATTGCATGTGCTAGATGCGTTTTTCCCAAACCAACTCCACTATAGATAAAAAGCGGATTGAAAGCAGTTCCACCGGGCTTTACGGCAATAGCTTTTCCTGCGCTGCGTGCAAGTCTATTGGCATCACCTTCAATAAAACTGTTAAAATCAAACTTAACATTCAGTTGCGAATCTATTTTCAGTTTCTGAAGCCCAGGAATCACAAATGGGTTTTGAACACTGTTATTTTGTAAATGCAGTGGTGCATCTAATTCCTGAGGCTTCAGTTTTTCTCTATTTGAGCTAGGTATTTTTACGGTATAGGGTTCTTTGTCGGTGAATTTCTTCTCCATCACTATACTATATACCAATTTCGCATCAGGACCTAATTCTTTCTGCAGAGCAATTTTCAATAATTTGAGATAATGCTCTTCCAGCCATTCGTAGAAGAACTTGCTGGGAACCTGAATCGTAAGAATGGTTTGGTCAAGTTTTATTGCTCGAATCGGCTCAAACCAAGTTTTATATGCTTGATCAGAGATATTATCAGAAATAAACTTTAAGCAATTGCTCCATACAGAAGCTGCTGTTTTGACCATAATTTCTTTTGTATTTTCGTTAGACAAAAAATTGCTATTTGCATAGCAATTGGAAAGGCAAAGTTGTGAAAATAATTTGAACAAAAAAAGGTGTTTCACCCTTGATTTATTAATAATATTTTTGTATGAATGTAAGGGTCATTTCAGTTAACTAGCACAACTCCTTTGGTTATAGGTAGATAGGCTCATGCTAAGTGTGTAATGCCCTCTGGTTGCAAGGATTAGAAGATGGGTTCAGCAATAAGAAATGTTGTTGGTTGTTTGTTAAGTAAATGTAATTCAATGTGTTTTGAAAATTTTTAAGATTTTTGTGGTTTGAATACAGATTAGACCCATATTTATCTTATCTGAAAAATCAACTTCTTGAGAATATGTACGAATGCTTCAAAAAGCGCTCCAATGTCAGCTATTACATCGGACAAAGCAAGGGCTTTGAGGGTCTTAAATTTTGAGTATAATATAGTTAACTGATAAAGGTTTTAATTAACGCATAATACAATGACTTGAATAGCATAAATGATAAATTTTGATCACATTTTTTACCAAGAACGAAGCGAGAAATTTTCTTTCAAAATGGAAACTTTATGTTTTTTTTACTCAGCAAAACCTATTTAAATGACTAAGTTTCAGACTTGTTAATTTAAACCCTGCACGGAAGAAATCTACCGTTTTATCGATAAGCAGATTTGGGTCTAGTATTTCTTACTTTTCGATTCAATGGATGAAGGAGGTTTTTGCATTCATACGAATTGATTTAACATTATTCTTTCATATATCTGAAGAACATCTTATTCAGGCTTTTATTTATACCTCGAGAATTATTCAAGTTCAACTAGAGGTATCACATAAAAAAAGACCCGGATGATTCCGAGTCTTTATTATATACTGTATCAAGCAATTTATGGACGCATGTTGCGATTTTTCACCGTTACATGTCCTGTAAGTTTTCTACCATCAGAAAGTTGTATTATATACCAATAATCTTCTGAAGGTACTTTGTGACCGCGATTATCAAGGCCGTCCCATACTTCATTTCCTTGGGTTACACCTTCATAGATCATCTTACCATATCGATCGTAGATTTGAACTTGTCCACTTACTGTAGAAGACAATTGAGGCAATCTAAATGTGTCATTAATTCCATCACCATTTGGTGTGAACAATGTTGGAGTTATAAAGATTGAAATCTCATACATTTCACTTATACATCCATCCGCACTACGCACATACACTTGGTAAGTGCCCGGTTGTAGGTAATTGAATTGGTTGCTTGGTTGCCATATAGTGCCGTTTAGAGAGTATTGATATGGTTGTGTGCCTCCGCTGGCATTGATTATCAAATAGTCTGGTCCGGTTTCTATATTTTCAACTACAGGAGCTATACCAGGTGTCACATTGTAGGTATGTGAGCTAGAGCAGCCATATTCATCAGTGGCAGTTACGGTGTATGTACCTGGTTGATCAATGATAATCTGCTGTGTGCTTTCCCCTGTACTCCACTCATATAAATATCCAGCAGGTGCATCCAGTGTTATAGGGTTGCCGGAACATACAGAGACATCAGTGGGTTGATCAAAGATGATTAGAGGGTAAACTACTATGTCAAAACTTGTTACTTGGTAGCACTGAGCATCCGATCCTAAATAGATGCGAACATAAATTGTCTGACTTGTGCCTGAGAAATTATTGATGTTGGTGATAGCATTCGTTCCTTGCTCCGCATCTTGCTGAGACGTGTGGAATGAATAATTGTAATTGTTGATATCACCGATTACAAACATTTCGTTGTGCTCATTGAGGTCAAATGTACCTTGTTGACCATCTGTTGCGCATGAGTACAAGCTTGGGATTTCTGTTCCTGCCACTATATCTATGAAAATCAAATCAAAAGATAAGATCACATAGCAAGTGGTCTCTTGGTTATACAATCTTATATATACAGTATCACCATCTTCACCTGCGAAAGCGCTTGGATTAGCTATTGCATTACTATTTGTAGCTGCATCTGCTTGTGTTGTGTGATAGCTAATTACATATTCCTGACCCAACCCATCAAGCACTGCATCATTGGCTGTCAAATCAAATAAGAATTCTGCCGAACCTGCGGAACATCCCGCAATGTCTTGTGGTTGATTTTGCAATTCCGGAGCATCAAATTCAGACACGGTGTAGGTGTGCGAAGCTGTACAATTATTGGCGTCTGTAACGGTAATGGTATAGGTTCCAACTTCAGATACTTCAATAGTTTCCGTTGTGGCACCAGTACTCCATTCGTAGCTTTGAAATCCGCTTGGAGCACCCAATATCACAGAATCCTGACCGCAAATTCCTACAGTGTCCGCTAAATCGAGCTCAATCGGTGGGTAAACATCTAATGTAAAGCTAAATACTTCAAAACAAGAAAACAAAGTATTCTCTGCGCGTACCCACAAAACAACACTTTCCTCTGATAAGTAAGCCTCTGGATTGGCTATAGGATTTTCATTGTTCATTGCATCTTCTTCACTCAAGAAATAAATCGCCTCGTAGTTCCCATCCTGTACGCCTTCTAGGAATGTGCTAAACAGCGTAAGATCATAGGTGTTTTCACCATCAGGATTGGCGCATGCTTGTAAAGTGGAAGGTGGACTGAGGTCTGGGAATATAAATTCTTCTATCACTATCGAAGCCGTTCTTATACAGTCTGGGCTCAATATGTAGAGTACCTCCACGGAATATGTTCCAGGTTCAGTTGCAATAATACTATTAGTGTACTCATCTTCCAGGTATTCACCATTGAAATACCATAGATACATGTTGAATTCATTATATTCTACAGAAAGTTCAACATCTTCCCCTTCACAAATAGCTCTGGCATTTTCAATCAACATATCTTCTCCAAGATCTACCGTACCTAAATCAAAGCTTCCTGCTTCTATAAGTATGGCAGAATCATACGATGAATCATTTCTATCGGCAATTACCAATTTTATTCTATAGTTTCCAAAAGGCGTTACAGCAGATTCAGCCGACATTTTTTTGGTTTGTCCGTTGAAATTCAATGGGGCTAAATTGGTATCAGTTCCACCCGTTCCAAAATATGCATCAAACCATTCAGGATTCACAGAAGCACAGCTTTGATTATAAGCCTGATCTCGGATGGTGATTACAGAAATTGGATCATTTGTGCCGGGAACTATTGCCAGGTTTGTCGTTTCATTAGTATCCAAATCGGTTAAGAAAAAGGCAAACGCATCAGAGTACGAGCATTGAAACGTACCATATTCTTCTGATAGGAACACAAAGTTGAAACTTATGAAATCAGAGGTAGGCATAAAGTCAAACTCAATTACTGTAGCATTATTATAACTCGTCAATCCTGGGTCAATCCCCAATTCTTGAATGTAATTATACAATTGATCATCGCCTACCCAACCCGGGGTATTGTAGCTTTGTAGAGTGGAATTAGGTCCAGGGGCTGCAGCAGCACTACCTGTACTTAGTATAATACCGGAAGCCATATCTAGCAATGGATTTGTATTGGTGAAGTAGCCAATACTTTTTAGTCCTCCAAATGTTGATGCACCTTGGTAAGACACATTACTCAAAATGTTGCAATTACTGGCAACCAATACATCATTTACCAGTTCCTCCACCGTATAGGTGTCAACGTCTACCTGTATAGGTTGAGCAAAACTGTAAAGACTAAATAAAATAGCTGACAGAGTAAAAATTCTTTTCATACTGCTTTCTTAATATTGAATGTTGTTGAGATTCTACTTTTCAGATTAAAAATTTCTTCAAACAGAACCATTCGATAAAATTATAAATTTGTATCAAATAAAAAAAATAATATTCACCACAGCAAAGATTTTTGACATCTCATCATGCAGGCTTACATTCAAATGTAAATTGATAATTCAATCTTCATTACCGTTACTCTCAAAGTGTCTTTAATCTAATCAATACCTGTATTTAAGACTTAGATTTATCTTGAAAAACCAAAAATTCCAGAAAATACCATTTCAAAAATTTAAAGTACTTTTGTCTTTTAAAAATTTTTTGAAAAATGAGTGGGTCGCTCAACAAAGTTCTTCTTATTGGAAATCTCGGTGATGAAGTCAAAATTCACTACTTCGACCGTGAGAATTGCACCGCTAGATTTTCCATTGCTACCAACGAGCATTATACAAACAGAAGCACCGGTGAGAAAGTTGTCCAGACCGAGTGGCACAGAGTTGTCGTGAAAAATAAGTTGGCAGAAATATGTGAGAAATACTTATCCAAAGGTGACAGCGTATTTGTTGAAGGTAAGCTTCGCACTCGCAAGTATGACGATCATGGAACCACCAAACAAGTTACAGAAATCGTCGCAGACAATGTCAATTTCCTTACCACAAAAGGCAAAGGTCATACAGATAGCTCTTCATCGCAAGAGTTTTTAGATAAATCCAATCTGGGTGATGATAGTAGCAGTGAGCCATGATATTTAACTCACTTTTTGTTTAATTAATCCATAGACTCTTGGACGCAGAACCTCCCAGTTACTTCTTAAGCCTACATTTTCTTACAGCCTTCCAATGGGGTTGGGGACTACTAGCACTAGCTGTGTTATTGCTATTTTCTGCATTCTTCTCAGCGGCAGAAGTTGCATTTTTCTCAATCAGAAGAAAACAGATTGAAAACTCACGTGAGAGCAGCATTCCGGGCATTGAAAAAGTAAATGAATTACTTCGCAATCGCTGGCGTCTTATGACTACTTTCATCATTGGCAACACTATATGCAATGTGGCCGTCATTATTTTATGCATAGCACTTTCACGTCTATACATTTATCCATACCTGCAAGGCTGGAGCTTTGTGGGGATTCCTCTTCATAGTGTAGTTACCGTACTTGCCATAAGCTTGATAATCATCCTTTTTGGTGAGGTCATTCCGCGGGTTATGGTAGCCAACAATTACGTCGCCTTTGCTACACGCACAGTAGGCATTGTTCGCACTATACAGACTGTTTTCCAACCTCTTACCATTCCACTACAAGCGGTAAATCAATTTTTAGAAGATCGCTATGCTTTGAATGATGCCATTACCATAGACACTCTTTCTCAAGTGCTCGAAATCACCAATGAAAATGAGCAAACCACAGAAGAAGACAAGAAAATCTTGGAAAGCATCGTCACCTTCGGCAACACAGAAACACAGCAAGTCATGACTCCGAGAGTTGACATGTATGCCCTACAAACCAAAATGAATTTTCCGGAAGTAGTCGCCGGTATTTCCCAGCATGGATTTTCTCGTATTCCGGTATATCAGAGCGAGATAGATGAGATCAAAGGCATCCTCTATTCCAAAGACCTATTGCCATATTTACATTTAGATGAGTTTGATTGGACCAGCGTGTTGAGGCCTTCGTATTTCGTGCCGGAAAATATGAAACTAGATGACCTATTGTCAGAGTTTCAAAAAAGAAAAACACACATAGCCATTGTTGTAGATGAATATGGCGGCACCAGTGGTTTGGTCACGTTAGAAGACGTTTTAGAAGAAGTAGTGGGAGATATTGCAGATGAATTTGATGAGGAGGACATCATGTATTCCAAGCTAGATGAAGACAACTACGTTTTCGACGGCAAAACCAGCCTCAAAGACTTTTATCGCATCATGCAAGTTGAAGAAAGTGAAGTATTCAACTCCCACAGAAGAGATTCGGGTACACTTGCAGGGTTTGTCATGGAAATTGCCGGGCGCAAACCCAACAGACGTCAGCAAATCTCCTTTGAAAATTATATCTTTACCGTAGAATCCATTGACAACAAACGCATCAAGCAAATCAAAGTCACTCGGAATCAACCTACATTAGACCCGGAAAGCTAAATCTATGATTCAGAGACTCCTATTGGCAGGTATTCTTATCATCCTCACAGCCTGTGACCAGGATTACATACCCAAACCCTATGGTCAAGTGCGTCTATCCTATCCTACGGCAGAGTACAGAGACTTTGTCACCAATTGCCCATTTACATTTCAGTATTCACAGCAAGCCGTGAAACAGCCAAAAGATAGTAGCTGTAACTACAATCTCTACTACCCGGACATGCGCGCCACCATCTACCTCTCATATGAGCCTGTAGACCAAGATCTTACCAAGCTCCTTATGGATGCAGAGCGTGCCGTTTATGAGCCACATACATCAAGAGCAGAGTACATAGAGCCCAAACTCATAGTGCGCCCCAACGCTCGAGTATATGGTACACTTTACTCATTAGGAGGCAATTCCGCTATGAATTTCCAATTTCACCTCACAGACAGCACCAAACATTTTGTCAGAGGTTCCGTGTATTTCAAAGCCCACCCAAAACCAGACTCCTTGGCTCCAGCTGTGCAGTACATACAACAAGACGTAGAAAAACTCATGGAAACCATACGCTGGCAGTAACATCTGTACCACCAGCTACCCCTATATCACAACGCAACCAGAACATCGTTTTATGGAAAAAATCATAGCACCTTCAGAAATGCCGCTTAATCATGATGGTAGTGTTTACCACATCAATCTATTACCGGAAGACATAGCTGACACCATATTCCTAGTAGGCGACCCGGAGCGTGTAGAGCGAGTATCCTCCTTTTTTGACCATATCGAAATCAAAAAACAAAAAAGAGAATTCATCACCCATACAGGCACATACCAAGGCAAGCGCGCCAGCGTATTATCCACCGGAATCGGTACAGACAACATAGATATCGTGCTCAATGAGCTAGACGCTCTAGTAAACATAGACCTGGCACAGAGAACCATAAAAACAGAAAAAAAATCTCTCACACTCATCAGATTAGGCACAAGTGGTAGTGTCAACCCGCAAATAGACGCCGGCAGCATTGTCAAAACCAATTACACCGCAGGCTTCGACGGTCTCATGCGCTTCTATCCGGACCACACAGAAACAGAATTTCACGCACAAATCTGCAACCGCTTACCCTATCCCGGCATCCAGCCATTCATCTACACCAGCCAGGTAGATCAAGGACTCTTTCAGCACTTTCAAGAAGGCTTCACAGCAGGTAATACCGGCTCCCTCAGCGGTTTCTATGGCCCACAAGGCAGACAATTGCGCCTGCGCTCACTTGATCCGGAATTTCTCACAGAACTCCACCATTGCGGCTTAGACAACTTTGAGATGGAAACATCTGCATTATACGCTTTCTCCAAACTTCTCGGTCACAAAGCCATATCTCTCAACTGCATCATAGCCAATCGCACAACAGGCAGATTCTTAGAAGATTACAAGAGCAGAGTAGATCAAATGATAGACGTGTCACTCCAGCGTTGGGCACAATTGTAACCAAGTAGCGCGCACCTCACAGGATTTTATTTTTTTTATTTTTTGGGAGGCTCTCCAAATTTTTTTACTGGCGTAGCCAGCCAAAAAAATTTGGAGACCAGGCTTTCAGCTTGTATTCCGCAGCATTAGGCCTACAAAATATAGATGAAATTCGGTTTTCCGTATCCACTACAACCCGTTTTCATCTTATTTTGTAGAGGCCTTCTGCTTTACGGGATACCGCTTCAATCCTTGCCTCAACTTGACTTCGTCAAGTTTCATAATGAGACCTTTGAATAATTGATTTGAGAAAAA
>JAUNRT010000102.1 GCA_030535475.1 Weeksellaceae bacterium | reverse complement strand
AAAAAGGCAATCCATGCCTTTTCTGTGTGTAATTAGTTATAGTATAGGTGTAGATTTAGGTGAATCTACAGGTTTTTAATATTCATCATACCATTGATCTTCCCAGTCATCATCAAATACAAATTCTGAAAAAACATTCATATCTTCCATCGCCAACTCATAATCGCTGTCAAAGAAAGTATCATATATAGTTTCTACTGCAATTTGCTCATTGGCTGGAGCTATATGAGGTGCAGATTGTTGCTGCCAAATAAAGAAAGATCCTATCAACAACAAAATTACCGCAGCAGCACTCATCCAGCCACGATTGTTCCAAAGCTTTCTCACTTTGGTGGCTTGAGCAGGTGCAGAAGAAGTCTGCTCTGCCAAGACTGTTTGAGCGAGAATTTTCTGTTCTAGCTGCTCAAAGTAGTTTTCCGGCACTTGAAATTTCTTGTTATGTTTCATGATATATATAGGACAATTGTTGGGGTGAAAGGTTTAATGGCTTTGTACAAATTCTTCAACCTTTTTGCGAGCATGATGAAATGAAGCCTTCAAAGCACCGACGGAGGTTTCCAAAATTTCGGAGATTTCTTCATACGTCATTTCTTCAAAATATTTCATCTGGAACACTAAGCGCTGCTTTTCCGGTAAAGAGGCTACGGCTTTTTGAAGTTGTAATTCTGCGGCATCAGCGTCGAAAAACGCATCAGACTCCAAATTGGAAGAGAGGTGTAAAGCCACTTCATCCATTGATACATTCTTCTTGCTGGCCTGAGCTTTTAGGAAATTCAATGCTTCATTGGTAGCAATACGGTAAATCCAAGAAAAAAGTTTGCTTTCTTTTTTGAAACCAGAGAGGTTTTTATAAACTTTGATAAACGTATTTTGAGTGATATCATCAGCATCTTGGTGGTTGTACACCATTTGCCTGATATGGTAATAAATAGGTTTTTGATAGGTTTGCAGCAACAGCCTAAATCCGCTGTTGCTATCTTTCTCTATGAGCGCAATTATATCTTTCTCTTCCGTCGTAAGCATGCATATTGTATGACAACCAAAATTGGGTTTGGTTTAATTCGCTAAAATTCCATGCCACAACAACTTTTCATATTTTGTAGCTGTCGTATATCATTTTTATAGCTGCCAAAATGAGCAAACTGGAAAAAATTCTTTTGAGAAGGCGCTGATCTAAATTCACAGCCAATTTGCTGCCAAAATAGCTGCCCAGCACTACGGCAACTACCAAAAACATCACATATTGCCAATTGATATATCCTGCTTTGCTGTAATTTACGGCAGCCAAAAAAGCCACCGGAAGCACCAGCACACCAATGCTGGTACCCTGTGCATGATATTGTGACATTCCCATAAAAGTGATGAGAAAGGGCACCATTATGAGGCCACCTCCAATACCCGATAGACCACCTACAAATCCTGCACTAAAGCCTATCAGGATAAGAATCAATATTTCCACTAGTGTTAATTTTTTAAATTTCATGTGTATTAATTGGCAACGTCACTTATGAATTTGATTCGCAATAGACGTATTTCATCATCATCCAGATCATCACCAAATTCTTCTAGAAGCGAAGACATGCTGTCTGACTCTGATTCCATTAAAAACTCCATGAACTCTTCTTGTACTTCCTCATCAATCACTTCATCTACATAATATGCGATCTTGAGTTTTGTACCTTGATATACTATGCTTTCCATCTCAGACAGCAGATCGCCCATACTCATACCTTTGGCATCTGCAATGTCTTCAAGATTCATTTTTCTGTCTATACTTTGTATGATGTAAACCTTGTTTGTAGATTTATTCACAATCTGTCTCATGTGAAAATCATCCGGTTTTTCTATGTCATTGTCTTTGACATATTGGGAAATAAGATCTACAAAGTCTTTCCCAAATTTTTTGGCTTTGCTGTCACCTACGCCAAATATTTTACCCATTTCATCTATGCTTGTTGGGTATTGAGTAGCCATGTCATCCAAAGAAGGGTCTTGAAATACAGTGAATGGCGGAATTTTGTGTTTTTTGGCTACTTTTTTGCGCAAATCTTTTAAATATCCAAGTAAAGTTTCGTCAAAAGCTCCACCGCCGGTTTTCACAACTGTAGTGTCGTCATCTTCAAGCGCTTCGAAATTCACGTCTTCCACCATCATAAATGAGTGTGGTTTTTTCAGGAAATCTGATCCTTTGGTTGTTAATTTCAAGACGCCATAGCTTTCGATTTCTTTGAGCAAATATCCATTTACTGTAGCTTGACGCACCAAAGTTTTCCAGAAATTGTCTCCTCGCTCTGCACCTTCTCCAAAGAAATCTTCTTTTTGCATATTGTAGGACTTGGTAATCACGGTGTTTTTACCCACCAAAATATTCACCAAATCTTTAATTTTGAATATCTCCTTGGTTTGCTGAACAATGTCTAGCAATAAATACAAATCATCTTTTACGTCAATGAGCTTTTTGGGATTGCGCATATTGTCGTCCATTTCTGCGCCTTCGCCATGCACTTCGTCAAATTCTTCTCCGAAATAGTGAAGTAGATATTTTCTGCGAGACATAGATGTTTCTGCATACGCCACCACTTCATTCAGCAATTGCATACCAATTTCTCTTTCAGACACAGATTTACCAGAAAGGAATTTTTCCAGCTTTTCTATGTCTTTGTAATCATAGAATGCCAAACAGTGGCCGACACCACCATCGCGACCGGCACGACCGGTTTCTTGATAATATCCTTCAAGACTTTTAGGAAAATCATAGTGGATCACAAATCGCACATCCGGCTTGTCGATACCCATTCCGAAAGCTATGGTTGCAACCACTACGTCTGCATCTTCCATGATAAACATGTCTTGATGCAAAACACGTGTTTTGCTATCGAGCCCGGCATGGTAGGGAATTGCAGAAATATTGTTGAGTTGTAGCAACTGTGCAAGCTCTTCTACTTTTTTTCTACTTAGACAATATATAATACCAGACTGACCTGGACGTTCTTTGATGAACTTCAAAATTTGTTTGTCGATATTTACCTTGGGTCTTACTTCATAGAACAAGTTGGGGCGATTGAAAGAATCTTTAAACACTAATGCATCATGCATGCCTAATGTTTTCTGAATATCCTCCTGTACCTTGGGTGTAGCAGTCGCAGTGAGCGCAATGATTGGCTTCTCTCCTATTTTTTCAATTATGCTTTTAATGTTTCTGTACTCCGGTCTGAAGTCATGACCCCATTCAGAGATACAATGCGCTTCATCTATTGCAAAAAAGGAAAGCTTCACCGTACGGAAAAACTCGATATATTCTTCTTTAGTCAAGGATTCCGGTGCTACATAAAGCAGCTTGGTAACACCGTTTTTTATATCCTCCAGTACTTTGTTGGTTTCGGTTTTGTTCAAAGAAGAATTGAGAACATGTGCTACTCCATCTTCTTCGGACAATCCTCTTACTGCATCTACTTGATTTTTCATAAGAGCAATAAGGGGCGAGATTACAATAGCTGTGCCTTCACTGAGCAATGCCGGCAGTTGATAACAAAGTGATTTGCCGCCACCGGTGGGCATCAAAACAAAGACATCATTACCGTCCAGAAGTGCTTGAATAATTTCTTTTTGCTGACCTTTAAACTGCGAGAATCCAAAATATTTCTTGAGAGCAGCAGATATGTCAGTATTGTCAGTTAGTTGGTTTGTCATAATAGTTTAATAAGAAATCTTGTATGTAAAAAAGACTTATTACTTTTGCCAGACTAAATTAATGATAAATTTTTTATTATTCCAAATTTATTCCATTGAAGCAAGAGCACATCATTGAAATCATGCAAAGGGTAGTGAAGACTGAGATGTCTGAAATAGAGCGCATACTTGCACGTTTAGACCAAAAAACAGTAGAAGCGGTAAAATTAATGGCTTCATGCCAAGGCAAAATAGTAGTGGCAGGGGTTGGAAAAAACATGCCAATAGCTCAAAAAATGGTGGCTACATTGAATTCTACCGGTACACCTGCACAGTTCTTACATGCTGGAGAAGCCTTGCACGGTGATTTGGGATTGATAAATAAAAATGATATTTGTCTTGTAATCTCCAAATCTGGGAACACAGCAGAGATCCGTAATGCTTTGCCCTCTATCAAACAGTCTTGTGATAAGTTGATTGCGCTAACCGGCAATACACAAAGTTATTTAGCTACACATGCCGATATAATATTGGATGCAAGTGTAGAAAAAGAAGCCGGGGTTGAGCAATTGGCACCGACAAGTAGCACTACAGTACAGCTAGTATGGTGCGATGCTATTGCGATGGCATTGAAAGAAATAAAAAATTTCAGATCTGCAGATTTTGGAAAACTACATCCCGGAGGAAGTTTGGGAAAACAATTATCATGGCGCGTTGCTGACATTTTAGACGCTGATCACGCTCCTCAAGTACAATCTACTGCCAGCATACGAGAGGTAATTAGTTCATTGTCTTCCGGACGTTATGGAATCACTGCTGTGATGGAGAAAGATGAAATTGTAGGCGTCATTACAGATGGTGATTTGCGCAGAATGTTAGAAAAATATGAGGATATAAGTGGATTATTCGCTTCTGATATTGCTACGCATTCGCCTAAAACAATTTCAGCCAATACTCTCGCTAAAGAAGCATTAAGACAAATCAACCAATATAAGATTGGTCAATTGCTGGTTGTAAATGAGGACAATCAATATCTAGGGGTTATCGATTTTCATGGTCTAACCAAAGAAGGATTCTATGCCGAATAGAAACTCAAAAGGCGAAATGCCTTTTCTGGAGCACGTTGGAGTCCTGAGGAAACATCTCATTAGGATTATCCTAGGGATCGTAGCCGGAATGATTATCGCAGGAGTAGGTTGGTCTTGGATAATAAAAGTAATCATGGCTCCGCTACATTCAGATTTCATAACCTTCAGGGCTTTCAATAAAATGGGAAGAATGGTAGGTTTGGAAGATATGTTCAAAGGACCTTTTGACATTCAATCTGAGTTGCTAAACTGGCAGTTTGGAGGTCAGTTTACATCAATGATTGGGGTGGGAATTGTTGCAGGGATTATCATTTCTTTACCTTATATAGTGTATGAACTTTTTCAATTCATAAAACCAGGTCTTACCTCCAAAGAAAAGAGTTATGCGAACTTTCTCATGCTCTTCACCAATCTGTTTTTTCTGCTAGGAGTTGCATTCAGTTATTTCATGGTAATGCCACTTTCTGTGCATTTTATGTATTTCTTCCAGCCGTTTGATGTGTCAAACACGTGGACAATTGCAAGTTACATAAACGTATTTGTGCAAACAGTCCTTGCAATGGGAATCGTGTTTTTGTTACCAATATTCGTGTATTTTCTTGCTCAAATTGGTATTCTCACGCCTGAATTTATGAGCAAATATCGCAAACATGCTTTTGTTGTGGTTCTCACACTTGCAGCCTTCATCACTCCGGCAGATTTGCTGAGTATGTTTGTTGCGGCAATTCCATTGGTGTTGCTATACGAATTAGGAATATGGATAGTGAAATGGGTGTATAAAAATAAGGATAAGCAAAGGTTAAGCACCACGTCCTCCACTACAAATTAATGCAGTTTTTCTCCATTATTCACTGAATTGTCAGGGCTTACAAGAACTACTTTTCCCATATCATCAGGCAAACCAAGCACTAAACATTCTGATATGAATTTCCCAATTTGTTTTGGAGGAAAATTCACGACGGCTATTACTTGTTTACCAATCAATAATTCAGGTGAATAGTTGTCGGTGATTTGTGCACTGGATTTCAAAACTCCTATGCTTGATCCGAAGTCTATTTGTAAACGAATTGCTGGTTTATGAAGGTTCGTGGCTAACTCTGCCTGAAGTACAGTACCTACTCTGATGTCTAATTTTTCGAAATCTGAATAACTTATCGGCATACAATCCTAAAATCTATAATGATGCAACCCACTCCATAAGCAAAGCACTGATATAGGCGCCATAAGTACCAAGCGCATAACCTAATACCGCCATCAATGCACCCACTGAAGCCAAGCTTGGGTTGAAAGCTGAAGCTACTATAGGAGCGCTTGCTGCACCACCCACATTGGCTTGGCTACCCACCGCTACAAAGAATAAAGGCGCTTTGATAAGTTTGGCAATGAGTAACATAAAGAAAACGTGTACCAACATCCAAACAATACCTAATAAGAACAATCCTGCATTTTCTTTTTGAAAAATGGCTTCTAAGTCCATTTTCATACCAATGGTTGCTACCAGAATGTAAATAAACACCGAGCCCCATCTTGTAGCACCAACACCCTCAAGCTGACGCGCTCGTGTGAAAGAAAGCAGTAAACCAAAAGTAGTGGCGATCACTATCAACCAGAAAAAGCCCGAAAGCAATGAGTGCAATCTTAAATCAAGGAGTTGAGGTCTGTAAATTTCCAGGGCAGGAACAATCACATCTGCACCCCAATGCGCTAAAGCTACTCCACCGAATGCCACTGCTAGCATGATGAAAACATCTGTAGTAGTAGGTATTTTCTTCACAGAGGCAGTATAATTTTCCATATTGCGCTCGAGTTCGAGGATTGCAGTATTGTCTGCTTTGAGAAAACGATTGACACGTTCACGTAGTGTAGCACTAAATAGCAAAACGCCCATCCACACACTGGCAACAATAACATCTACGACAATCATGATTCCAAAAATATTGTCCGGAACTTCAAATATTTCTTTCATAGCCGTTTGGTTAGCACCTCCACCAATCCAACTACCTGCAATGGTTGACATCCCTCTCCAGAGTTCATTCATTTCAATTGGAATCAAGCCCGGTGCAAATGTTTTCATGAACCACAGGGATATTGGGCCTCCTATAATAATACCAAAAGTACCCGCTAGAAACATAATTATAGCTTTCGGACCCATGCGTATAATACCCTTGAAGTCTATACCAACGCAAAGTAAAATAAGAGCTGCCGGTAGCATGTACTGAGAAGCTACAAAATAAAGTCTGGAAACTTCACCGCTCACTAAATTTAACGGCCACTTGAGCAGTGCAGGAACAAAGTAACATAGCAATAACGCCGGAACAAAGAGATAAAACTTTTTCCAAAATCTAGATTGGAGTGAACTTGTCCAAAAAATGAGTGCCAATACTACTATCAACAAGCCGAATACCACCGCATCATTGGTGAAAAAAGGCATTTGCATTTCGTTTTCCATGAATGCGAAAGTATAAAATTTCCTGTAATATGCAGCTCAACATTATCACTTGCAGATAGAACTGAATATGAATGATAAAGTCAACAGTGTACAGAAATCAATTACTGCGAGTTTGCAAGTATGTAAGCAAGCATATTGGCAGTGTCATCTCGAGAGAACCATTTGATTCGCTCATCTTTTCTATACCAAGTAAGCTGACGCTTGGCATATCTTCTGGAATTTTTCTTGATTTCGGAAATGGCAGTTTCTAAATTGATTGTACCATCTAAATATTGAAACAATTCTTTGTAACCCACCGTCTGAAGTGCAGGAAGATTCTTGTATGGCAATAATGCCTTGGCTTCTTCAACCAAACCTTGTTGCATCATTTGATCTACTCTGGTATTGATACGCTCATAAAGCTCTTCGCGTGATGTTTCTATACCAATGCGTATAATGTTGTAGGGTTTTTCTTGGGTGGTGTTTTTACGAAGTTGTGAGTATTTCTCACCGGTGTGTCTTATGATTTCCAGCGCACGAATCAGCCTTTGCGGATTGTCAGTATCCACCTCAGCAAAGTATTCCGGATCTTTGGATAACAATTCTTCTTGTAGGGCGGATATGCCTAAAGTTCGCTGAATTTCAATTAGAGTATTTCTCACATTCTCCGGCACTTGAGGGAATTCATCTAAACCATCAGTTGCAGCTTTTTCATACAGCATAGAGCCTCCTGTCAGAACTAGATAATCCTCTGTTTGAAACCAATTGTTGGTGAAAGATTCAAATTCTCTTGCAAATTGGCCGGCTGATAAAAAATCTTCAACAGATCTGTAGGCGATAAAATGATGAGGAACTTGAGCCAACTCTTCTGCAGAAGGCATAGCTGTGCCAATCGACATCTCTTTGTAGAATTGCCTACTATCACATGAAGCTATTTCTGTACCTAATTGGCTTGCGAGGTGTATAGCTACTGAGGTCTTGCCAGAGGCTGTGGGACCTATAAGTACTATAAGATGCTTGTTCTGCTTCATGGAAAGGTAAAAATAAGCATTTGTACTTA
>JAUNRT010000019.1 GCA_030535475.1 Weeksellaceae bacterium | reverse complement strand
CCTTAAACCAATATATACAAACCTCTAATTAACGCAAGTTTGGAAAACAAAACCCAAGGCGGAGACGCGGCAGGGATTGCAGCGGTATCCGGTGCAGGCTATGCATATACAAAACCGCAGCCCGCAGTACCGGGTCACGATAGTGAGAGTGTGCTGCGGGCAAAGGTTTTGTATGCATAGACAAGCCGGATAATAGCGGAAAGCCCGGTCCCGGGCAGCGCTGGCTTGTGCTGCTGGGGGCCGGGAGCCGCCCAAATAATTAAAAAAAAATAATCTATTCCTACTGCTTGAGTTCTGGATACTGCTCCAGCTTTAGCAGAAAGGCATAGTTGAGGGCTATCTCTTTGAGGTAATCAAAGCGTCCGGATGCACCGCCATGGCCAAAATCCATTTCGGTTTTCAGCAATACCACATTGTTGCTTTGGTTGACATCACGCAACTTGGCTACCCATTTTGCAGGCTCAAAATACTGCACTTGACTGTCATGCAGACCCGTGGTTACTAGCAAATGCGGGTAACGTTGTTCGCGCAAATTGTCATAGGGTGAGTAGCTCTTCATGTAGGTATAGTGCTCTGGATTGGCTGGGTTGCCCCACTCATCATACTCATTGGTGGTGAGGGGTATGCTAGCATCCATCATAGTGGTAACAACATCTACAAAAGGCACAGCGGCTATGACACCGTTCCACAAATCTGGTTTCATGTTTATGACAGCACCCATGAGCAAACCGCCGGCGCTCCCACCCATGGCGTATAAATGGCGATTGCTGGTGTAGTTTTCTTGGATGAGGTATTCTCCGGCGTCTATAAAGTCTTGGAATGTGTTTTTCTTTTTCATCATCTTGCCATCTTCATACCACTGTCTGCCCATTTCTTCGCCACCACGTATGTGCGCTGTGACCCATATAAAGCCTCTGTCTAGCAAAGAAAGACGGGTAGAGGAGAAGGTGGCCTCCATGGAGTTGCCATAGGAGCCATAGCCATAGAGAAGGACAGGGTTTTTGCCATTTTTTTCAATTCCTTTTCTGTACACTACAGAGAGTGGAATTTTGGTGCCGTCTTTGGCAGTGGCAAAAAGACGCTCTGAGACATAGTTGTTACGATCAAAGTCTCCTAATACTTCTTGCACTTTGAGCACTTTTTTCTGTGCTGTGCGCATGTTCTCTTCATATACAGTAGCTGGCGTGACCATAGAATTGTACACGTAGCGCAGATTTTCTGTGAAGTAATCCACGTTGCCGGTGGTATATACAAGGTAGGTAGGCTCATCAAACTGCACGTATCTGCTCTGCAGCGTATTTCTGTCATAGATGACTAAGCGGGCCAAACCGTTGTAGCGCTCACTGAATACCAGGAAGTTTTTGAACTCATCTACGTCTTCTATGAGCACATCTGCTCTGTGGGGAATGAGCTCTGTCCAATTCTCCTTTTCTGTGCGGTCTAGCGGTGTTTCCATGATGCGGAAATTGAGCGCATCTAGGTTGGTGTTTATGAGAAACCTGTCTTCTAAAGCAGTAACGTCATATAGCACATCCTTGATTCTAGGCTGGAAAACCTTGAATTCTTTCATGGGTTGATTGGCATCTAGGTAGCGCACCTCAGAGGAGGTAGTAGAGCTAGAGTGTATGAGAAGGTATTGCTGGTTTTTGGTAGAGAATACTCCTATATAATTGGTGTCATCTTCCTCAAAATACACTTCATGGTCTTGGGTAGATGGTGTGCCCACGCTGTGGCGCATAATGCGCTCTGTGAGTAGGGTTTCTGGATTTTGAGAGGTGTAGAAAACGGTTTTGTTGTCATTGGACCACGCTACAGAGGCTGTAGTGTTGGCGATGTTGTCATCAATGATTTCGCCGGTGATGAGGTTTTTGAAGTAGATACGGTATTGACGTCTAGAAACCACATCTACGCCATATGCCAGCCAATTATGGTCTGGGCTTATAGAAAATCCGGAAGCTGAATAGTAGGAGTGCCCTTCCGCCATTTCATCTATATCTAGCAGCACTTCTTCCGGCGCATCTAGGCTGCCTTTTTTTCTACAGAATTTGAAGTACTGCGCACCTTCTTCCGTGCGCGTGTAGTAATAATAGTTGTCTTTGAAGAATGGTACGCTCTCATCTTTCTCTTTGATGCGGTTGCGCATTTCATGGTAGAGTTTGTCTTGCAAGTCTTCTGAGTCTTGCATCATTGCGGCAGTGTAAGCGTTTTCTGCCTCTAGATGGGCAATAATTTCACTGCTATCTGCCGTTTTTTTGAAATAGGCATTCATCCAATAGTATGGATCTGAGAAGTTGTCATTGTGCAAAGAGCGAGTAAATGGCTTTTTAGCAGCTTTTGGTGGCTGCGCATTTGGCCAGGTTTGGGCAGATAGATTCATAGCAATGATAATAGTGAGTAAGCCAACAGCTTTTTTCATTAAACAATATTTTTGTGAAAAGGCATGCAAATTAAGCAATAGTTTTGTATGCATACCATAGTTGGATAGAGGAATTTGGAACAATTAGTAATAGTTTTGTGTGGAATAAAAAATTTGTCTATCTTTGCCGTCCAATAAAAGAGATGTATAAGATATGTTGATCATTCCAGTAAAAGATGGTGAGTCTATAGACAGAGCGTTGAAGCGTTACAAGCGCAAATATGACAGAACACGTGTAGTGAGAAGATTGCGCGACAAGCAGCAATTCACCAAGCCATCAGTCACTCGACGTCAAGAGAAGCAAAGAGCGGCTTACAGACAAAGAATGCAGAGCAAAGCAGAAGCTTAGTTTTAATTTATTTTATTAAAATATTTCCGTTTGTCGAATTTTTTATAAATTTGATGAACGGATTTTGATATTTATGTGGGTCGGGCAATTTAAGGACTACTTAATGGGAGAGAAAAGATGCTCTATGCATACGGTAAATGCGTATAGTAGAGATGTGGTGGAGTTTCAAGCTTTTGTGCAGTCTCATACCCAGGCTTCATTAGATACAATTGGCAAAAAAGAGGTGAGGATGTTTATTGCTCATCAGTTGAGTCAAAAATCTAATCGCTCTGTGAATAGAAAGTTATCATCTGTGCGTGCCTTTTACAGATTTTTACAGAAAACAGAAACACTAGATTACAATCCGCTGGACTCTGTGAAGTCTCTGAAAGTGGAGAAGAAAGTAATCATTCCACTATCTCAGAAAGAAGGCTCAAAAATCTTGTATGATACTAGGAATTACTACCCAACTATTGAGCATAGAAATAAGCTAATGATAGAAATTCTATACCACACAGGTATCAGAAGAAGTGAACTTATCACCTTGCAGAAAAAATATTTTGATTTTCACAAACGTGAAATTAAGGTTTTGGGTAAAAGAAACAAGCAGCGAGTAATACCTTTGAACTCTGAATTGGCACAAAAAATTTCTGATTATATATCCATGGATTTGGAAAATAGTGGTGACTATATATTTGCCGGAAAATCCGGTGCTCCTTTGAATCCCAAGACAGTATATACTATTGTGAAAAAGGAACTTAGTGCCTATACAGAAAAGGAAAACAAAGGTCCTCATGTTTTGCGGCACAGTTTGGCAACGCACATGCTGCAGAATGGGGCAGAAATTAATTCTGTAAAGGAGATACTTGGCCATAGTAGTTTGGCTGCAACAGAGGTATATACCCATCTGGATTTAAAAAAATTGACTGGGTTGATAGCCGAAACGCATCCCAGAGAGGTTAAGAATCAAAAAACATAATTATATAGATATGAAAGTGAATATGCAGGCCGTGAATTTTGAGGCTAATGAATGGTTGTTGGAATATACAGAGGAGAAATTCAGAAAATTGTCACAATTTTATGATCAGATTTTGAGCATAAATGTTTCGTTCAAACTTGATAACAATAATAGCAAGGAGAACAAAGTGTTGGATGTGCGTGTGGAGGTTCCGGGAGACGACATACAAGTGAGCAAAACGGGTCAGGCATATGAGGAATGTGTAGATTTGGCGTATGATACCTTGCGTAGACAGATCATAAAAAAGAAAGAGAAGCAATAGAAATAAATTTTTTTCAAAGAAAATTTGCATTTTAATTTTTTCTTTGTAAATTTGCAGTCCGTTTTGAAAAAAGCGAATCGTTCTTTTACAAGATAGAAATTAAATTTGCCTCCATAGCTCAGTTGGCCAGAGCACGTGATTTGTAATCTCGGGGTCGTGGGTTCGAATCCCTCTGGAGGCTCATTAAAAAAGTAAAATTTGGGCAGATACTCAAGTGGCCAACGAGGGCAGACTGTAAATCTGCTGTCTTTCGACTTCGGAGGTTCGAATCCTTCTCTGCCCACTTTTTTTAGACAACAGTTTTTGCAATTGGCTTTAAGTTTTGTTGCGATAACTTAATTGCGGGAGTAGCTCAATTGGTAGAGCTTCAGCCTTCCAAGCTGAATGTTGCGGGTTCGAGTCCCGTCTCCCGCTCTACAATTGGCCGATGTAGCTCAGGGGTAGAGTGCTTCCTTGGTAAGGAAGAGGTCACGGGTTCAAATCCCGTCATTGGCTCAAATTGAAAGAAAGTTTTAAATAAAATAAAATAGATTAATTCATTACAATCATGGCAAAGGAAACATTTCAACGTACCAAGCCGCACTTGAATATCGGAACCATCGGTCACGTAGACCATGGTAAAACCACTTTGACTGCGGCCATTACAAAAGTATTAGCAGACAAAGGCTTTTCTGAGGCAAAAGCTTTCGATCAAATTGACAACGCTCCAGAAGAAAAAGAAAGAGGTATTACTATCAATACTTCACACGTAGAGTATCAAACAGCAAACCGTCACTACGCTCACGTTGACTGTCCTGGTCACGCGGATTACGTAAAGAACATGGTAACTGGTGCTGCTCAAATGGATGGCGCTATTCTTGTTGTTGCTGCAACAGATGGTCCTATGCCACAAACTAGAGAGCACATCCTTCTTTGTCGTCAGGTAAACGTTCCAAGAATCGTTGTGTTCCTAAACAAAGTGGACATGGTTGATGATGAGGAGCTTTTGGAATTGGTAGACATGGAAGTTCGTGACCTTCTTTCTTCTTACGAATATGATGGTGACAACACTCCAGTAATCCAAGGTTCTGCATTGGGTGCATTGAACGGTGAAGAGAAATGGGTAAACACTGTATTGGAATTGATGGAAGCTGTTGACAACTGGATCGAAATGCCGGTTAGAGAGCAAGATAAGCCATTCCTTATGCCAATCGAAGACGTGTTCTCAATCACAGGTCGTGGTACAGTAGCAACTGGACGTATCGAGGCTGGTATCATCAATACTGGTGATCCTGTAGACATCGTAGGTATGGGTGATGAGAAACTTACTTCTACTATTACAGGTGTTGAGATGTTCCGTAAAATCCTAGACAGAGGTGAGGCTGGTGACAACGTTGGTCTACTTTTGAGAGGTATTGAGAAGAATGACATCCGTCGTGGTATGGTTATCGCGAAGAAAGATTCAGTGAAGCCACACAAGCGTTTCAAGGCTGAGGTCTATATCCTTACTAAAGAGGAAGGTGGACGTCACACACCATTCAAAGACAAATACCGTCCACAGTTCTATGTACGTACAACTGACGTTACAGGAGAGATCCAATTGGCTGACGGAGTAGAAATGGTAATGCCTGGTGATAACATCTCTATCGAGGTTACACTTATCCAACCAATTGCATTGAACGAAGGTTTGAGATTTGCGATTCGTGAAGGAGGTAGAACAGTAGGAGCTGGTCAGGTTACTCAGATTCTTGAATAATATACAAAAAGGTTAGTAAAAAAGGTGTCTTTCTAATTGCATAATTAGAGGACACCTTCTTACACATACGGGCGTAGCTCAGCTGGTAGAGCAGTGGTCTCCAAAACCAAAGGTCGAGGGTTCGATCCCTTCCGCCCGTGCTAACGAAGGTTTTCTTATGAACGGAGTTGTTAATTTTGTACGTGGAGCTTATTATGAGTTTACTAATCACGTTACATGGCCAAAATGGAGTGTAGCGCAATCGTCAACTGTAGCAGTTGCGGTAGCCACATTGATCTTGGCAATATTCCTATACTTTGTAGACATGGGCTTTAGCGAGCTGATCAACATGATCTACCGTGTGTTGAAAGGATAAATCTCAAAGATTTAGATCAGATGAGTGAAATGAAATGGTACGTTTTGAAAACGGTCAACGGGCAGGAGAATAAAGTCAAAGCGCACGTTGAAAGCGAAATGGGTTACCAGAAGCTAGAGAATCATTTGGGGCAAGTAGTTGTGCCAATGGAAAAGGTTTACATACAGAAACAGGGTAAGAGAGTGATGCGTGAGAAGGTACACTATCCCGGTTACGTAATGATTCAAGTAGATCTGGTAGGTGAAGTTCCGCACGTGATCAAAAATATCCCTGGAGTTATCAGTTTTCTCAGTGCAACAAAAGGAGGAGATCCTGTGCCGATGAGAAAATCTGAAGTGAATAGAATGTTGGGCCGTATGGATGAGTTGTCTGAAGAGAATGAGATGATCAACATTCCATATGTGATTGGCGAAACCATAAAAGTAATCGATGGCCCTTTCAATGGTTTCAATGGAACTATCAACAAAATCAACGAAGAAAAGCGCAAGCTTGAGGTGATGGTTTCGATTTTCGGCAGGAAAAACCCGCTGGAATTAAGTTATATGCAAGTAGAGAAAATTATTTAGGCTGCTTCCAAATATATCGCTTAAATTTTAAGAATTTTAAAATGGCAAAAAAAGTATTTAAAAACGTAAAACTGCAAGTGAAAGGTGGTCAGGCCAACCCGTCACCGCCGGTAGGTCCGGCTCTGGGTGCGGCTGGTGTGAACATCATGGAATTTTGCAAGCAGTTTAATGGACGTACGCAGGATAAGCAAGGCAAAGTGTTGCCGGTGGTTATCACAGTTTATGAAGACAAATCTTTTGACTTTGTGATCAAAACTCCTCCTGCTGCAGTTCAATTAATGGAGGCTGCCAAACTAAAAGGCGCTTCTGGTGAACCAAACCGCGTAAAAGTGGGAACAGTAAGTTGGGATCAAATCCGTGAAATCGCTGACGATAAAATGCAAGACTTAAACTGCTTTACAGTGGAGTCTGCTATGAAAATGTTGGCCGGTACAGCTAGATCCATGGGTATTAACGTAAAAGGTGGTGCAAAACCAGAATAATCATGAAAAAGCTTACAAAAAAGCAGAAAGATATTGCTGCTAAATTTGATAGAAATAAGGTGTATTCTTTGGAGGAAGCTTCAAGCATCCTAAAAGAAATAACTACAACCAAGTTTGATTCTTCTGTAGATATTGCAGTGCGTTTGGGCGTAGATCCTAAGAAAGCGAACCAAATGGTAAGAGGTGTTGTATCTCTTCCACACGGTACGGGTAAAGATGTTCGTGTATTAGCTTTGGTAACTCCGGATAAGGAGCAAGAGGCTAAAGATGCAGGAGCAGACTTTGTGGGTCTTGATGAGTATCTAGATAAGATAAAAGGTGGCTGGACAGATGTTGACGTTATTGTAACTATGCCGGCTGTAATGGGTAAACTTGGACCATTAGGACGTGTATTAGGTCCTAGAGGTTTGATGCCAAACCCAAAAGCAGGTACCGTAACTATGGAAATAGGTAAAGCCGTGTCTGATGTGAAAGCTGGTAAAATAGATTTCAGAGTAGACAGATATGGAATTGTACATGCTGCGATTGGAAAATCTTCTTTTGAAGCTGGAAAAATCAAGGAGAATGCTGCAGAGTTGATTCATACCCTTCAG
The DNA here is from genome assembly GCA_030535475.1 of Weeksellaceae bacterium. Taxonomy (GTDB): domain Bacteria; phylum Bacteroidota; class Bacteroidia; order Flavobacteriales; family Weeksellaceae; genus JAUNRT01. Next base: position 24,933 of record JAUNRT010000019.1, on the reverse strand, counting down.
AAAATGAAACCAACTACCGCAAAAGGGACATACATGAAGAGTATTTATCTTTCAACAACAATGAGTCCTTCTTTACAGGTGGATCCAAAAAGTGTTTAATCACAAATTGAACAGAAAATGACAAGAGAAGAAAAATCACAAATGATACAGGACATTACTGGTTTGTTGGTGGAATCGAATACGGTTTACATCACTGACATTTCAGGAATGAATGCACTGGATACATCCAATCTTAGAAGAGCTTGCCACAAAGGCAACATACGACTACGCGTTGTGAAAAATACCTTGTTGCAAAAAGCAATGGAAGGTATTGAAGATAAAGACTACGATGGCTTGTACGACTCTTTGGTAGGCAATACAGCTTTGATGATTTCTGATACAGGCAATGCGCCAGCAAAGCTGATCAAAAACTTCAGAAAGAAATCGAAGAAACCAATGTTGAAGGCTGCTTGGGTAGACTCAGCAATCTTCAAAGGAGATGAACAACTAGAAACTTTAGAGAACCTTAAGTCTAAAGAAGAACTTGTAGGTGAAGTGATAGGATTGTTGCAATCTCCAATCAAGACAGTTGTTTCACAACTTCAAAGTGGTGGTCAGACTATCGCTGGATTGGTTAAGACTTTATCTGAAAAGTCAGAATAAAACACACACTCAATTTATTATAAGTATTTAAAAACAAAACAAAATGGCAGAATTAAAAGAATTAGCAGAACAGTTGGTAAACCTAACTGTAAAGGAGGTAAACGAATTGGCTGACATCCTTAAGACTGAGTACGGTATCGAACCTGCAGCGGCTGCAGTAGCAGTAGCAGGACCAGCAGCTGGTGGTGCTGATGGAGGTGCTGAAGCTGAGGAGAAAACAGAATTCGATGTAATCCTTAAATCAGCTGGTGCTTCTAAACTTGGCGTAGTAAAACTCGTTAAAGAGCTTACTGGAAAAGGTCTTAAAGAAGCAAAAGAACTAGTTGACGGTGCTCCTGCTCCTGTAAAAGAAGGCATCGGTAAAGATGAAGCTGAAGCACTAAAGAAGCAGCTTGAAGAAGCTGGTGCTGAAGTAGAATTGAAATAATTCAATTTCAAGAATCCCATGGTTTAGACCTTCACTTTTTGGTGATAGGTCTAAGCCTATTTTTGCTAATATAGTTTTGAGTGCTATTTAGCGTACGTTCTTTAAAAATTTATTAACCATTATACTTAAAACATTGGCTACAATAAAAACCAATAACGAACGAATCAATTTTGCCTCTGCAAAGGGTAGAATCATTTTTCCGGACTTCTTGGATATCCAATTGAAATCTTTTGAGGATTTCTTCCAATTGGAGACAAGACCAGACCAAAGAAAGAATGAAGGACTTTTCAAAACCTTCGCCGAAAATTTCCCAATCACTGATACGAGAAATCAGTTTGTATTGGAATTTTTAGATTATTTTGTAGACTCCCCAAAGTATTCCATTCAGGAATGTATAGAAAGAGGGCTCACCTACAGCGTACCTCTTAAAGCCCGCTTAAAACTTTATTGTACCGATCCCGAACATGAGGATTTTGAAACTGTAGTACAAGATGTTTACCTAGGTACTATCCCTTATATGACTCCTAGCGGGTCTTTCGTAATCAACGGAGCTGAACGTGTAATCGTTTCACAATTGCACCGTTCACCGGGCGTATTCTTTGGCCAATCATACCATGCTAATGGTACCAAATTGTACTCCTCTAGGATTATTCCTTTCAAAGGTTCGTGGATAGAATTCGCAACCGATATCAATAGCGTGATGTACGCTTATATAGATCGTAAGAAAAAATTACCTCTTACTACACTCTTGCGCGCAATTGGGTATGAAAGAGATAAAGAAATATTGGAAATCTTTGACCTTGCTGAAGAATTTAAAGTCTCTAAAACAAGCCTAACAAAGGCAGTTGGACGCACTTTAGCTGCTCGTGTACTCAATACTTGGCACGAGGATTTTGTGGATGAAGATACTGGTGAAGTGGTGTCAATTGAACGTAATGAAATCGTTCTTGACCGCGAAACCATTCTCGATAAAGAAAATATTAAAGACATTCTTGACGCCAATGTAAAAACTGTTCTCTTGCATAAAGAAGACAATAAGGCGCATGATTTTGCCATAATACTCAATACACTACAAAAAGACCCTACCAATTCAGAAAAAGAAGCCGTAGAATATATTTATCGTCAGTTGAGAAACGCTGAGCCACCTGATGAAGAAACCGCTCGTGGTATTATTGATAAGCTCTTCTTCTCTGATGCTAGATACTCTTTAGGTGAAGTTGGACGTTACAGACTCAACAAAAAGCTGAATCTGGATATTCCTGAAACTACGCAAATTCTTACCAAAGAAGATATTCTTTCTATAGTAAAATATCTTATTGAATTGGTGAACTCTAAGGCGGAAGTAGATGATATTGACCACTTGTCAAACCGTCGTGTACGTACAGTTGGTGAGCAAATGGCAAATCAATTTGGAATTGGTCTGAACAGAATGGCTAGAACCATTCGTGAAAGAATGAACGTGAGAGATAATGAGGTATTCACACCTATTGATCTTATCAACGCAAAGACCCTGTCTTCAGTTATCAATTCTTTCTTTGGTACAAACCAGCTTTCTCAATTCATGGATCAAACCAATCCATTGGCTGAAATTACACACAAACGTCGTCTTTCAGCTTTAGGACCTGGTGGTCTTTCTAGAGAAAGAGCAGGCTTTGAAGTACGTGACGTACACTATACTCACTACGGTAGACTTTGCCCAATTGAAACACCGGAAGGTCCAAACATTGGTTTGATATCTTCATTGTGCGTGTTTTCAAAGGTAAATGCATTAGGATTTTTAGAAACGCCATATCGTCCAGTAGAGAATGGTAAAGTTCAGCTAGATCAAGAGCCTATTTACCTTACTGCAGAGGAAGAAGAAAGCCGAGTGATTGCCCAGGCTAATGCACAGTTAAATGAAGATGGATCATTCACAAATGAGCGTGTGATTGCCAGAGAAGATGGTGACTTCCCGGTTGTGGAAAAAGATCAAGTGAATTTGATGGACGTTGCTCCAAACCAGATTGCTTCTATTTCTGCTTCTCTTATTCCTTTCCTTGAGCACGATGATGCTAACCGTGCATTGATGGGCTCAAACATGATGCGTCAGGCAGTTCCTTTGTTAACGCCTGAATCTCCAATTGTAGGTACCGGTCTTGAGGCTAGTGTAGCAAAAGATTCACGTATCCTTATCAATGCAGAAGGAAGTGGAGTAGTGAAGTATGTAGATGCTGAGAGAATTACTATAGATTATGATAGAAGCGAAGAGCAGACTGTCGTGAGTTTTGACTCTTCAGAGAAGACATACAACCTTATCAAGTTCCGCAAAACCAATCAAAGTACCTGTATCAATTTGAAGCCAATCGTTCGCGTAGGTGACAGAGTAGAAAAAGGTCAGGTGTTGTGTGAAGGGTATGCTACACAGCAAGGTGAGCTTGCTCTAGGTCGTAACCTTGTAGTGGCTTTCATGCCATGGAAAGGCTTCAACTTTGAAGATGCAATTGTGATTTCTGAGAAAGTTGTACGTGAAGACTGGTTTACCTCTATCCATGTAGATGAATATACAATGGATGTGCGTGAAACTAAACTAGGAATGGAAGAACTTACAAATGACATTCCTAACGTTTCTGAAGAGGCTACTAAAGATCTAGATGAAAATGGTATGATTCGCATTGGTGCTGAAATCAGACCAGGCGATATCTTGATTGGTAAAATTACCCCTAAAGGTGAATCTGATCCTACTCCAGAAGAAAAACTTCTAAGAGCAATCTTTGGAGACAAAGCAGGTGATGTGAAAGACGCTTCACTCAAAGCCAATCCATCTTTGCATGGTGTGGTTATAGGGAAGCAGTTGTTCGCCAGAAGTATAAAAGACAAAGCAAAACGTCAAAAAGACAAAGCAACGATTGAAAAACTGGAAAAAGACTTCCAGTCAAACTTCGATGAACTGCGATTAGTACTTTTAGAGAAATTGTATAGCCTACTTAATGGCAAAACTTCTCAAGGCGTTCTGAATGACTTAAATGAAGAAGTATTCCCGAAAGGAGCTAAGTTCACTCAGAAATTACTCCAATCAGAGAATGACTATCTAAACCTTACAGGTGGAATGTGGACAACAGATGATCAACTTAACAACTTGATCAAAGAGCTACTTCACAACTATAAGTTTAAATATAATGAGCTACAGAGTGTGTTGAATCGTGAGCGTTTCACTATATCTGTAGGTGACGAACTACCTCCGGGAATCATCAAATTAGCTAAAATTTACGTTGCCAAAAAACGTAAGTTGAAAGTAGGTGATAAAATGGCAGGACGTCACGGAAACAAGGGTATTGTTGCCAAAATCGTAAGAGATGAGGACATGCCATTCCTTGAGGATGGTACTCCGGTTGACATTGTTTTGAATCCTTTGGGTGTACCTTCAAGGATGAACATTGGTCAGATCTTTGAAACAGTTTTGGGCTGGGCAGGTCTCAATATGGGCAAAAAGTTTGCAACCCCTATTTTTGATGGAGCAAGTATAGAAGAAATTACCGAGCTCACAGATCAAGCTGGAGTTCCTCAATACGGTACTACTTATCTATATGATGGCGGTACAGGCGAGAGATTTGCACAGCAAGCTACTGTAGGGGTGATTTACATGCTGAAACTCGGTCACATGGTGGATGATAAGATGCATGCCAGATCCATTGGACCATACTCACTCATCACACAGCAGCCACTTGGTGGTAAAGCACAATTTGGTGGTCAGAGATTTGGTGAAATGGAGGTTTGGGCACTTGAAGCATATGGTGCGGCAAACATCTTGAGAGAAATCCTTACCGTGAAATCTGATGACGTCATAGGTAGAGCCAAAACTTATGAAGCCATAGTAAAAGGTGATCCGATGCCAGAACCAGACATCCCAGAGTCATTCAACGTATTGTTGCATGAACTCCAAGGTCTCAACCTGGATATCCAACTCCTGGGGGAGAATCAATAATTGTTGCGTTTTTCTAAAAACACAAATTTCAAATTCAATTATGTCATCGAACAATAGAAATAGTCAATTCAATAAAATAAGAATCGGTTTAGCTTCTCCGGAGTCTATTCTACAATCTTCTCATGGAGAGGTGCTAAAACCTGAAACTATAAACTATCGTACTCACAAACCAGAACGTGATGGTCTGTTTTGTGAAAGAATATTCGGTCCTGTAAAGGATTATGAATGTGCTTGTGGTAAGTACAAACGTATTCGCTACAAGAAAATCGTTTGTGACCGTTGTGGGGTAGAAGTTACAGAAAAGAAGGTAAGAAGAGACCGTATCGGGCACATCAATCTTGTAGTACCTGTTGCACATATATGGTATTTCAGATCATTGCCAAACAAATTGGGCTACATCCTTGGAATCCCTTCCAAGAAGCTAGACATGATCGTGTATTATGAGCGCTACGTTGTAGTGCAACCGGGTATTGCCAAAAACGCTGATGGAGAGCCTTTACAACAATTGGATTTCCTTACAGAAGAGGAATATCTTAATGTGCTAGAAACACTTCCATCAGACAACCAATATAAGGATGATATGGATCCGGATAAATTTGTAGCCAAAATGGGTGCAGAGTGTCTAGAAGATCTATTGAAAAGAATAGACCTTGATGAGTTGTCTTATGACTTGCGTCACAAAGCACACAACGAAACTTCAAAGCAGCGTCGTACTGAGGCTCTGAAGAGACTACAAGTAGTAGAATCTCTTAGAGAATCAAACTCTGAAGGTAGAATCAACAGACCAGAATGGATGATTTTGAAAGTTATCCCTGTGATTCCACCGGAGCTTAGACCACTCGTTCCTTTGGATGGTGGACGCTTTGCAACTTCAGATCTCAATGACCTGTATAGAAGAGTAATCATCAGAAACAATCGTTTGAAAAGACTTATGGAGATCAAAGCTCCGGAAGTTATTTTGAGAAACGAGAAGCGTATGTTGCAAGAAGCTGTAGATTCACTCTTTGACAACACTAGAAAATCATCTGCAGTGAAAGCAGACGGCAACAGACCGTTGAAGTCGCTTTCAGATTCATTGAAAGGTAAGCAAGGCCGTTTCAGACAAAACCTTTTGGGTAAACGTGTAGATTATTCAGCACGTTCGGTGATTGTTGTGGGTCCAGACTTGAAACTACATGAGTGTGGTTTACCAAAAGATATGGCAGCAGAACTTTACAAGCCATTCATCATACGCAAGTTGATGGAAAGAGGTATTGTAAAAACTGTGAAATCTGCCAAGAAAATCATAGACAAGAAAGAGCCGGTAGTTTGGGATATCCTTGAAAATGTAATCAAAGGTCACCCGGTACTTCTCAACCGTGCCCCAACCTTGCACAGACTTGGTATCCAAGCCTTCCAGCCAAAACTTATAGAAGGTAAGGCAATTCGTCTGCATCCACTATCTTGTACGGCATTCAACGCCGACTTTGATGGTGACCAGATGGCTGTTCACCTTCCATTGGGTCCGGAAGCTATTCTTGAAGCACAGTTGTTGATGCTAGGTTCGCAAAACATCCTCAACCCTGCCAATGGTTCTCCAATTGCTGTACCTTCTCAGGATATGGTACTTGGGCTATACTATATGACCAAGGATCGTAAGTCAACACCGGAATATCCTGTAAAGGGTGAAGGATTGAAGTTCTATTCAGCAGAAGAAGTACAGATTGCTTACAATGCCAAAAGAGTAGATCTTAATGCTATAATTCACGTAAAAACTAAAGTTCGTGAAAACGATCAATTGGTAAGCAAACTTATTGAAACTACAGTTGGTCGAGTAATCTTCAACGAGATTGTACCAGAAAAAGTGGGCTTCATCAATCAAGTACTTACCAAGAAATCATTGCGTAATGTAATTGGTACTATCTTGGCACTTACTGACTTCCCGTCAACTTCCAAGTTTTTGGATGACATGAAGAAACTAGGGTACACCAACGCTTTTGAAGGTGGACTTTCATTCTCTCTCAAAGATATCTTGATACCTGATGAGAAAGCAGACATGATAGGTGACGCCAATGAACAAGTAGATGTCATCAGAGACAACTACAACATGGGTCTTATCACCAACAACGAGCGTTACAACCAGGTAATTGACGTGTGGACAAACACCAATGCTACGCTTACAGAGCGTGTAATGAAAAACATGCGTGATGACCAGAATGGTTTCAACTCAGTTTACATGATGCTAGACTCTGGAGCACGTGGTTCTAAAGAGCAGATTCGTCAGCTTTCTGGAATGCGTGGATTGATGGCAAAACCACAGAAAGCCGGATCTACAGGAGGTGAAATTATTGAAAACCCAATTGTTTCGAACTTCCGTGAAGGTTTATCAATCCTAGAGTACTTCATCTCAACCCACGGTGCACGTAAAGGTCTTGCAGATACCGCACTCAAAACAGCTGATGCTGGTTACCTTACAAGACGTTTGGTGGACGTGTCTCAAGATGTTATCATTACAGAAGAAGACTGTAGCACGCTTCGTGGCCTAGAAATCAATCCACTTCGTAAAAACGAAGAGATTGTAGAGCCATTGAAATTCAGAATTTTGGGTAGAATATCATTGCATGATATATACCACCCGGATACTGATGAAATCATTGCCTATGCAGATGATCTCATAGACGAAGAAGTAGCAGACCTTATAGAAGCCGCAGGTATAGATTCAGTAGAAGTAAGATCACCACTCACTTGTGAGTCCAAAAAAGGTATTTGTGCAAAATGCTATGGTCGCAACTTAGCTACCAGCAAAATGGTACAAATGGGTGAAGCCGTTGGGGTAATTGCTGCACAATCTATTGGTGAGCCGGGAACACAACTTACGCTTCGTACATTCCACGTGGGTGGTACAGCGGGTAACATTTCAGAGCAATCATTCATCCGTGCTAAGCAAGCAGGTACTCTAGAAATAGATGAAATCAGAACTGTAGAATCAGAGGATGAATTTGGCAACGCAGAGTCTATTGTAGTTTCAAGAAGTTCAGAGCTCAAGCTTGTAAACAAAGATGGATTAGTAGTCATGACGGCTAACATTCCATACGGTTCACGCTTGAAAAAGAAAAACGGAGCACAAGTAGAAAAAGGAGATGATCTTGTAACATGGGATCCATACAACGCTGTCATAGTAGCAGAAACTTCAGGTAAAGTAGTATTTGAAGACATAGAGCAAGGACAAACCTTCCAGCTAGAGATAGATGAGCAAACAGGATTTACAGAGAAAGTAATCTCTGAATCTCGTAACAAGAAACTTTTGCCAACCCTACATATAGAAGATGGCAAAGGAGGCGTTATCAAATCCTACTCACTACCAGTTGGCGCACACCTTATCGTTGACAACAGTGAGAAAATCAAAGCAGGACGTACCTTGGTGAAAATCCCAAGAAAATCTGCCAAAGCAGGTGACATCACCGGTGGTCTTCCAAGAGTTACAGAATTGTTCGAGGCTAGAAACCCTTCCAATCCGGCAGTGGTTTCAGAGATAGACGGTGTAGTATCCTTCGGTAAAATCAAAAGAGGTAACCGTGAGATCATCGTTCAGAGCAAATCTGGTGAGATCATGCGCTATTTGGTGAAAATGTCCAATCAGATTCTTGTACAAGAAAATGACTACATCCAAGCAGGTTCGCCATTGTCAGACGGTGCTATCACACCAGAAGACATACTCAAAATCAAAGGCCCAACAGCCGTGCAAGAGTATTTGGTAAACGAGATACAAGAAGTATATCGACTGCAAGGTGTGAAGATAGATGACAAGCATTTTGAGATCATCGTGCGTCAAATGATGCAGAAAGTACTCATCTTAGATGGTGGAGACACCAGATTCTTGGAGTCCAGCTTAGAGCACAAAATAGACTTCATAGATGAGAATGATCGCATCTTTGGTATGAAGGTAGTAGAGGACGCAGGGGATAGTGACAACTACAAGCCCGGCCAAATAATCTCTGCCCGTCATTTGCGTGATGAAAACTCAAGACTCAAGCGTGAGAATGCCGCCATCATGGTAGCAAGAGATGCTATTGCAGCCACGGCAGAGCCAGTGTTGCAGGGTATCACAAGAGCTGCTCTACAGACCAAGTCATTCATCTCAGCCGCTTCCTTCCAGGAAACCACAAAAGTACTCAACGAGGCTGCTGTAGCGGGCAAAGTAGATGAACTCAATGGTCTCAAAGAAAACGTGATCGTGGGTCATCTCATCCCGGCAGGTACAGGTCTCAAAGAGTATCAAAATGTCATCGTTGGCTCACAATTGGAGTATGACGAAGTTATGAACGCAAAAATCCAGTAGTATGAACAACCCAAAAGGTCCAAACAACTTAGACATAGAGATCAATAACGAAACAGCTTCCGGCGTTTACAGCAACCTGGCGCTTATCAATCACAGTGGTACAGAATTCGTCGTAGACTTCATCCAAGTGATGCCGGGCATGCCCAAAGCACAGGTAAAGAGCCGTGTCGTACTTACGCCGCAGCACGCTAAGAGATTTCTGCGCGCGTTGAATGAAAATGTACATAGATTTGAAAGCCAATTTGGCGAAATCAAAGATCATGAGTCCACTGCAATGCCGTTCTCATTTGGGCCGGCCGGTGAAGCTTAGGATTCAAGTACAAAGTATTAAACATGTGAAAGTCGCCATTTTTGGCGGCTTTTTTTATTTTATTATTTTTTTTTGGAGCTATTCCTGCCTTCAGCTATTATCTTGCTTGGCAAAACCTACTCCACCACGCTTCTGCAGCACACTCTCACGGATGAGCCGTGACCCGGTACTGCATCAGCGGGTGTCGTAGTGGTTTTGCCTGCACAAGGATAGCCGCTTACGGCAGGGCTAATGGTCCCCACCCGCGTTAGAAAGTTTAGATTGTAGTTCAATATTTTTAGCAGCGGAATGATCACAACAAGCGATTACTCACATCACTTTTCGCTAAATATTCTATTTATAGAGTTAAAACAAGATGTATCCTTAGATTTCTTCTTTACAAAATTATCTCATCAGCCCGATTTTGCATTCACACAATTCTATGTTTGATTTTTTTTTCTTTTAATCCTGAGCCAATTTTGAAATTTAGCTCCCGCAATAAATCTTTCGCTCAGCGAAATCATTTTGTTCCTAGCAAAATTTGACGAAGTCAAATTTGCGGCAGGGATATGCGCGGTATCCCTGTGCAGGGTGTGCCTCTGCAAAACCGCTGCTGTCCGGTACGGGTCACGGCTTCTGCCTGAGAGTGTGCCGGCAGCAGCTGGGTTTTGCAGGCACACACCAGCAGGATTTAGCGCAATAGCCCGATCCCGCCACACCAGCCGGCTTTGCCGGCTGGTGTGGCGGGAGCCGCCCAAATAAAAATTAAAAAAATTCACTGCACATTGAGGTATAAAAAAACCGCCTCAAAAAATTTGAGACGGTTAGGAAGATTAGGTTGATTAGGTCTACTATTTTTACTTCTTAGCTGAAGTTTCTGTTTGCATCATCTTTGATGTTCTCATACGTGTCTTCTGCTTTGTCTTTTGCCTTAGCATAAGCTTCTTTAGCGTCAGACTTTGTATGATGGATTTTGTCGTTGATGGTGTCTTGGATGTCTTTTCCAGCGTTTGAAATGTTTTTCTTAGCATTTTCAAACTGATCTTTTACGTTTTGCTTCTCATCTGGAGACATGTTTTTGTACTTCCAAAATGCCAATGCACCCATTCCTAAAAGCGCCAAAAGTCCGTTTCTTGTATTCTTTCCCATTTTTCTTGATTTTTAATTGTTAAAGTTGTGATGTTATAAGAAAATTTCGTGCCACAAATTATTTTTCTCTGAAAAAAAACGTTTAATTTTCTCTTCATTGTAAGTGTCTTTTTTAGGTGTTTTCAAATTCAAGACGGCATGATATTTTGCGTGATTTTGGCATTTGTAGTATATTGCAGGAATATTTTATTCACAACTATATGACCTCATTTATTCCTTACAATCAGGACTCCGACTTTTCTATACATAATATACCTTTTGGCGTTGCATTGCTAGACGAATCTTTTACAGCAGCAGTGACACGCATAGGCGATACAGTGATAGACCTTGCTACGCTGTGCGATGCAGGATATTTTGATGAGTTTGAGTTGCCTGACAATGTGTTTGACGCTTTTACACTCAACCATTTCATAGATCTGGGCAAGGCTATTACAGTGCCTTTGAGAGAGAAGATACAACAATTGTTACAGGAAGGATCTGAGCTACACCAAGATACAGAGCTTCAAGAGGAGATTTTCTATGATTATGATGATGTGATCATGCTCATGCCTGTGCATGTACCCAACTATACAGATTTCTACAGTAGCATAGAGCACGCTACCAATGTGGGCAAAATGTTCCGTGATCCGGAAAACGCTTTGCTACCCAATTGGAAGCACATACCGGTAGGCTATCACGGGCGCGCCTCTTCTATTGTGGTTTCCGGATACCCAATCACTAGACCCAATGGGCAAACAATGCCTGAAGGCGCAGATGCACCAGTTTTTGGTCCAACGAAGCGCTTGGATTTTGAACTTGAAATGGGATTTGTAGTAAATAGCAATACAGATATGGGCAAGGCTATTTCTACTAGAGAGGCAGAAGAATATATTTTTGGTATGGTGCTATTCAACGATTGGAGCGCACGAGATATACAAAAATGGGAGTATGTGCCACTAGGACCATTTTTGGCAAAGAATTTTGCTTCTACTATATCTCCATGGATTGTGACTTTGGAGGCGCTATCTCCGTATAGAGTAGCAGGACCAAAGCAAGATCCGGAGGTGCTGCCATACTTGCAGTACACAGGCGATAGAAATTTTGACATAAATCTAGAGGTATATATAGTAGACCAAGAAGGCAATGAAAATCTGGTTTCTGAGTCCAACTTCAAATATATGTACTGGAATATGAGCCAACAGTTGGCGCACCATACTGTCAACGGTTGCAATGTAGAGGCAGGTGACATCTATGCATCCGGTACTATCAGTGGTGAAAAAGATAACTCTTTTGGCTCTATGCTAGAGCTCACTTGGGGTGGGAAAAAACCACTGAAAATGAAAGATGGTACAGAACGTAAGTTTATAGAAGACGGTGATGTAGTGATTCTGAAAGGTTTTTGTGAGAAAGATGGCGTGCGTGTAGGCTTTGGCGAAGCCTCTGCCATGGTGATTGCCAATGAATAATATTGCACAACAGGGCATAAAAAGCATGAGTATAAGATGGTAGAAGATATCACAACCCAAGGCACCAACAGCCAGGAGAATCATTTGAGTATAGTACGTGACGTGCTTACACGGTTTTTGGATGAAAATAAACATCGCAAAACGCCTGAGCGCTACGCAATACTAGAAGAAATTTATCTCACAGATGATCACTTTGATGTTGATGCACTGTACCTGCGAATGAAAGAGAAAAATTATCGAGTGAGTCGGGCTACATTGTACAACACAATAGAACTCTTGATAGACGCAAAATTGGTGAGAAAACACCTCTTTGGCGATAGTGCACATGCGCGCTATGAGAGATCATATTTTGATAAACAGCATGACCATATCCTGCTTACAGACACAGGAGAGGTGCTAGAATTTTGCGACCCACGTATCCAGACTATAAAAGATACCATAGAAGACGTTTTCGGCATTGAAATTGAAACACACTCGCTTTATTTTTATGGTAAACGAAAGTCCGCGGACTAAATGAAATTTTACATACTTGTCTTGACGTTGTGCTGCAATATGCTTGCATTGATGGCGCAGCAACCAAATCGTGTGAAGCATTTGCACTCAGATAAGATGCAAAGTGCTCCCTGGCTATATGAGGGTAATCTAGTATATAGTGGTCGCGTAGCATTTGAGCACAACGGTGCGCAGATGTTTGCAGATACAGTAATCCTATATCAATTAGAAAACAGATTTCACGCTCGCGGCAATGTGCGTATGGTCAAGGACCGGAATGTGCTCACCGCTAGAAGACTGGAATATGATGGCAATTCCAAGATAGCCAATGCCTTTGGCAATGTAGTGATGAGAGACCCGCAACAAACATTGTACACAGAAAAGCTCACCTATGACAGGAATCAAAATATAGCTTATTATGACACTGGCGGCACTATAGTATCAAAAGACAATACCATCAATAGTGTTGTTGGCATATATAACTTGACCACCGGCGAAAACACATTTGATTCTAATGTACAAATCTCCAACCCAGACTATACCATCACCAGCAAAAATGTGAAACATAGCTCCAGTGGTGATGTCATGGAGTTCTTTGACAATACCTTCATACAAAGTAAGCGTAATCCTCGTCAGTTTATTACTACTACACGCGGTAGATACTACCTCAATCGCAAAGTGGCATATCTAGAAGAGCGGAGCACTGTGCACAGTGATGGTAAGAAGCTCACTGCAGACAATATCTTCTATGAGCAAGAGAGTGGCTATGGAAGAGCTACGGGTGATGTAGTGTTAGAAGATCCGGAGGAAAGGCGCTATCTCACAGGTAATTTTGGAGAAGCGTTTGAGAAACTGGATTCTGCATACGTCACAGGAAATGCCGTTGCTGTAAAAGCTTTTGAAAGAGACTCACTGTATATACATGCAGACACTCTTATGGCTTCAAAGAGAGATGAGCAGAGCCTCATACGAGCATTTCACGGAGCTAGGTTTTTCAAGAGTAATCTACAAGGCAAGGCAGACTCCATAGCATTCCAGGAAACTACAGGTCTCATGAATTTCTATAAAGACCCTATAGTTTGGAGTGGCTACAGACAGATAACGGGTGATACTATCACCGTGTTTACCAATCCAGAGCGTGAGAGGCTAGACTCCATACACGTGCGACAAAATGCCTTTGCCATTTCCAGAAAAGACAGCATCACGCAGACAGAGTTTCACCAACTCAAGAGCCGTATCATGATGGGGCTTTTTGTGAATGAAGACCTAGATTGGGTGCAGGCAGAGGGCAATGCACAATCACTCTTTTACATGGAAGAGCGTGATGAAGAACAAGGCACCGCAGAGCTTATGGGCATCAATCGGTCAGACTGTGGTATTATAGAAGCAGATCTTGAAGAGAGAGATATACACGTCATTTCTTGTAGGATAGATGCCGATTCCAAATTTTATCCTCCCAGTAGATTCCCGGATGATGAGCGATATCTACCAGATTTTGCATGGTATGAAGACATGCGCCCCAAAAGGTGGCAAGATATTTTGATTGTAGAAACTCCGGATAATTCTCTACCTTAGCATTACAATCGATTGTATGAAAAGCCAGGTATTTCTTTGGATTTGCACGCTTATAATTTTCAGCCATTGCAGCACCACCAATGTTGCAAATCAGCAAGCATTGCAAGAGATAAGAGAGTTTCAAAGAGAATTAAATCAAGATTACAAAGACCCTGAGAAAACACCACTTAAAGGCAACAATGTTTCCAAATTTGTAGCGCATACATTCTTTCCGGTCGATCTTGACTATAGATTAGAGGCGCAACTAGAAATAGATAAACACAGTGAGCCATTTGACATGGAAACATCTTCTGGTCGCACAGTGAAGTATAGAAAGTATGGCGTAGCGCATTTTATATTGCATGGAAAGTCGCAGCAACTTACCATTTATCAAAACCTCAAAAACTTGGAATCTGAAGAGTATAAAGATTTCCTTTTTCTACCATTCAAAGATGAAACCAATGGCACAGACACCTATGGCGGTGGCCGCTATATCAACTTGACGATACCACAGAGCAACACCATCATCATAGATTTCAACCAGGCATATAATCCCTATTGTGCCTACACTGCATTTGGCTATTCTTGCCCACTTGTGCCAGAAGAGAACCACCTAACTGTGGTCATTCCGGCAGGCGTCAAGTACGAACATGGAAAGTGGTATGATGAGTAGAAAGCTCGGGAAGCTTTAGGAAAGAGCGGATAATAGAATTCTAGCGCCCAAAAGCCCGCAAAATAGGACTGATCTTTTGCAAACGATTTTCTCTTTCTACAATTCTTTCAAATTTGCCATTTGCTATACCACGCTGTATGATTACCTCAATCATCAAATCTTCTCGCGTAGCTTCCGGGTCAAATCCTTTTTTGAGGTCAATATTGAACGCTCCTCCAGCCGCATTCCAGAGAAACGCACTTGTGCCGCCTCTCATTTCTCGGATGATGTCATAGGTGTTTTTCTGTGTTTCGCGGTGTATGAGTTTTGAAAGTATTTGACCACGAGAGGTTGAGAGATTTTTGAGTTGATCCTCATATTGCTGCGCCAGTTGATTATAGCGTTCTTTGATGAACTTTCTTCTCTGTGCTTCATTAGGGAAATGTCTGGCAGAATCCTTCACAGCGTAGTATTCTGTAACGGCTTTTTCAAGAAACGGATACACATCATTCACCCTAGTTTCTAGCCACACAAAGTATTTCCTTTCTAAATCATTTCTGAGATTTAGCGCAAAAAATTTGGTTTCACCAAGATCCACCACCGTAGCCGCACTCCAATCCATGGTGTCTATAGTGTGATCTGCAATCTCTGACTGGTAGTCAAAATCCTTATCCTGCTGGGCTAGAAGTCCAAAGGGAAGCAGGAGAAGCAAGGTCATGAAAATTCGGTTCATTCCTGCCATTTTTCAAAAAGTATTCCCTTTTTTCTTAAAGCATCCACTTTTGCTGATATAAACTTAATGAGCCAGATATGAAGAAGTTAACGGAAATTGTGTTTTGAGATTTATCTTCGGCGTCTGCCTATTAGCACTCTGTACAACATCAAAAACAAAATAGAGCCTCCAATAGCCACCAACAAACTTCTGAAATTGAATCCAGTAATTTCTACATTGAGCAAATGACTACCTAGAAAGCCACCCAAAAACGCTCCAATGATACCAATAAGTATAGTGCCAAAACATCCTCCAGGATCTGGCCCGGGATGTAACGCTTTGGCAATGGCACCGGTAATAAGGCCAAAAACTATCCATGAAATAAAACCCATGATTGATTGATTTTTATTGATTGATGTTTAAAATTAGTGTTTTTACTTAAATTTAGTACTCGATGGGGTATTAAAAAGCAGATGCATTGAGCAAAACTACAAACCAAATTAGGTTTCAACAAAAAAGAACCGCTGGGTGAGCGGTTCTTTTAAAAAAATAAAATTCAAAAAATGTAGTTATGAAAAAGTATTGATTGCGGAATCATAATCAGGCTCTTGAGTGATTTCCGGAACCTGTTCGGAGTACACCACATTGTGGTCTTCATCCAGTACAATAACTGAACGGCTTAGAAGCCCTTCCAAAGGACCATCTGTCATATCAAGACCATAGTCTCCTCCAAATTTGCCACCTCTGAAATCTGAAAGCATTTCTACATTGTCAATGCCTTCAGCGCCGCAGAATCTTTTCTGCGCAAAAGGTAGATCTCTAGAGATGTTGAGCACCACAGTATTGTCCAATGCTGCAGCACGCTTATTAAACTCACGTACAGAAGTTGCACACACACCGGTATCTAAGCTTGGGAAAATATTCATAATCACCCTCTTGCCTTCAAAATCCTTAAGAGATTTTGTAGACAAATCAGTACTTACAAGCTCAAAATCTGTAGCTTTAGAAGCCTTAGCGGGCAATTGACCACTGGTTTTTACGGGGTCTCCTTTGAATTGAATATCTGCCATGAAAATTTATTTGATTGTTTGTGTTGACGAAGATAAGAAAATTTAAAGCATTTTCTGTTAAGTGAATCATAAATTATAAGGCAATTCTGCCATGTTGTTATTTATTATTCTCCTACCGACTATTACAGGCAAAAAAGAAGCGCTGCAGACATAATCCATACAACCTGACAGCTATTTTTTCAATTGGTAATACATAATCTTGCAAAGCGCAGTAAAACATCGCAAAGCTGTATTTACAAAAAATTTTGAATCAGATGCAGTAAACATTAATTGAATTTTTTTTAGGAGCTATTTCCCGCTGCCCGCTGCAATCTTGCTCACCCACAGCCGCATCTGCCGAGTTTTGGGCACGTCCGCTATCGCTCCAGTACCCAAAACCCTGTCAGCTGCCTTGGCTGTAGGTTTTGCAAGGATTTCCGCTCGCATCGGGGCTAGTCCAGCAGCACGATGGCCATTTTGTCTATTTTTTCAATAAAAAAATACATTGGCCTTGTGGGTAAGCCGGAACAGGTGGCAGGTGGAATGCCACACTATAATAAAAAATTCCAATAAAAAAGGCATTCAGCGCAGCTTACTCCCGCAAAGCAACCCAGTGCTACCTGATGCCGAGTAGCAGGGTTTAGAAAACAAAGAGAACACGTCTGCGAGAACTGCAAGACACTAGGCTGTTGTGTAGTAAAAGCCGTACAACGACCTTTTATTGGGCGTAAAAAAGACCACTAATTTCTGTTGAAAACTCTGATTATTAAGTAAGCTGTAAGCTCTGGCAGTGACGTACCTGCTCAATTAAAGGGTGCCGCCCAAATAAAAAAGATACCGTAATGGACTAATAATGAAATAAAAAGCTCAAAATTTTGTAGATTTGCCGCGGAAATGGAGGGTGCACAAAAATTGATGCGCAATAATTTGTGTGTGTGAATAATTTGTTATACTTTTGCAACCCGTTTTTATCCGAAAGAAGAATTAAGTAATATATTAAAATAATAAAAAAGTGGATACACTAAGTTATAAAACCATATCAGCCAATAAGGCTACAGCCAACAAAGAATGGTTGGTTGTTGACGCTGAAGGGCAGTCGTTGGGTAGGTTGGCTTCTAAAGTTGCGAAGCTTTTGAGAGGTAAGCACAAGCCTAATTTCACACCACACGATGATTGTGGGGACAACGTTATTGTAATCAATGCGGAAAAGGTAGTGTTGACCGGAAACAAGTGGAACGACAAGATATACCAACGCTATACAGGATATCCGGGAGGTCTAAGAGAGACTACTGCTAAGCAGCTTTTTGCAAAGGATGCAACGCGTCTTGTAGAAAGTGCTGTGAAGGGAATGCTCCCAAAAAACAAATTGGGAAGAAAAGTGATAAAGAATATCCGTGTCTATGGTGGTGACACCTATGAGCAAGTAGCTCAACAGCCACGTGAGATAAATCTAAACGAATTTAAATAATATGACTACTACGCACAAAATTGGTAGAAGAAAGTCTTCTGTTGCTCGTGTATACATCACTGAAGGAAATGGTGAGGTTAGAATCAATGACAAGCCGATGGATGAGTATTTCACAACAGATTTGTTGAGATACAAGGTTACTCAACCATTTCAGCTTACTGGTACAGAAGGTAATTATGATATGAAAATTACTGTGACCGGTGGTGGTATTACCGGACAGGCTGAAGCAATACGCCTTGCGATTTCTCGTGCACTTTGTGAGATCAACCAAGAGCACCGCGCTGTATTGAAGCCTGAAGGCCTTCTTACTCGTGACCCTAGAATGGTGGAACGTAAGAAGTTTGGCCAGAAGAAAGCTCGTAAGAAATTCCAGTTCTCTAAGCGTTAATACCGAACTGAACCAGATGCAACATCTGTTTTCTTACACAAAGATGTTTATATACTAAAGTATTGCCCGAACGCAAGTCTCGGGCTTGCTTTTTTACAATAAATGAAATTATTAATATTTAATCAATAAATAAGCCGGTTAGTTTAGCATCCAAATGGGAAGGCGATTGCAATGTGTCATGACCACTTGCCCATTGATTGCTGATGAGCGGAAAGTAAACTAATTTAAAATTTAGAAAAATGGCAAAAAGATCAGTAGAAGAATTACTGGAAGCTGGTGTACACTTTGGACACCTGACAAGAAAATGGAATCCAAACATGGCTCCGTACATCTTTATGGAGAAAAACGGAATCCACATCATAGACCTGCACAAGACGGCAGTGAAATTGGAAGAGGCTACCAACGCGTTGGAGAAAATGGCTTCAGGTGGTAGGAAAGTACTTTTCGTAGCTACTAAAAAACAAGCTAAGGATCTTGTGAGCAAGTATGCTGCAGAAATCAATATGCCTTATATCACAGAGCGTTGGCCAGGTGGTATGTTGACAAACTTTGTCACCATAAGAAAGGCAGTGAAAAAGATGAACTCTATAGACAAGATGAAGAAGGATGGTACCTTTGAAACGCTTTCTAAGAAAGAAAAACTTCAGGTAGATCGTCTTCGTGAAAAGCTTGAGAAAAACTTGGGTACTATTGCAGATATGACGCGTTTGCCTTCTGCTCTCTTTGTAGTAGATATTGTGAATGAGCATATTGCTGTACGTGAAGCGCAAAAATTGAATATCCCAATCTTTGCAATGGTGGATACCAATTCAGACCCTCGTGAGGTGGATTTCCCTATCCCAGCAAATGATGACGCTACTAAGTCTATAGAAATTGTACTACAGACGGTAAGCAACGCTATTAAAGATGGTCTGTCTGTAAGAAAAATGGACAAAGAAAAAGCTAAAACCTCTAAAGCAACTATCTATTCTGATGATGATGATGCAGAAGATAAGGTAGCTACTAAAGCGAGTGCTAAGGCTTCTAGAGAAGAAGAAGAATAAAAAATTTTTTTACTAACTCAAAACATACAAATATGTCTTATCAAGTAAAAGCAGCAGAAGTAAGTAAGCTGAGAGGAATCACCGGTGCCGGTATGATGGATTGTAAAAAAGCCCTCGTAGAAGCAGAAGGAGATTTTGACAAAGCAATCGAAATATTACGCAAAAAAGGTCAAAAAGTGGCAGCTAATCGTGCCGACAGAGAGAGCACTGAAGGAGCTGTAATCACAGCTGTGAATAGTGACAAAACCAAAGGCGCGCTTATAGCCCTAAATTGCGAAACAGACTTTGTAGCCAAAAATGAAGATTTTGTTAATTTGGCTCACCAATTGGCAGAGCTTGCTCTTGAGCACTCTAGCAAGGAAGATTTTCTAGCAGCCGATTTCCAAGGAATGAGCGTTAGCGAAAAAATGATTGAGCAAACAGGAGTGATTGGTGAAAAAATAGAAATAGGCGCTTTCGAAACTATGGAAGGTCCATTTCTAGGTCACTACGTGCACAATGGTAACAAAATTGCCACTTTGGTAGCACTGAATAAGAACACACCAGAGTCTGCAGAAGTTGCTAAAAACGTAGCTATGCAAGTTGCAGCTATGAACCCATTGGCACTAGACGAATCTGGAATTGACCAGACTGTAATAGACAAGGAAATAGAAATAGCCAAAGATCAACTTCGCCAAGAAGGTAAGCCTGAAGCCATGCTAGACAACATTGCAAAAGGTAAATTGCAGAAGTTTTTCAAAGAAAACACACTCAATCAGCAAGAGTATATAGTAGGCGACAAGCAGTCTGTAAAAGACTATGTGAAGTCTGCTAATGCTGATCTTGAAATTGTAGATTACAAGCGTTACAGCCTGTAATTCACAATGTGCAAACATCCGAGATTAATACCTCATTAAAGGTATAAAACTATTACCGCCCTTTGGGCGGTTTTTTTTATCTTTACGTTTCAAATTTTTTTTATCTATCTCATTGAATTTGTGTTGATAGTAAAGATTCTAATTTCTATTATGAGCAATAAATTTCTAATTTGCATATTGTTGTCTTTTTTCTGCAACCTTTTATGGGCTCAGGGCTTGCAGATAGATCTTAATTCTTATTCTCATGAAGAGCTCATTACAGATGTTCTAATCAATGACCCTTGTAATGAGAGTGAAATAGAGAATATAGAGGTGTATGGTGGGCACCTTTTCAACACGCCGAGTATTGCCTATTTCACCAACACCAATCCAGATTTCCCTATAGAAAGAGGAGTGATATTAAGTACAGGAAGTGTGTACAATGCCCCGGGACCCAATAACTCAACACAAAGTGCCGGAGATGCAAATTGGGATGGTGACGAACAGTTGAGAGCCTATATGCAACCTTATGATCCTGGACTTACGGAGACATATAATGCCAGTATTCTCACTTTCGATTTCAAACCATCATCCAATTTCATAAGTTTCAACTTCATGTTTGTGTCAGAAGAGTATGGAACCTTTCAGTGTGATTACTCAGATGCTTTTGCCTTTTTTCTTACCAATCATGACACAGGCCAGGTCACCAATTTGGCAATAGTTCCAGGAACTAATGATCCAATATCTGTGATCACCATTCGCGATAGTCAATACAATGGAGGCTGCGAATCCGTAAACCCAGAGTATTTTGGCAACTATTTTCCTTTGGGAAACAATAACGCAGCACACAACTTCAATGGCGAAACAGTTTTGCTCACTGCCGTATCAGATGTTACGCCAAACACTACCTATTCTATTAAGCTTGTGATTGCAGACCGTAATGATAGCAGTTATGATAGCGCTGTACTTTTAGAAGCCGGTAGTTTCTCGCTTACCAGCGCCAATCTTGGTGAAGACCTTACCATAGAAACGGGAACAGCTCTATGTGATGACCAAACACATACACTCACCGTAGATTATCAAGAATCTTATGTTTACACTTGGTTCCTGAATGGTGAAATACTTCCCGGAGAAGTTGGTCATGAGCTTGTAGTCAATCAACCGGGTAATTACACGGTAGAAGTGCAATTGTTGCCTGGTGATTGTACCATTACAGATGATATTTTGGTGGAAGCATTTGATTTCACCAATCTAGAACCTCAAAATCTTACAATTTGTGAAGGACTCGAATCCAATATTTTCGATCTTTCCACCAATCAATTTCAAGGATTTAATAGCAGCTTTTTCACATCTCTGGAAGATGCTGAGGCCAATGAAGATGCAATAGCTACGGAAGATATAGATAGCTATGCCGGCGAAGATGGAGACGTAATATGGATGAGGATAGAAACACAAAATGGTGAGTGTGCCGTGTTTAGAAGTTTTAGCCTCAATACTATTAGCCTTGACATTCCTGAAGAAACTCCCGTTTTTGATTATTGTGCACCTCTTACCGGCAACGCTACACTTACCACAAATCTGTCAGAATTCCTACCTCAATTGGTGGCAGACCCTACGATATTTACATTTCAATACTACACTTCACAAGCAGATGCTGTAGCGGGTAACAACCCTATCAATAATCCACAAGCTTATAATTGGAGCGAAACTCAGGAAATTTTTGTCATCTTCACTTCACCAGAATCCGGGTGTAGCGGCATGGCTCAATTCACGCTTCAACTAAATTTTGGTCCTGATAATGTAAACATTCCTTTGGTGCAGATTTGTCAACAAGACCCGCAATCAGAAAGTACAAACCTAGATTTGCAAGAAATCAGGGACCTCTATCTAGCACAAAATCCAAATTTACAGTTTCAGTTCTACCTATCAGAGGACGATGCCGTCAATCAGCAAAATCAAATTTCAGAGTACTCTATTACTGGCTTTGATCAGCAGCAACTTTCTGTTTTGCTTTCCACACCAGGCAATGAATGCTTTACCCTTTCAACTCTTGATATTGTAGTAAATCCACTTCCACAAGTGCCACAACCACAGGTGTTTGAGGTGTGTAATGTTGAAACCCAAGGATTTGCGTCTTTTGATCTTGAAATGATAGAAGACCACTTTGATCCTCAAGGTATTTATGTAATCACGTTTCACACGAGTATTTCAGATGCGCAAGCTGCCATAAACCCATTAGCATCACCGTACACCAATACACAGGCTTACGAGCAGACCATATTTGTGCGCATACAAAATGCCAATAATGATTGCTACTTAGTACTAGAGCAGGTGATCAGAGTTACAGAATCCCTCACTACCGTAGGTCCATTTTTGCCGGAGGTTTGTGAGGACAGCACAATAGACGGGTACAACTTTACTTTACAATATTTACAAGAGCTTTACAATGCCGCCAACTATAGTGGCAGCATCACCTTCCATACCAGTGCTGCAGATGCAGAGTCAGGTGTCAATGGAGTGCAGACTGCAATATTCGTTGAAGCCGGAGAATCTACCACCATATATGTGCGATTTACAGACGCTTCCGGAAATTGTTATGACTTTGTAGAAGAGGTGCTTTCCGTGCAAACCGCACCGGAAAATCCTGAGCCTATAGGCACAGTATTCTGTGATGAAAATGGGACAGGACTCTACACCTTCAACTTGCAACAATTGTCTCAACAATATCTTCAAGCATACAACAATCACACGCTCACCTTCCATCTCACGCAGCAAGATGCTGCTGGGAACAACAATCCTCTACCTGCAACATATACCAACACTACCCCGTTTGAGCAAACTATATATTACAGGCTCACAGACCTAGCCACGGGTTGTTTCACAACAGGTACCCATTTGTTGGAAGTCCTTGCAAATGTAGATTTAGTGGATAATCTGCAAGTACCAATGTGTGACACCAATTTTGATAATGTTTTCCAAATAAATATTACCCACTACTATGCAGGCCTACTACAGTCTGGTCTAGTAAGCAGCTATGACATCACCGTTTACAACAGTGCTGTAGATGCAGAAAACCAACAAAACCCTATAGCACAGCCCGGCAATATAGAGCTTCAAGCATTGCCACAAACCTATTGGGTAAGATTCAATGTGAGCGGGCAGCCGTGCTATGACATCACCAGCATCACATTTACAGAACTGCCTCAAGTGCACATCGTAAGCAACATTATGCCCATACAGCTTTGCGAAGAGCAAAATGGACAATCCACACTGAATTTTCAGCAATATCATTCTCAATTTTCTACACATCAAGGCGCAGTATTCAGCTTTTACAGCACAGAACAAGCAGCCAGTAATGCCCAAAACCCGCTGCCAGAACAGTTGCTCACAGCAGGTGGTACATATTGGGTACGGGTAGAGGCAGAGAATCGCTGTCCGGCTATAGCACAATTTGATGTGGAGTTAAACCCAATGCCACAGGCTGCACTTTCTGTAGCGCAAAGCACTATATGCCAAGGTGAAAACACACAAATCACCAACACTGTTTCCTACTCAGAAGCCATGGATTTCTTGTGGCAAGATGACACGGGCGCCATTTTCTCACCAGCGGCAGATGGTAGCATACAATACACAGGTATTCCTGGTGTGCGCACCGTTTCTCTCATCGTCACACATCCTATCTCAGGCTGTAGCATCACCGTGTTTACAGAAGTGCATGTGGTGCAAACCCCGCAAGTGACAGCAGTGAATATAGAGGGCAACACAGCTAGCATTATAGCATCACCCAACACGGGATTAGAATATTCATTAGATGGAGTCAACTGGCAGTTTATGAACCACTTCTCCAATTTAGAAAATGGTCTGCACCAAGTTTACGTACGCGCAATAGGCAGTGATTGTGTGAGCCAAGTATATGAGTTTCTCATTCTCAATGTTAATAACGTAATCACACCCAATGGTGACGGACTCAATGACTATTTTGTAATCTCACATCTAGACGTGTTCCGAGGCGAAAATGGGGAAATTTTGCCTTCTACACTTCACATATTCAATCGTCAAGGCAAACTGCTATACACAGATACTGCCAGACCAGGCGTTGAGCGATTTGTATGGGACGGAACTTATGGCGGTAGACCAGTAAATACAGGTACATATTGGTACATGCTCAAACTGGCAGATGGCAGAGAATTCAGTGGTCATATCACTGTCAAAAGGAAGTAGGAGTAAATTTAATTTTTATGATTTGGGCGGCTCCCGCGCTATTTTTCACGGCTTTGCCGTGAAAAATAGCGCGGTACCAGGCTTTCCGCTTGTATCGTGCTTGTCTGTGGCTACAAAACCCCGGCTTCCGGCACACTCTCAGGCTATCGCCGTGACCCGGTACCGGTAGCCGGCGTTTTGTATCAGCCACAGCCTACACCCGATATCGCTGCAATCCTTGCCGCAACTTGACTTCGTCAAGTTTGGGGTAGGGTAGAAGGTATAGTGCAACAGAGATCTATGGATTA
>JAUNRT010000018.1 GCA_030535475.1 Weeksellaceae bacterium | reverse complement strand
TCAAAATTTATTTAATAAACACACAAAATATTAATAATGCTAGAGGGAATTGAGAATGCCGTTAAGGTTGGAAAAAATATGCCTAAGGTTTCTATAGTTTTGATAACTTATAACTCCTCTGATTTCGTTCTTGAAACATTAGAAAGTATAAAGTGCCTAACATATAGGAACATTGAACTAATCATCACGGATGATGGATCCAAAGATGATACTCTTCTCATCTGTCGTCAATGGCTCGAAAAGAATCATTATCGTTTCGTTAACTCTGAAATTCTTTCTGTTGAATATAATACCGGGATTCCTGCAAATTGTAATCGTGGGGTGAAAGCCGCAAGTGGGGAGTGGATAAAAATAATAGCTGGTGATGATACTTTTATCGAAGACGGTATTCAAAATTTCATTGAAAATGTAAATCCCAAAGATAGAATTATTCAGACTGACTGTGAAATTTATTCAGAAACCTTTGATTCTGCTAATTATATAGAAAATTTCAGTTCCACCATTTCACTTAAATTCTTTCTTTTACCAGCTCATGTGCAAAACAAATTACTTAAAACATATCGATACATAAATGCGCCTGCTGTTTTTTTTCATGGTGAAATTTTTGAGTTTTTATCTTTTGATGAGGAATTCCCACAGATAGAAGATTTACCATTTTGGATATTATCTACGAAAAATAACTTAAACATTACCTATTTGGATGTTCCCACAGTTAAATATCGAATTCATCATAATTCCGTTCAAACAGTTGATTCCAATTTTTACAAAAACAATTTACTGCAGCATAAACTCATAAGTAAGATAAAAAGTAAATATTATGGTAATGAATATAATATTCTAAATAAGTCCATAGATAGGGTAAAATTAGAGTTTGCCAGATTTTCTTTAATCCGGAAAATCTTAAGAGTTACTTCCAAACTAGTAAAAAATTTAGCATTAAATAAGGGCTAAAGTAATTTTATACTTCGAGTCATGTAATTCCTATCAAGCTTTTAGTTCATATTGAATTTAGGCAAAAAAATACATTTAGTTAAAATTGAATATAAAGTTAATGCTTGAATAATACCAAACTTGTGAAGATCAATAGCATAAAAAAATAAAAATGTAAGAAGTCTAAAAATATGGAAAAAGCGGAAAAGATTATAGGTATAAAATCAACATTCTTTATATGTAACATATTTCACCGAACATATGGCGTAAAATCTCAGATTATGCGATGTGTTTATTTGGACTCAATTTTATCAAATTTTCATCTAAATATTTAAATAAAAAATGTCTTTAAAAAAGCAAGCTGTTAGTGGTTTAGTGTGGACATTTTCTCAACAAATAGGTTATCAATTGATTAGCTTTACTGTTGGAATTATCTTAGCGCGAATTTTAGCTCCTGCAGACTTTGGACTTATTGCAATGTTTACAGTTGTTATGGCTGTTGCCACAGCGCTAACAGATGGAGGAATGACTGCAAGTCTTATTCGATCCAAAGATTTAGACGAACTAGATTTTTCAACAGTATTTTGGTTTAATATTGGAACAGCGATTGTTTTATATATTCTCATTTATCTCACATCTCCTCTGATAGCTTCTTTTTTCGATGAAGCAGTTCTGACCAATGTTATCAGAGTATATAGCATAATTCTTCTCATTAATTCGTTTGGTGCAGTTCAAAATGCGCAAATGACAAGAGATATGAATTTTCGTAGCCTTTTTAAAGTGCAAGTTCCTTCATTGATGATTGCAGGAATTGCCGCCGTAATTATGGCCTTAAATGAATTCGGTGTATGGACTTTGGTTTTTTATCCAATTATACAATCGGTTTGTTATGTAATTCAAATTTGGTTGTATAGCAAGTGGAGACCCTCCTTCTCTTTTAGTAAAAATAAATTTAGATATCATTTCAATTTCGGCTATAAATTAACCTTATCAGGTTTGTTGGATAAAATATTTGCAAATATTTATACTGTGATCATTGGAAAGTTCTTTTCACCTGCGGATTTAGGGTTCTACAATAGAGCAGATACACTTAAGCAGCTACCTGTTAGCAATTTATCTACAGCCTTAAACAAAGTAACCTATCCATTATTTGCTAAAATCTCTCATGAACAGGAAAAATTGAAAACTGTTTATAAAAAACTAATGAAAGTTGTAGTTTTTATATTAGCTCCCATCCTTTGCTTAATGGCTTCAACGGCAGAGCCTTTAATTCGTTTTCTATTAACAGAAAAGTGGATGCCTGCAATTCCTTATTTTCAAATTTTAGCTATAGCTGGAATTTTGTATCCAATTCATGCTTATAATCTCAATATTCTAAAAGTAAAAGGAAGATCAGATTTAATCCTAAAACTTGAATTCATAAAAAAGGTATTAGTTATAGTTATTTTGGCTTTATCTATTCCATTTGGAGTAATAGGTATTGTCTGGGGTCAAGTGATTTTTTCTATATTAGCATTCTTCATTAACACTTACTATACCGATAAGATTCTTGATTACAATTTCATTGAGCAAGGTATTGATCTTCTACCAAGTATAATATTATCCCTTATGATCGGGGGGGGCATTT
The DNA here is from genome assembly GCA_030535475.1 of Weeksellaceae bacterium. Classification (GTDB taxonomy): domain Bacteria; phylum Bacteroidota; class Bacteroidia; order Flavobacteriales; family Weeksellaceae; genus JAUNRT01. Next base: position 30,722 of record JAUNRT010000018.1, on the reverse strand, counting down.
ATTATCTAAATTCTTCGTTCTTCCTCGATATTCCTGATTTTTTACGTCTTGTAATATCAGGTTTTATTTTTGTATCCTTATATTTGTCAGCGGTTTTCTTGATGAAGTTCAACGAAATCAGATATGTTAAAGAATTGTTAAAAAGATGATACCAGTTACAAAACCTTTCCTTCCTCCTCAAGAAGAATATCAAGCTTTGTTAAATGGAATTTGGAAGCGGCAGTGGCTTACTAATATGGGTCCTTTAGCATCTAGTTTGGAAATGCAACTTAAAGAGTATCTGAATGTTAATCATTTATTGTTTGTAACGAATGGTACAGTTGCACTCCAAATGGCTATCAAAGCTTTAGATTTAAAAGGAGAAATTATTACAACACCCTTTTCCTTTGTAGCTACAACGAGCTCAATTGTATGGGAAAATTGCACACCTGTCTTCGTGGATATCGATGAAAGTTCGTTGAATATTGATGCTTCTAAGATTGAAACAGCCATAACCCCTAATACTTCCGCTATTTTGGCTACACACGTTTATGGTAATCCATGTGATGTAGAAAAAATCCAAGAGATTGCAGACAAGCATAATCTAAAAGTTATATACGATGCCGCTCATGCCTTTGGTGTAGTAATTAATGGAAAATCAGTTTTTGAATATGGTGATATCTCTACTTGCTCTCTTCATGCTACAAAATTATACCATTCAGTAGAAGGTGGTTTAATTATCACCAAAGACCCTAAATTATTGAAGAAATTAGCCTACATACGAAATTTTGGATTTGACGGACCGGAGAATTTCGCCGAACTTGGTCTTAATGGTAAGAACTCTGAATTTCATGCTGCTATGGGTCTGGCAAATTTGAAACATATTGATGACATTATTCTCAAACGAAAACAACTCACAGAGAGGTATTCTGAAAAATTAAAACATCTAAAAGCCCGTAGACCAATTTGGCATGACATGTCGGTAAATAATTATGCCTACTATCCTTTGGTTTTTGAAGACAAAGAATTGATGATGTTAACTATAGAAGCCTTGCAAGCAAACAATGTTTTTACAAGAAGATATTTTTATCCATCATTATCAACTTCTCTTCCTTATGTTGAATCTCAATTATTAGATGTGACTGAATTTATTTCAGAAAAAGTCCTTTGTCTTCCGTTATATTATGATTTGACACTAGCTGATGTGGACTTAATTTGCCGAATTATTTTACGAACTCAAAATAATTAAGAATGACTATAGCAGTGATGCAGCCATATTTTATGCCGTATATTGGATATTTTCAGCTTATTAATGCCGTAGATCAATTTGTAATCTATGATGATGTCAACTATATAAAGGGTGGATGGATCAATCGGAATAATATCCTAGTGAATGGGAAAAAGAATCTCTTTACAATTCCCCTTTCAAATGCCAGTTCTTTCAAACAAATTAATGAAATTGAAATAAATACTGGACAATATAATAAATGGCGTTTAAAGTTTTTGAAAACCTTAACTCAAAGTTACTCTAAAGCACCTTATTTTAATGATGTTTATCCAATAATTGAAATTTCATTGAAGGAGGAAAAGATGCTTCATAGTTTACTTGTAAATTCTATCCAAGAAATTTGTAATTTTATTGGAATAGATACGTTCATTCACAATTCATCTGTTGGATTTCATAATAAAAATTTAAATAGAGAAGATCGATTAATTAATATTTGTAATAGACTCAAAGCAAATACCTATATTAATACAATTGGCGGTCAAGAATTATATGATAAAGACTATTTTGCAAAACAAAACATAGCATTAAAGTTTATTAAAACTGATACAGTCGTTTATGAGCAAAATTCTTCAGAATTTGTACCATCTCTTTCAATAATTGATGTTTTAATGTTCAATTCACGAGACCAAATCCAATTAATGTTGAATCGTTATACTTTACAATGAAAGCAATTGGAGGTTATTTTGAACTAGAAACTAAGAAAGGGAAGGAATTTCACAAAAATCTCATTAAATTAAACAGTGGGCGTACTGCATTTGAGTACATTTTACTTGCTAATCAATATTCCAGAATCTATATTCCTCATTATACTTGTGATGTTATTCTAGAGCCATTAATTAGAAATAAATTTGATTTCCAATTTTATTCCGTCGATGAGAGATTAAATCCAATTTTCGATTACAATATAATAAAAAGTAATGAGGCTTTTTTATATACAAATTACTTTGGGGTTCAAGATAATTTCGTAAATCTGTTATCTTCAAAAATCCAAAATTTAATTATTGATAATGCGCAATCATTTTTCTCCAAACCCATATTAAACACTTGTGCATTCTATTCACCAAGGAAATTCTTCGGATTACCAGATGGAGGATACGTACATTCTAAGAAAAAATTAGATACATCCATAGAAAGGGATGTTAGATCAATTGAACGCATGAGTCATTTAATTCTTAGATTAGGGTTGAATGCCGAAATGGGTTATGCGGAATTTTGTCAAAATGATGCATCATTGCAGAATGAAAAGATGCTTCAAATGTCAAATCTTACTCAACGACTTTTAGCTGGCATCGATTATTCTCTCGCTAGAAAGAAACGAATTAAAAATTTTGAATTCTTGCACAAGGAATTACAACAACATAATTTATTTGACATTAATAAATGTGCAAATCAGGTCCCAATGGTTTATCCCTTTCGAACCAAAAACCCAAATCTTAGAGAAATATTACTTAAAAAGCGTATTTACACAGCGAAATATTGGCCAAATCTTGCAAGTTCAAACTCGAAGATTGAAATAGAAAAAAAGTTGGTTAATGAATTTATTCACTTACCTATTGATCAACGATATGATGAGAACCATATGATAAGAATTATTGAACAAATACAAAAACATGTATAATTTATACATTCGGCCCCTAGAGCTTGAAGATGCGCTAATAAGTTATGAATGGAGAAATGATCCGGAAATTTGGAAATTCACTGGTTCAAGACCAAATAGAAAAATTACCAAAGAAATTGAAACTGATTGGATAAGCAAAGCCATAAATGATCCATTTTCCCGTAGATTTGCAATAATTGCCGATAATGAATACATAGGAAATATTCAGATTACGAATATTTCAGAATCATCAGCAACTTATCATATATTTATCGGAAATAAAAATTGGTGGGGTAAGGGAGTATCGAAATTGGCGACTTTCGAAATTTTGCATTTTGCAAAAGAACATCTAAATTTAAATACAATTTATTTATCTGTTAGTGAAGAAAATATTTACGCAATTAAATCTTATGAGGCAAGTGGATTTGTAAAAATACATAATGACGGTAATTTTGTGGAAATGAAATGCGATTTAGATAAATTGCCAATTCCAATGGTAAGTATTTTCGTAATGGTTTACAACCACGAAAAATATATAAGTGATTGTTTAGAGGGGATTTTGAAACAAAAATGCAATTTTCCATATAATATTGTTATAGGTGAAGATTTTTCTACTGATAAATCTCGTGAAATTATTGAAAGATATAATAAGAATTATCCAGGTAAATTAAAGCTTTTACTTCATGATAAAAATATTGGTGCGCATGCAAACCAAATGGCTATTTTAGAAAATTGCAATGGAAAATACATTGCAATCTGCGAAGGTGACGATTATTGGACAGATTCAGGCAAATTACAGCGACAAGTCGATTTTTTGGAAAATAATAGTGAGTATGTTTTGGTCGCAGAGAATAGCCGAATCATTGATGAAAGGCATGGAACTGAAACATTATTTGCGCAGTTTGATTCACCAAGAAACATTACTATTGAAGAGATGATTCGTGGAAGAAAATTTCATACTGCAACTGTTTTATTTAAAAGATCTGCTTTATTCTTACCAAACAATTTTTCTGATTTTCCCTTTGGTGATACAATTTTGTTTGTAACATTAGCCAAAAAAGGTTCAGTAAAATTGTTACCAAATATTTCTACTATTTATAGAAGAAACCAAAATGGAGTATCAACCGGATATAACAGATATGAGTGGGCAAAAAAAGTGGAAAGATTTAATCTTATGTTAGACGATTTTTTGGACAATCAATTTACCAAATTACATAGTGCGAATGTCGCAAAAACATATTATTCTGTATTCAAATGGGCTTTGAAAAATTATGAATTTAAACTCGCTCAAAAATCTTTATTTAAATTCTTCACGTATAAAACTTTTGCTAAATGAGGAAAGTTTTAATGCTTATTAATTACTATGGCAGAACTTCTGAAACCTTTATTTCAGATGAAATAGAATATTTGATGCAACAAGATGATCTTGAATTACATATTTTGCATTACAATGAATCTATTCCAGAATCCAGAGTTTATGGCTTATACATTCCAAAATCTTTTTTTAAAAGACTATTACATAATCCATCGCTTTTCTCTTTTGATTTTTTGCGTAGTCTAAAATACCGAAATGGTCAAAATGCTACCTTGGGATATTTAATCCATTTCTTCAAACATAATGAGTACGACACTATTTATTGCCATTTTGGGACTAATGGAAAATTGATTGCTGAACTCAAAGATTTGGGCATTATTCCTGCAAAAACTAAACTAGTGGTTCGATTTCATGGTCTTGATATGAATTTGAATAAGTATCCTGCTAAATACTATTCTGTTTTAAAGAAATATACTGATACCTTCATTGTTGGTTCTACCTACGCACTAAGTAAATTGAAACAATATCAACTACCACTTTCTAAAATTGTGCTTCTTCCTGTAGGTGTTAAAATTAATCCAAATAAACGTGATTTCACAAAAAAATTAGAAAACGAAAAAATTAGAATAATTTCTATTGGACGTTTAGTATCACTCAAAGGCTATATTGAAGCAGTCGAAATAATTGCAAAACTCAAAAATAGAGATCAAATAATTCTTGAAATTATTGGAACGGGACCAGAAGAAGAAGAAATTAGAAATAAAATAAAAATAAACAACCTTGAGGAAACAGTAATATTATTGAATAAGCAAAGCCACGCGAAAGTATTAGAAAAAATTAGAGATTCGGACATTTATATTTATTCAGGTAAAGTTGACAAAGAAGGACGTGCAGAATCCCAGGGTTTGGCAAATATTGAAGCAATGGCGGCCGGATGTGTTATCGTAGCCTTTAATGTTGGTGGTTTAGCAGATTATATAATTGATGAAAAAACAGGATTCCTTATTCCACCTCAAAAGTTGGATGAATTTACTTCAAGGCTTGACTGGGTCATTGACAATCTAAACTCAACGCAAATTGAAGTTATTCGTGAAAATGCTTTCAATTATATTTTAGCAAATTTTGATCAAGACAAATTACAGCCTAGACTAAAGGATATTCTTATAGAATGACACAAAAAATAAAAATTCTACATATTCAAGAAACAATAGGTTCAGGTGGTGTTGAGAGAAGGCGTCTTTCAATGGCAAAGCATTTGGACAAAATGCTATTTGATCAGAGGTTTATCTGTACAATAGAAAAAGGAAACATTCCCGATGAAATCCGAGCTCAAGGTTTTCAGGTGACTTCAATCGGAAAAATGAAATCACCATTGCACTGGAAACAACATAGAAAAATCCAAAAAATTATTGATGAGTTTAATCCGGATATTATTCATGGGGCCGTATTTGAAGGGGTAACTTTAGCCGCATTAAACGGATGGCTCAAAAAAGTTCCAATCATAATTATTGAAGAAACATCTTTCCCAATTAATCGGACTTGGAAAGGAAATCTTTTAGTTAAACTATTCTCTCGTTTATCTACAAAAGTAATAGGAGTTTCTGAGGCAGTATCTGAGGAGTATTTAAAACAAAAATTGGGTTTAGCCGAGAAGAAAGTTATTTTGATTAACAATGGTGTTGCTGCACAAAGAGTAGTTAGTAGTGAAGAATTACAGGCTGTAAGAGACAAATATCAAATAACTCCCGAAGCATTTGTTATTGGTTCGGTTGGTCGTATGCTCGATGATAGCAACAAACGTTTTTCCGATTTGATTAAAGCTTTTGCTTCGTTTTCTCAAGATAAACCAAATGCTCGATTATTGTTAATAGGAGAAGGACCTGAGAAAAAAAATTACGAAACTCTTTCCAAACAACTTGGGATTGAAAAAAAAGTAATTTTTACAGGTTATCAATCTGATGTTGCTATTTTCTATCAACTTATGGATGTATTTGCAATTGCATCCCTGCACGAATCCTTTGGATTAGTACTTGCGGAAGCCATGTTAAACAAATTACCAGTAATTGCAGCCAAAGTTGGGGGTATGAAATATATTGTGGATGATGGTAAAACAGGTTTACTTGTAGCACCCGGAAATACTAATGCAATCTTGGATGCGTTTAATACACTCTACAAAAATTCCACGATGCTAACACAGTTTGGTATGAATGGTTATGAAAAAGCAATGAAAGAATACACCGAGGAGAGTTATGTACAGAATGTTGCAAATCTATACAATTCTCTTATGAAACAAGCTAAATGAAAATTCTACGTCTCACTACTCTACTTGATTTCGGAGGCCAGGAAAAAAAATACCTCAGTTTTACCGAAAATCCTTCGTTACTGCAGCATCAATATGAATTTGCAGCAATAGGTTATGGAGGTAATGCAGAAGAACAGTTGCGCTCTCGCGGTTTTAAAGTGCATATTCTAAACCGAAGCTTTGGCATTAGAAATCTTTCCAATATTTGGGCGATTTATAAGCTAATCAAAAAAGTGCAACCTGACGTAGTACATACAGCGGCGGCTGAAGCTAATTTCCATGGGATAATTGCTGCAAAACTCGCTGGAGTAAAAACTATATTTGGTGAGGAAATTGGTATTCCCAATCATTCTTCAAACGCACAAAAGGTATTCGCGCAAGTTTATCGATTAGCCGATAAAGTAATATGTGTATCTGAATCTGTAAAAGACCATTTGGTAAAAACAGGTGAAATACCTGAGCATAAAGGTAAAGTCATTTACAATCCTGTCAGCATACCAAATACTTTCGAAAAGAATCCACAGGATAAATTTAACATTGTCTATGTAGGGCGTCTGGAAAAAGTGAAAAATGTTCTATCACTTATCAGAGCTTTTAAGATAATCAATAATAGCCAAGTAAAACTCACAATCGTTGGCGATGGTAGAGAAAGAAACGCCTTGGAAAATGTAACTCAAGAATTGGGTCTAACAGACAAAGTCAAATTTCAAGGCTTCCAACCTGAACCTGGTAAATTTCTCAGCGATGCCGATCTCTATGTTCTTCCCTCCTATTCTGAAGGCTTTGGTATTGCTGCAGTAGAGGCTATGTTCTTAAAGGTCCCAGTTCTTGCAACCAGTGTAGGAGGAGTGCCGGAATTTATTGAGCATGGTAAAAATGGATGGCTATTTCATCCTAATTCAATTGAAGATTTATCCGAAAATTTGCAAAAAATTATTGATTTATCCAAAGAGGAGCGCGAATTGGTTGGTAAAAGAGGATACAATGATGTTTCTGAAAAATTCACTGTTTCAAAATATGTAAAAACACTAGAAGATTTTTATTCAAATCATCAAGAATAACCTAAACTATATGTTTTATTTAAAAAACAGTAAAATACACCTTGCAATTGTTCCATTCCATAGCTCAGAACGGACACTGCACTGTTGTAGAAAATTTTTCATTAGAAAATCATATTGCCTCTCTCCTTCAATTATATACACCTTCCCTCTAAATTCATGATTATCAAAAAGTTTTTATAATAATTAAAAAATTTGTCTTGATTTTGTTATTGCAAATTAGCATCTTTGCTTATATCAGTTACAAAAATCTTCAAAAAACAAACAAAAACGATTGTATAAAGTTGCTAAATGCCTAAAACTCCCGCACATATCAAGCAGTCCTCTCAACATATCACCAAAGTAATTAGACTAACAACTCACCTAGACTTTGGGGGTACTGAGAAAACTATGATATCCTTTACAGAGCAACCTCAACTCCTTACCCATCGTTACATATTTGTTGCGCTCGGCAGAGGAGGATACACAGAAAAAATACTCAAAAAAAGAGGTTTCGAGGTGCACATATTGGGTCAAAACCCTAGTGTTTACAATTACAAATGCACAAAATCACTCTATCAATTACTCAAAAAAATCCAACCTGACGTTATTCATTGTCAGGTTTCAGAAGCTAACTTTCACGGGCTGCTCGTTGCCAAACTACTCAACATACCTATAAGAATTGGTGAAGAAGTTGGCTTCCCAAGTCATAGCAGCAAAGGAAGATGGATGTTTAGACAATTATACAACACTGCACACAAAGTGATCTGCGTATCAGACTCTGTAAAAAACCATCTTGTCGAAATCAAAGAAATTTCCCCTGCCAAGGCCATGGTGCTTGCAAACCCGGTCACACGTCCACACCCGGTAGATAAAGTCAATACAGACTATTTCCATTGGGTATATGTTGGCAGATTATCCAATATCAAAAACCTCAACACCGTATTCAATAGTTTTGCACAATTGCCAAAAGATGTCAGAGGAAAAATTTCTCTTGTAGGTTCGGGCGACCAAGAACCATCGCTCAGAGCACAGGCAGAAGAATTAGGAATAGAAGATGAAATCATATTTCATGGTTTCTCCCAACAACCAGAAGACATTGTTGCCACAGCAGATGTACTATTACTTCCATCCTTTTCAGAAGGTTTTGGCATAGCGGCCGTAGAAGCTATGCTGCAAGGCGTTCCGTGTCTCGCTACCAACCGTGGCGGCATCCCGGAATTTATAGAGCATGGAGTCAATGGCTGGCTTATAAATCCATTCAAGCCGGCAGAGATCACTCAGGCAATGCAAGACATATTGAATTTGCCAAAACCGCAGTTCGAAGAAATTGCAAACAATGCCTATCTCAGCACCAAAGATAAATTCACAGTAGAAGATTACGTAAAAAGTTTGGAAAGTGTATATGCCGGTTTATGAAAGATAAAATCAGAATCTTACACATACAGGAAACCATATATCACGGAGGAGTAGAGCGCAGGAAGCTCAGTCTTGCAAAACTCTTACCCAAAGACACTTACCATCAGCACTTTGTTTGCACACATGCGCTGGGAACTATTCCGGATCAAATCAGGGCAGAAGGCTATGACATCACAGAGATTGATGACGTACAGCATCCCTTCCAATGGTCTCAGCATAGAAAAATTCAAAACATTATCTCAAAATACAAACCGCACATCATTCACGGTTCTGTCTTTGAAGGCATGACCTTCGCTGCCATAGATGGATCTCTGATGAGAGTCCCTATCAAAATCATGGAAGAGACCTCAGATCCGGTAAATAGATCTTCTAAAGCAAGCCTATTGCTACGCTTGATGAGCCGATTTGCCACCACAGTGATTGCCGTTTCTCCACAAGTAGCCCAATATTTGCACGAAGTGGCTAAAATTCCTAGCAATAAAATAAAAATTATTCCCAACGGTGTTGAGGTACGATCAGCCAAAGACTCTAGCCTACCCCAAGCCTCAATTCCTATTCCTCAAAACGCTTGGGTAATAGGTAGTGTAGGCAGAATGTGGGATGATGAGCATAAAAGATTCTCAGACCTCATCAGAGCTTTTTCGGAAATAAGATCTAAAATTCCACAAGCCCATCTTTTGCTCGTGGGTGATGGCCCGGTGAAGGACCAATATATTGCCTTAGTCAAAGAATTAGATCTGGAAAATCAAGTATATTTTGCCGGTTTTCAAGAAGACCCTACGTATTTTTACAACATGATGAATGTTTTTGCACTTCCTTCAGCCAGAGAAGCATTTGGTTTAGTAGTTGTAGAAGCCATGCTGCAAAACATACCCGTTGTTGCAAGCGAAGTGGGAGGCATCCCATCCATCATCATGCATCAACAAACCGGCTATCTCATCACTCCCAAAAACCCTGACCAGTTGGCAGAAACACTATTACATATCCATCAAAATCCGGCTGAGGCCGCTCAAGTTGCACAATCCGGCTATGAGCATGCCTTCAAAAACTTCAGCGCAGAAGCCTACGTAGAGCGTGTACAAAATCTCTATCAACAGCTCATCAAAGCCAAAATACCTCATTTGCTGTCAAAAACAAAGTAGCCAGACCTTTATATAGCATTATGTCAAAAACCAACATACTCTTCATCACTTGGGATGGTCCACAAACCTCTTACATGGAAGGCCTATTTATGCCAATATTCCAAGCTATTCAAAAGCAAGACCCTACCTATCAATTTCACGTCATGCAATTTACATGGGCAGGTGCAGAAAAACTCAAAACAGTGTCAGAAGCCGCCCACAAAATGGGCATACATTACACCTCTCGCCCTATTACTAGAAAACCTCACCCTACTATCGGTAGCTTTCTCAGCTTATGGCAAGGCGCCAAGCACATCAGAAAATACGCGTCGCAGCACAACATTCATGTGCTCATGCCAAGATCTACATTCCCGGCGCATATGGCCATGAAAGCCAAACTCTCATTGCCCATTATATTTGATGCCGACGGACTACCCATACAAGAGCGTGTGGACTTCTCCGGACTCAAACCCGGTAGCAAAATATACAATTTCTTACGCTCCATAGAGCAAAAAATGATAGAAAATGCTCAGCTAATCCTCACTCGATCTCAGCATTCTGTACAATATCATATAGAAAATTCCTCACAGAAAGACCCTTCAAAGTATTTCGTGGTTTACAACGGTAGAGACAGCAAGCTCTTCAGTATCAACCCCACGCAGCGGCAGAAAAAAAGGAAGGAACTTGGCCTGCAGCCACAAGATATGCTCTTCATCTACGCAGGTTCATTCGGCCCGCAGTATGGTTGGGACATTATGCTGCAAATCTTCCAAGATTACATCAAAAGAAATCCGCACACACATTTTCTACTCCTAACAGGCTCTCCGGAAAAAGTAAACCCGCTGATTCCTAGTGGTTTGAAAAAACATATCAGCGTCAAGTCTGTAGCATTTGATCAAGTTTCCGCTTACCTCAACGCAGCAGATTTAGCCTTTGCCATACGTCAGCCAATGCCGAGTATGCAAGGCGTTGCACCCATCAAATTGGGCGAATACCTGCTCACTGGCCTTCCCGTTATTGCCAGTGCCGGAATTGGCGACACGGAATCCATTCTCACAGATTTCCCCGGCAGTTTCCTTCTCAATCATCAAAATCTGGACGCCGGCATCCAACAGATTGTAGCCAATCTCCCACTGCAAGTTCAAGAGCCTACCAGACAGCAAAATCGTGAAAATGCCATGCAATATTTCACTCTGCAAGCGGCTGCTAACAGTTATTTACACGCATTAAAAAGTCTGTAAAAAGCAGTATTAAACTATATTATTGCCTATTAAATATTAATTTTTTTGGGCGGCTGCGGTGTACAGCTCCAAGTACGCAGTCTTTTGGCTACAAAAAATTGTCGCAAAATCGGTTTTCCTTAATCTCTCAACCCGCTTTGCTCCTTTTTTGTAGAGCCAAAATCCTTTGCGGGCTTACCGCCTCCCACCTGCCGCGATCCGGCCTACACCTGTAGTTTTGCCAATCGCACACTCAATCGCATCTCATGTTTTGGAGCAAGCTTTTTTTTCTTGTTCTAACTTTGGCATGACGTAGCCATGCTGTGGCAGGGACATGCGCGGTATCCTTGTGAGCAGATGCCTGTACAAAATGTGAGCGAAAGGCTTTGCAGCAATCGCGGAAAAGACTTGCAGCCACTATTTTGTAGGCAGATGAGAGCAAGATTTAGCGCAATGGCCCGGTCCCGTAACTACGGGAGCCACCCTAATAAAAAATAAAAAATTTCTCATGGCTAGTGAAAAAAACTACATGTAGTATATCTACAAAATGTAAATTACAGCTAACCAATTTACCCAAAAACAAATTCTTTATATATCACTAGAATCGTTATATCGCATGCTATTTATAATATATATCAGTTTTGGCCAACAAGCTCGTTAAAACTACTCATAAATTTATGTTAAGAAAATAATTATTTGCATTTTTGCCTATAACAAATTATTACTGCCATATTGAGTTGACACTTTATTATTTATGCTTTTTACCTCTTCTACTTTTCTTGTATTTTTTCTGCTAGTATTTATACTGTACTGGCTGCTTCAGAAGAAGTTGGTTTGGCAAAACTTGTTGCTCTATATTTCCAGCCTAGTGTTTTATGGTTGGTGGGATTGGCGCTTTCTGTTTCTCATTTTTTTTAGTGCATGTGTAGATTATGTCGTAGGCATACTGATAGCTGATGAGCAGAATGAGCGCAAGCGCAAGTGGCTGCTCATCGCTAGTTTGGTGGTGAATCTGGGTACGCTCGGCTTTTTCAAATACTATAATTTCTTTGCCGAAAGCTTTGTAGAGCTCGCAAATTTATTTGGTTATCATCCCGGGAATGTCACGCTCAACATTATACTACCGGTGGGAATTAGTTTTTACACTTTCCAGACTATGAGCTACTCAATAGATATCTATAGAAGAAAATTCAAGCCCACCCGCAATTTCCTCAACTTCTTTACGTATGTAGCTTTTTTTCCACAGCTTGTTGCCGGTCCTATAGAACGGGCTGCAGATTTACTACCACAAATCGAGCGGCCAAGGCGGTTCAGGACTGTATGGTTCAAGGAAGGCATAGTGCAGATATGTGTGGGATTTATCAGAAAAATTGTGGTGGCGGATAACCTGGGAATTTATGTGGATAATATCTATGCCAACCCGGACTTGCACAACTCTACCACTCTGATGCTGGCCGCTGTGTTTTTCACTTTTCAGATATATTGTGATTTTGCAGGATATTCCGACATCGCTATTGGCACAGCCAAACTATTAGGCTTCAGATTCCAGCGAAATTTTGATTTACCATTCTTTTCGCGCACACTTTCTGAGCATTGGCGTAGATGGCATATGTCACTATCTTATTGGATGCGAGACTATGTGTACATACCATTGGGTGGGAATAGAAAAGGTTTTGCACTGCAAGCTAGAAACTTATTTCTCACCATGTTTCTCTGTGGATTGTGGCACTTAAACACAGCCAATTTTATGATTTTTGGCGCTGTGAACGGTATTTGGGTGGTTGTAGAAAAAGCTGTGCAGACTACGGATCAGCAGAATATCAAGCGCTGGAAGCTCTATGCTTGGGTGCGAGTAATGATTACTTTTGCGGTTTTCACGCTGTCGCTCATCTTTTTCAGGCAAGCTACATTGCATGATTCTACTATTGTAATGTCCAGGATTTTGAATTTCGATTTGGGTATGCCGTCTATTACAAATGTGAACTTATTTGCCAAGATTATCTTGGTGTTTGTTTTGGTGAATGTCATTGATGTCTTGTTGTATAAGAAAAAACTTTCTTTGGAGCACGCCGGTAGGTATTTTCCTAATTATATGATTGTGCTTTGTGTAGCTGTTACAGTGTTGCTATGCAGTTTGTTCTTCTCCGGTACCACTAATTTTATTTACTTTCAGTTCTAATATGCACCGCAAACATGTAATATATGTATTGAAAATGACGCTGGCTTGTTTGGTGTGCATTTTTTTGCTTGACAGATTAGTCTATGCTGTATTGTCTCGCTTGAGTGATAATGTGTACTCCGGGCAATCTGTAGGAAAACTCAACTACTTCATGAATAACAATGAAAATTTTGATATTGTTTTCCTTGGCAACTCCAGGGTTTCTAGACATATTATTGCTAAGGATATTGGTGCAAAAACCCTAAACGCCGGGGTAGATGGTACATACATCTTTTATTCGACTATTCTTTTTGACCTCTTGCCTCATGATTTGCCGCAAACAATCTTCTTCCATGTAGATCCTTCATTGGCCATAGATAGCACGTATGCTGGTGCTGATGTTATGTTCTTACAAGCTTTCTATCACAAAATTGATGAAGTGGCGAGTAGAATTGATGAATCCGGAATGCGAAATTCCTTCAACCCATATCTCAAATCTATAGATTATAATGGAAGTTTTCTTGCAGTAATCACCAATTCCGTAATTTCAAGAAATTCTTTTGAAAAGAATGCCGGTTATGAGCCAAATTATATAACTCCCAAGCAACAAAAACAACTAAAACGACAAATAGAAAAATTTTACCAAACCGAAGAGCAATGCAGCGTTAATGTTCAAATCTCACCTTTATATAAAGAAAGCCTTGTAAAACTAAAGACATTGGCCGCAGAACGCAACAAAAGATTGATTTTCTTCACGTCACCAAGGTTTGGAGACCGTTGTAAGAATGATAATATACTATTCCGACAATATATGGACAGTTTGCAGCTCACCTATATAGATGACACTGACTATTTTGCTGAAAATAACAAGTTTGAATATTGGAAGGATTATGTGCATATGGCTGATGATGGTGCAAGGCTTTACACTGAGAGAATCAATAGGATTATTGACAGTTTGGGAATAGCTCGATGATTATCTCCAACGGAGTTTAGTCTTTGATTCGTAACTAAAATTTTTACAGAGTTGTTATCTTTGCCAAATTGGTGGATTTTTACAGTTTTTCCAATAGTAAATCTACTTAAATTACTTTACACAGCAATTTTTTGTTTATGAGTACGTTTCATTTTCTAAGTTTCAATGATTTCCAAAAAGATGGTGGGGGAACTATACGGATGTATGGTGTTCTCAATGCATTGGCACAAGACGCACATAAGGTGTTTTTCTACTCCAATGCAGTAAATAAAGAGAGATTTCATCCAAACATTAAGCATATTGATTTAGGGATACAAATTACTCCGGCAGAAAAAAGAAAATTGCAATTCTTGTTGGCTTTTGCCTCGTTATCTTTGGTGAACAAGCAATTTGCCAAAAAATTGGAGAGATTGCGAGAAGTATTTGGAGACATGGATAGCAAAAGACTCTTTTGCTTTGAGTATTTGGATAATTCTGTGGGCTATTGGTTAAAGAAAAATGAAATTATTAATTCATATGCCAACGATATACATGGTGTTGCTACTCTAGAATTCAATTATCAGAAAAAACAGAGCAGTTCAACCAAATCTAAAGCCATGTTTTGGCTCAAGGAAAAAGCAGCTGATGCTTTGGACAAGAAGGTTTTTGAAAATGCGGCATATTCTATTTTTGTGAGCAAAGCAATGTATGATTATTATGCAGATAGATACAACATCAGTGATCAACCGAAAGTAATAGTACCCAACTTGCTAGCTGATGAAGCTTGTGAGCAGGAGTTAGACACAAATTTGGTTAAAGAGATTCGAGCAAAGTTTCATGTATTACCAACAGATAAGATTGTACTTTTTGCAGGTTCTTTTAAAAAGACAAGCGGAGTTTTAGATCTCATCAAAGCTGTGGAAATGATTATTCCACAGCACCCCAATGTACGATTGCTTTTGCTTGGAGATGGCTTTTACAGAGAGGAATGGGAAGAATATGTACAGAAAAATAATCTTCAAGACAAAGTAGAGTTTTTAGGGAGAACCCCTTATACGCATTTGGCTGCCTACCAAGAGATAGCTCATATCTTGGTGTGTCCCGATACTCAAAACATATTTTCTGAGCTCATAGTTCATTTTAAGTACTTAGATGCGTTGTTGGCTAATAAAATTGTGATCAATGGTAATTTTGCCAGTGTATTGGAAATCAATGAAAATGAAAAGCTGAGCCTAGGTTTTGAGCCTTCGAACATTGCAGACCTCGCTAAAACGCTCAATCATGCAATTGAAGAATACGACTCTCTAACGCAAAAATATAGCAACAACCGCCAATTTGCCTGTGAAAATCTTACCTACTCACATATAGACACTTTGCTGCACTAAACCTTATCTTTGCCGCATGAATTTTATCGTAATTGTTTTAGTCCTGTTATTTGGCTTCACACTGAAGTATAGATTTAAGGCACTTAAAGATAAGGATTTTCGATTGGTGGATTTTCTTTGGATGTACCATCTAATTCTAGCGACAGGATTTTACTTTTATATTTTAACCTTTGGTGGTGACTCCTACAGTTATTGGTATTTCACCCAACACTATACCTATGAACAAACTCTTCTAAGTTTTCAAAAAACAGGAAGCTCAACATTTTTATTGCGTTTAATTAATTATTATCCTGCAAATCTACTGGACCTTTCTTTTTTCACGGGTACTATGATTTATGCAACCTTAGGTTACTGGGGATTTTTGTATCTAGTACTCTCAATCAAAGAATTATTCCCACTCTACAGGCAGCTACATCGGATTAAAATTGTAAATATTTCAATTTTTCCAATTATGCTTTTCCTACCCAATCTACATTTCTGGTCATCTGGTGTAGGTAAAGACAGTGTGGTTTTCTTTGCAGTCTGTATGTTTATTTATGGAGTATTACAGCCTTTTAAACGATGGTATTTGATTTTGATTGCCGCAATAATTTCATATGGAATTAGACCCCACATGACGCTCTTCTTGTTCTCAGGTTTTGGAGCCGCTTACATCCTTTTGTCAAAAATTCCTATGTACCAGAAAGTTATGATAATAATGATTGCTGGCGTAGCCTTTTTCCCATTATTGGGTAAAGTATTGGAGTTTGCCAAGATTGAAGAAGCGTCTATAGAGGCATTTTCGGATTTCAGTCAAAACAAAGCCGGAGCACTTTCTAGAACTGCTGGTTCTGCAGTTAATTTAGCTGCTTTACCTTATCCTTTGCAGGTTCTAACATTTTTGTTCAGGCCCTTATTTTTTGATGCCAACAATATTTTTGCACTATTCTCCTCAATTGAGAATGTGATTTGGATCACTCTTACAGTAAACTTCATTCGTAACAAACCTATGATGGTTTTCCGAAAAAGTAATTTTGCAATACTTGGGGCTTTTCTTTACTGGTTGATTGGAGCTCTTGCTTTTGCACCTGTAATGGGAAATCTGGGTATTATCATCCGTGAACGAAATATGATGCTACCTGCGTTTCTTCTTTTTAGTATAGCCGGTTTGGCGCAAACAAAGCAATTTCGTAAATTTACCTTTTATTACAGAAAAGAAGAAGTCAAATACAAACAGTATCTGCGGGAAAAAGTCATGAAAGCCAAGGAACTTACCGCACATACAGATTAAGTTTCCTCCTAATGTTCAAAAAAGTCCTTTTGATAAGTTGTATCTTCACGGGTACAGTTTTTTACGCACAACAAAATGCCGTAGGAAGTTGGTGGATTTATTTCGGGAACAAACAGCTCAGCGAACGCTGGAACATTCACCATGAAGCCCAATATCGTGCCTACAATTTCCTAGATGACCTAGAACAATTACTCATTCGCGGTGGTGTAGGTTACAATCTTACACCCAACAACAATAATTTGCTTTTGGGATATGGATTCATTCACAATGAAAACTACTTGACAGGTGCCGATCGCAAAAGTGAGTTCAATGAGCATAGACTCTATGCACAATTCATCACGCGCCAACAATTTTCGCGTATCCATCTTCAACACAGATACCGCTTCGAGCAGCGATTTATGCCAGGAGAAATACGTTACAGATTCCGTTACTTCCTGGCGGCTAATTTGCCATTGAACAATGCTGTATTAACTGATAACACATACTATCTCAGCGCTTATAATGAGATATTTATCCATACAGACCGTTCTGTATTTGATAGGAATAGAACATATCTTGGCATAGGTTATAGAATCAATTCTAATGTGCGTGTTGAGGCTGCTTATCTTAATCAAAGTATTTCTAGAAAGGCCAGAAATCAGATCAACATCGCTACGTTTGTCAATTTCTAATTTTCAAGACGAGTATAAATTCCTGTTTTCTCAAGTTGTATTGTTATCCTATCTAGAACATCCTATTACATAATCTTAAGGATGATTTGAAAGCCTAGAATTCAGGAGGA
Source organism: Weeksellaceae bacterium (assembly GCA_030535475.1). GTDB lineage: Bacteria > Bacteroidota > Bacteroidia > Flavobacteriales > Weeksellaceae > JAUNRT01. The sequence continues at coordinate 12,898 of JAUNRT010000018.1, read as the reverse complement.
GAACTAGTTTATTGCAAATGCTTACAACTTTTGATTGGGGAATGTAATGGATTTTTTAACATCTGTACATAGCCTATACAGCCAACAAAATCCAATTTTTTCCGTTATTTTTGTGATATGAAAACTCAGGACTCTTATAGACTCCGTCGCGGAAAAATGATTGTGGGATATGCACAGCCTAGTAAGGCCGGCATACAGTTTTGTAGCAAATTCCTATTATTCGATAAAGATATCAGTCAGCAATTCACTCAAGTTGACAAATCAATTGGCTTGCTTGATGTACGCAATAGACCTATTTATGAACATGATATGGTATTGTATAAACTCAACACAAGTCGTGTGAAACATGAAGGTGTAATAGTTTATTGTACAGAAAAGGAGGTGTTTGGTATTCGGGATTTACATTCCAATCACTTCACTCCTCTTTCAATTGAAAATTTAAGCCTTTTTGCCAATGATCGCATGGAGATCTTTTCGCATGCATTCATGCACGCCCCGCACAAACGCTCTTTTTTCTCATAAATGCACGAACCTCTTACTAGTTTGCAAAATCCTAAAGTCAAAGAATTGATTCGCTGGCAGGCAAAATCTCGCCAACGCATCAAAGATCAAGTAATCATAGTAGAAGGTATAAAAGAAAATCAACTGGCGCTGCAAAGCGGGCTTCATGCACAAAAATTCTTTGTCCAAGAAGGGCTTTTTCATCATCAAATTCAGTTACCGCAGAAAAGTATAATATATACTGTTTCCTCTACGGTTTTTGAAAGAATTGCCTATCGCGGCACCACGGGTGGTATTATCGGCATTTATTCAGCGCCAAACCGTCAATTAGAGGATTTTTCCTGGACAGCGCCTAGTCTTTTTATGGTATTAGAATCGGTTGAAAAGCCCGGCAACTTAGGTGCTGTTTTACGTTCGGCCGATGCCGCAGCTGCAACTGCAGTGATAATATGCGACCCAAAAACGGATATATTCAATCCTAATGTGGTGCGCAGCAGTCTTGGTACCGTTTTCACAACTCCTGTTTTTACCTGCACAACACAAGAGTGGCTTGAATACGCAGAAAAACACGCTATTAACAACTTTGCCACGCATCTCAACGCCGATTCCGTATCTCTATACTCTCAAAACTATACCCAAAATACTGCATTCATTCTTGGCACAGAATCAACAGGCTTGACGGATCAATGGATCAATCAAGGTCATACTATTATCAAAATTCCTATGCAGGGTAGCATTGACTCTCTCAACGTGAGTAATGCGGCAGCAATATGCTTATTTGAGGCAGTCCGTCAACGTGAGGTTGGGCATTAATGTTCCACAACAGCCGATGCATCATCACCACGCGGATCTGCACCGGTTTCTAATTCTCCATCGGTCACCTTTACAGCATCCACTTTACCCAGTATTCTAGATTGTCTTTCTGTCACGGCATATCCAAAGTCTCTCTTTAACGCTTCAAAAACTGATGGCGAAAAACGTCCCGGCTCCAAAATCAATTCATCAGGTCGCCATTGATGGTGAAATCTAGCTGCTGAAACTGATTCCTGCATGCTCATGTCATACTGTGTTGTGTTCAATATGTTTTGCAAAACAGTGGTGATGATTGTAGAGCCACCTGGCGATCCAAGCACCATATATAGGTCTCTTTCCTTACTAACAATGGTGGGAGTCATTGAGCTCAACATCCTTTTTCCGGGCTCTATTCTGTTGGCGTAACTGCCTAGTAGTCCAAACATATTACTCGCTCCCGGTTTGGACGAGAAATCATCCATTTCATTGTTGAAGAAATATCCTAACTCGTTGGAATATAACTTGCTGCCATAAGCTCCATTGATGGTCGTAGTAACGGCTATTGCATTCCCATAACTATCCACGATTGAGTAATGCGTAGTTTCATCTTTCTCATCCGGAATCAATTCTTCATGCCAAACGTCCCGTGCTAAATCTGCATTGAGCATTCGCTCTTGGATGTAGTCTTTATTGAGCAATCTTGCTACATCAACCTCTGTGAATCCGGGATCTCCCAAAAGCGTTCGATCCGTATAGGCAAGCTGCATTGCCCGTGCTACAAGTTGTATATATTCCGGTGAATTATGTTCTAAATTTTCCAAATTACGGTCTTCCAAAGCAATAAGCATCTGCGCCAACAAGATTCCTCCACTACTTGGCAAACCCATGGTTGTAACATCATATTCTTGAAAATCAAACTGTAAAGCATCGCGCCAAACAGGTTCATATCCGGCCAAATCATCTAAAGACCAAATACCACCGTTTTCTTGAATGAAATCAACAGATCTTCTGGCAATTTCTCCTCTGTAAAATCCATCTCTGCCATTATCTCGAATCTTACGCAAGGTGCGTGCAAGAGCCGGCTGTTTGATTGTGTCACCTGCTTTCCAATCATTCAAAAACAATATTATTTCAGGGTTTATGGCGGCAAAAGCATCTTGCGCACGGGCAAGCATGGCCGCCTGGCGCTCTGTAACCACAAATCCTCTTTCTGCCAAATCTATTGCAGGCTGCACCAAATCAGCCCATGGCATACTCCCAAATTTTCTGTGCGTTTCCCACAAACCTGCTACAGTTCCTGGAATGCCGGCTGCAAGAGCACCTTCAGTGCTCAAGCCCATCACCACGTTTCCTAAACTGTCTTGAAACATGCGCTCATGCGCTGCATCAGGTGCTGTTTCTCGATAATCTAAACTGCCAACTTCGCCGATTGCCGTGCGATACACCATAAATCCTCCTCCACCTATGTTACCGGCAAAAGGAAAACAAACCGCCAGTGCAAAATCTGTTGCGACCATCGCGTCAAAGGCAGTACCACCATTTCGCATCACCTCCGCTCCAGTGTCTGAGGCTTCTTGCCGTGCAGACACCACCACAGATTGCCGGTACTTGCGCGCGAGTTCATCACTTGTATTAGGCGGCTCACCCACCTGACTCCCACAGGACACAACCCCTAAAAACACCAGCATCGAAATGCCGGCCTGTAGTATGCTTTTCATTAGGCTAATGTACTAATTCTCAAAGGCAAATTTGCTATTCTTTACTCAACAGATAGATAATTGACAAGTTGAGGGTTTTTGACTCTCAATGGTTATATAAAATAAATAATTGTATATTTTGAAGGCTGATTGCATACAAATTGTGGGCAGATTGTGGGCAGATTGTGGGCATTTGGGGTCAAAATCAGTCTAATTGTGGGCAGATTGTGGGCAGATGAGAACTTAATATGCTTAAAAATATAATCAAATGCACTTAACATGATGATTTTTGTAACCTGCACAATCAGAGGGAGTTAAAAAAGAAAAGCCGCTAATTCGTTGTGAATTAGCGGCTTGATTTGTAGTGATCGCGAGAGGATTCGAACCTCTGACCGACTGCTTAGAAGGCAGTTGCTCTATCCAGCTGAGCTACGCGACCAGAGAAATAAATAATACTTGAAAAAAAGTCGGGGTGGCAGGATTCGAACCTGCGACCTCCTGGTCCCAAACCAGGCGCGATGACCGGGCTACGCTACACCCCGAAGATTTTTATATGCGGAGAGACAGGGACTCGAACCCTGGCGACCCGTTAAGGTCGACAGATTAGCAATCTGCTCCGTTACCACTCCGGCACCTCTCCTATGTTGTTTGTCTTAAAAAAAGACGTTTATTTCTCAAAGAGCGAGTGCAAATTTACAAAAATTTACAAGAACAAAAAAATCTTTTTCCGATTAATTGAAATTTATTTCTCTATTTCTTCTGCAATCGGTCGGCAAATGTACAATTTTATCTATATCTACCAAATCTTGAAGTGAGTTCTTTGAACATTTTTTTGAAATTTCATGCATTTGAGTTCCTGAAACCACTCTTTCTCTAGCTTTCATTTTTAAAAAACGCTTTAGAAAGAGTGCTTCCTCGGTCACTGAGGGTTTTTTGTGCCGAAACTCCCAAGAAAACAAGTGAAATTGTAAATGCACAAAAAATCTCTCGAAGTGACGAACTTCAACATCAATCTATTACTCTTGTAGAACTTGCAATGCGGCTGTGAAAACGCAGATTTCTCATACAACACTGCGGCGTACACGCGGAAGGGGCTGAATGGAAAGCCCGCAAAGATGGATGGCTTGGCAAAATGTGAGCGAAACGGGTTATAGGCTTCGCCGAATAATGCCTCACAAAAAAAATAAAAAAATCCTATAAAAAGGCATTCGGCGAGGCCAAACCGTTGCAGCCACTATTTTGCAGCCGGCCAGCTGCGTACTTGGAATGGAGCACCGACTCTGTACCCTTCTTACATAGGATAAATAAAACTTAAGCGTAATTTTCCTTTCCATTGAGTAATAAACAGTAAAGATGATATGGGTACAGAGGTCCGCCCAAATAATAAAAAACAAAAAAAACCGCCTCATTATAGAGACGGTTTGGTTCTGAGACAATTATTTAATTTTTGAGCCAATTGAGCTCGAAATTACAATGTTGGTAGTTTTCATTTACTTGCACAAAGGTGTTTGGAAGCTCTCTGCGTATCCAGTCATAAAGCTGCTCTTGACGTTTTTGCTGGATGACCATGTTCTTGATTTTGGTATAGTCTTGCTCTAAATCTACTTGGTGAGCAGGGATGATTTTGCGCAGCAAAAGTATCTCTACTGAGGGTTTGCGGTTGTACTCAGACTCATAGGGTTCTGAGATTTGACCCTCTTTCAAACCTGCAAGTGCATAGACTTGCTTCATGGGCAGGCGGCTACGCTCAAAGCGATCTTCGCCTGTTTGTTGGTTGGTAAGAGCCCCGGCATTGAAGCGTGTATACTTGTCTACGCTGTTGTCACGGGCGGCTTCGCGGAAGGTGATTTCTTCCGATTCTATGCGCTGCGTAAGGTCTTCTAATTTGCGCTTGGCTGTAGCGATTTCTTCTGGCGTGGGCTTGTGCTGTAAAAGTATGTGACGCACGTCTATGGCCTGCCCCAATCGACGCTCTAGCTGTATGATGTGGTAGCCAAACTCTGTCTGCACAGGTTCTGAAACCTCACCCTCATCCAGGTTGAAGGCTACGGCATCAAATTCTGGGACGAAGGTTCCCCTACGTATGTTTTTGTATAGTCCACCATTGGTATTGCTGCCCGGATCTTCTGAGTAGAGGATGGCTTTGGTGGCAAAACTGGCGCCTTCTAAAATTTCTTGGCGTAGGTCTCTGAGTTGCTGTAATAGCCTGTTTTCATGCTCTTCTGTGATCTGCGGATGTATGATGATATGGGATAGCTCTACTTCCTCATTGATGCGGGGAAGTTCATGTCTGTGCTCGTTGTAGAAGGTGGTGACTTCTAAGGGTGATGCATCTATGCCGCGCTCTATGGAGCCGCGCTTTTCTGTGGTATATTCATTGTCCAGAATGAGCAACTCTATCTCTGTGCGAAGTTCTGCCATGGTGCGGACACCATATACGGCAAAAAGTTCTTCCTCTGTTGCACGACTTCTGAAGTTTTCCAATACTTCATCTGCACGCACTTTTGCACGCTCTGTGGATACTTGTATGAGTGTGTCTGACTTGGCGTGATGGAGTACCATTTTCTGTAAAAGTACGTTGTCCACGAAGCTACAATGGTCTGGAAATTCCATTCCTTCTTGCTGTGCAAGCATGAAGTCACGCTGTATGTCTGACTCTAGGACTACTTCTGTGCCCACTACGGCAGCTACGCCATCTACTTTGAATTCTTGACCCAATGGCTGCGCTATGGCTGTATAGGTGAAGAGGAGTAATAAACTAATTTTTGAGAATAACAATTTCATTCTTGTCTAACGCTTTTTGATATAGTTTTTGTATATTGGAATCTATGATTTGTTTCTTTTTCTTCTCACTCAATATGCGCTGCAATGATGGCTTGAGATACGCGTATGGTGCGGGTTGGCCTGCAGCTACATGCTGAATAATGTGCAGCAAAAATACCATTTCATCTTGATATATGACTAGGACTTTGTTTTCTGCTGCTTGTAATTCTTGTTTTTTGTCTGTACTAAGCGGCAAGCGATTGCGAAGATCATGCCATGATGCCCAATCATTGGCTCCTAGTGAGTGGGTGAACTGTGAGTCTCGGGCTTCTGTTCGCAATTCTTGCCAGTTGCTGGGGTGTTCCAGCTTTTTCTTTACTGTTTGCTGTTGATCTTTGGGCACCATGATATATCTGTACTGTACTAGGGTTTCTGGTGCTAGATAGCTGTCCGGGAACTGCTGTATATGCTCTACAATTTCTACAGAGTCTATGTCTATGCTGTCTATTTCTTGCAACCACTTTTCTTCTATAGCGTGCTGATAGAGGTCTTTTCTATAAGCTTCTATGCGGGATTCGAGTTGTAGTCTATCTTCTGCGGTGAGCAATTGCTCTTGCTTGTCTAGTAATAGCTGCTGGTGTACCCAACTGCGTATATGCGATTCTGCCATCTGTGCGCTGTCTGCCGATGATATACCTGGTGGTATGATCTGCTGTAGCTCAAGACGCGTGATGCCAGTATCTCCATACTTCACAATCCATTGCTGCTCTGCTTGTTGATCTTTACAAGAAAGCATGCAAAGGCCAATCAGAATGCTGTATGCGATGGCTCTCATTGGCGGAAAGTGCCGGGTCTTTGGATTTGCGCTCGTTGACGTAGCTCTTGAAGCAACTTTTGATGCACTTGTACGCTGTAGTCTGCCACCAAGTCTTCACCTGCTTCTTCTACACTCATTGTAGTAGGTTGAAGTTTTTCTCTCACCACCACCCAGGCTGGCATACCACGATAGGTGATGTTTTGTAGTTCTTTGTTGAAATTAAAATCCGTGGGAAACTCATGGTGTCCTGCTTGTATTAGTCCACTTGCAGCTATGAACTGCGGCTGTTCGCCTGTGTTTTCATTCTGAAATCGTTCGCGAATTTCCTCAAAGTTTTCACCTTTTTTCAAGGCTTTTTCAATTTCGCTACCCAAGCTCTGACCTTGATATCTATATATTTCTACTCTGTATCTGATTGGATGTTGGAAGCGTGATGCGTTCTGTTGCAACCAACTTTGTAATCCTTGTTGATCTTGAGCCGCTTTTTGGGTAATTTCTGTTTCCATCACATAGTTTACCATCAAAGCTCTGCCAAATGTTTCCAATTCTTCACGATATTCGGGATTGTAAGCTACAAGGTTTGATTCATACTCTTGCAGTATCATTTGCTCTGTCCAAAACGGGATGTATGCGTCTATGAATGCCTGCAATTGTGCGTTGTCTGACCACGTAGATAGCACACTGGTGAGGTTTTGATAGAGTGTTGCTTGGGAAATGTGTGATCCCGGGAAGCTCAACACTGGTTTTTCTTGTGTGAAAGCAGGCGGATTTCTATTAGCAACATTTTTGCGGAATGCTTCTATAACTTCTTGCTTGGCTGGGTGATGCAGTTCATAAGGCACGTTTCTGAGTGCTTGTTTGAGAGTATAATCCTGAAAAATTTCTGTGTGACTAGATTTGAGTAGGTTTTGTTTTGTGGTTTGGTAGCAATCATCTTCTAGATCACAAGGCTTTTTCTGCAAGAGTCTTACAATATACCAATCATCACCAAACTGAAAAGGTTCTGAAAATTCACCGGGTTTCAAGCTACTAAATTCCTTGTAGTAAGCATCTGGGATATAATAATCCACTGCCGACTGAACGCCAAAATTTTCATTAACTCGCGTGTCTTCTGAAAATTGTAAGGCTACATCTTTGAAGCTTTTTCCATTGACAAGCTCACGATGAGCTGTTTGTATCTTTTCTTTATTTTTAGTGAAAATACGGGCAAACTGCACTTTTCCGAGCGTTGGACGGCTGCCTTGGTGTGAAATGAAGAAATATCTGTTGTTGGAAAGTTCAACTTTGGAACACTCGCCAGGTTTGATTTTTGCTGCAGCAGACTCTATTTCAAGTGGTAAATGCGGACTTCTGAACCACATCGCTTGCACAGTATCATTTATTGGCTTTGGAACTTTTTTTCCCATACATACTTGCTGATGCATAGCATTTGCTTGTGCTAAAGCTTGTTGCTCTTGTGCCTCTGTAAATGGCGATTGCACTGAGAATGTATATATTTTGAGCTTGTGTTCTTGTTTTTGCTTTTGCATTGTTGCGCGTACCAAGCTATCTACCAGTGTAGGATCTACAAGTTTTGACCCGAGCATCTCACCGCTCACTTGATTATAGAGTTTCTTGTAATATGTTGTAGTATCTACCTGCAACTCTTTTGCCCTGTCATACAACAACTGAAAGTCTATGTAGGTATCTACGGCCTTTTCAAAACCTTCTTCCTGAATGTTGTTGGCAAACTGCAAACGAAACTCTTCAAGAGAGATGCTGTCTTCATTCACCTTGAGATAGGTGGCGTTTTGAGCATGTAGCGTGATGCTAAAAAACAGAACAAAAAGGCTTGCGCTGAAAGTATGTGACATTTGTCTTTCTATTTTAAAAAGTAAGTGAAAGAAATCAATTAAAAATTCTCTTTAGAATGAGTTAAATTTTCCCGAAACATTTCCAATCAATGTGCGATGGCATCAAAAAGTTCCGAAGCACGATTATAGGCCAATTGAAAGTTGTGCATATCCAGATTGTGCTCCAAATTGTTTTGAGCAATGAACGATATTAATTTTTCTGTTGGCATATTGCCCACCATATCAGATTTAGACATAGGACAGCCTCCTTTACCCAAAATAGCACCATCAAAATTCCTACATCCACTACGCCATGCGGCATCTATCTTAGCAAACCAATCAGCATAAACCGTGTGAAAGTGAGCGCCAAAATTTATTTCAGGATATTTGGGAATGAGTTCGGTGAAGATACTCTCTATGTCTGCTGTTTGTGCAGCTCCAATGGTGTCTGAGAGTTTAATGGATTTTATGCCCAAATCAGCCAATTGCGCTGTGTAATTCTGTACCAAATCTACACTCCAAGGCTCACCGTAAGGATTGCCAAAACCCATGGATATGTATATGATCAATTCCTTTCCGGTCTTTTGTACCATATTCTGCAATTCACCTATCATTTCCAGGCCTTCTTCTCTGCTCAAATTGGTGTTGTATTCCTGAAACTTAGCAGAAACGGAAAAAGGGAAACCTAAATAAGTCACCTTGTCTTGTTGCAAAGCCAGCTCCGCTCCTCTTCTGTTGCCCACTATCACAGAAAGTTTGGTCTGAGTATCGCTCATATCCAGCCCTTCAAGCACCTCTGCAGTATCAGCCATCTGTGGCACCGCTCTCGGCGAAACAAAACTGCCGCAGTCTAAAATATCAAAATCAACAGCCAATAGAGATTGCAAGTAGCGTATCTTCTTATCTGCAGGTATAGCTACTTTGATACCTTGCATAGCATCTCTGGGGCATTCGGTGACAAAGATCATTTTTTCCATCACGCACAAAGGTAGTGATTTTCACACTTTGGTATAAGCATTTAGCAATCCTAGGGAAAATCCTATCTTTGCATAACTACAAAAGCAGAAACATTTTGGAAAGTAATAGACTCATGAAAGTAAATCAGCTGCTACAACAGGAGCTGTCAGAAATTTTCAGAAAAGAAGCAGCCAGACAAGGGCAAGGCATACTCATCAGCGTCACAGAAGTGCGCACAACGCCTGATTTGTCTATAGCCAAATGCTACTTGAGTATCTTTCCGCAGTCTTTCAGAAAACCACTTCTGCAAGGATTCAAGGAGTATAAGGGCTTTTACCGCAAACAATTGGGTGAGAGAGTGGGCAAAGAAATGCGCATAGTTCCAGACTTGCTCTTCTTTGAAGACAACACCCTAGATCAAGTAGAAAAAATAGACAAAGAATTGCGCAATGAGGGTGAAAACCCCTTATTATAATCCTTACCTGGAATGAATCGATTTCCTGTAAAATTAGCCGGGCGATATATTTTTTCTGGCAAAAATGCTATAGAAGTAAATGTCATCACCTGGATCGCATTTCTGGCTTTGGGATTTGTTACCACTTGTTTGGTAGTAATCCTTAGTATTTTTAGCGGCTTAGAAGATGTAAATCTAAAGTTTTACAGCGATATCAATCCAGATATCAAAATCACTCCTGCTCAAGGCAAAGTCATAGCCAATGCAGACGAAGTCATTAGCAAAATCAGTAGCTTGCAAGATGTGTATGTTGCAACACCTGTTATAGAAGAGAGAGCATTTATTCGCTATCACGACAAGAACCATATTGTCATGATGAAAGGCGTAAAAAACAGTATCAACGAGATCTTTCCATTAGATAGCATGGTGCGCATTGGCAGCCCGCTAGATGAACAATATCCGGACGAAATCATTATTGGAGCAAACGTTTCCAACAAGTTATCTCTATTTTTAGATGACTCCACACCCGTAGAGCTATTTGTACCCAAGCCGGGTAAAAACCTCATACAAAGCGCGGATGACGCATTCAATGCAGTGCAAGTCTTCTCTACAGGACTTTTCTTTATCAATGACAAGTTTGATAATCATATTTTCACGCATCTCAGCACTGCACAAAAATTGCTCAACTATCCACAAGACTCCTACTCTGCCATAGAAGTTGAAGCAGGAGCATCACCTTCTTCGGCAGTAGTGAGGCAGATCAAAGACGTATTAGGCGAAGAATACACAGTGCGTACAAGACAAGAATTAGATTCTGCATTCCTCAAAATGATGAATACAGAAAACCTCATTATCTATCTCATTCTGGTGCTCATACTCATTATTGCATCCTTCAATTTAGCCGGTGGCATCGCAATTCTCATATTAGACAAAAGACCAGCCATCAGCACATTGCACAATATGGGTATGAAGAAAAAAGACCTGCGTCTTACTTTTTTCTACACAGGTCTTATGGTCACACTTTTGGCATTGATTACCGGCGTCACCTTGGGGAGTTTACTTGCTTTGGGTCAGTACACCTATGGGTGGGTGCGCGTGAGCCAATTCGTAGCCTTTCCCGTAAAATTTTTAGTGAGCAATTATCTCATCACCATCGGTAGCGTATTAGCCATTGGCGTACTGGTTTCATGGTTTGTGAGCCGCAAAACACTAGAAAATTAGCATTTAGCGGCTCACAAAAAAACACTTTAATTATTTAAAGTTTCATTCTATCCATGCAGATTATCCATGAGGTTTCAACCCCATAAGATCTCTGTCAAATAGGTATAGACCACTCTTGTCCTGGCCTATTAGTTCTAGCTTGTCATTCAAGTCGCGGGCTAGTTTCTCCTCTTCCATTTGCTCCGTCACATACCATTGCAAGAAGTTGTGCGTAGCATAATCTTTCTCAGCCAATGCCAAATCTACCAATTGATTGATGCTATCACTCACCTTCAGCTCATGCTCATACAAAGTTTTGAAAGCCTCTTGCACATTGGCAAAGCTCTTACGCGGTTGCGCCAACGCAGGAATTTCAGCCGTTCCGCCTCTTTCGTTTATGAAGTGGATCAGCTTCAGCATATGCTCACGCTCCTCCTCACTGTGTCGGTAAAAAAATGCAGTTACACCATCCAGCCCGGCTTGATTCTCAGCCCAGCTCGCCATAGCCAGATAAGCCTGTGAACTTTCCGCCTCCATTTTCACCTGATCATTCAGCGCGCTTTCTATCGTCTTACTCAACATATCTTTTATTTTTTATCAATTACAAAATTATCAACCAGGATACCTTTCCAAGCAGTCCTTCAAAATATCCAGAGCTTCCTCCTTCGTTCCCCAGCCATTTACAGCCACTTTTTTCTTCTCAAGATCCTTATAAACCTGGAAAAAATGCTCAATTTCATTGAGCAAATGCCCGTTAAGTTCCTGCAAATCCTCAATCCTATTCCACACAGGGTCGCCAACAGGCACACATATCAGCTTCTCATCCGGACCTTTTTCATCCTCCATGTGAAAAACGCCAATCGTCTTCACCTCTATCAAGCAACCCGGGAAAGTAGGCTCCGTTACTAGCACCAGCACATCCAGCGGGTCACCATCCAGCGCAAGCGTCTCTGGGATGAAACCGTAATCTGCAGGGTAGTGCATAGAAGAAAAAATAGTTCTATCCAGCCTTATGCGGCCACTCTTTTTGTCCAATTCATACTTGTTGCGGCTACCTTTTGGTATTTCTATGATCACATCAAATGATTCCATTTACTTCGTTTTATAGTTCGCCACAAAGGTGAAAAAACTGCTTAACATATAAAAGTCTGAGCTATCACCTTTCACAAAATTATAACAATTATCATTTTCACGGTAAATTATATTTTTAGGAGCTATTTCCGGCTGCCCGCTACAATCTTGCTTGCTATCTGCTACAAATAGAGGGCTTTCTGGCACGTCCACCACAAGGGATTCCAGTACCAGCCAGCCCACTATTTGTAGGGCAGCTAGCGTTGCAAGGATTTCCGCTCGCATCCGGGCTAGGCCAAAGAGCGCAAGGCCAATTTGGTATTTTGGTCACAATGACCGTATAAAAATTAGTGTTTTACGAAAAACACCAATGTTCCATGGCAATTATTGCGGCTTAGGAAATGCCCCGCAACTCAGTGAAAACACGGCAAGTCAGTGAAATAACGGTGGCTGAGGGATTTTGCCTTAGCAAAATTGTCTCGAAGCCACGAAAAGCAGAGTTCAAAAATAAATAGTTCGTCACTTCGAGACATTTTTTGTGCATGAACACTTTTTCTTGTTTTCTTAGCGCTTTTTGGGCACAAAAAACCCTCAGTGACCGTATTTATCTATTTGTCACACTTGTTTTTTAAGCGAAGAAAAGGACGCAAACTCAAGGAAAACACGGTGGCTGAGGGATTTTGCCTAAGCAAAATTGTCTCGAAGCCACGAAAAGCAAAGTTCAAATATTAATATTTCGTCACTTCGAGACATTTTTTGGTGCATCTACAATTTTTGTTGTTTTAATAGCGCTTTTTGGGCACAAAAAACCCTC
>JAUNRT010000101.1 GCA_030535475.1 Weeksellaceae bacterium | reverse complement strand
TTTTTTGGAGCTATTTCCGGCTGCCCGCTATTATCTTGCGCATATCCAGCCACAGCAATCGGTGTCGCGGCTGCCTCCACTCGCGTTGCGGCCACCGCCACACCAGATTGCTGTAGGGCTGTCTATATTGCAAGGATAGCCGCTCGCATCCGGGCTAGGCCAGCCCGCAAAAGGCCAATTTTTTTTTATTTGACAAGTCAAAATTACGTCAACCAAAAACATACGACCCCTTCGGGGTAGCACAGTTCAATTTTTTCGCCAATTCGGACAGCACATAACTATGGGCGCGAAGTTAAATGGCCTTAGAGGTTGGCCGCGGCAGGTGGAAGGCGGCTACCCCGCAAGGTTTTTTGGCTCAGGCAAAATGTGAGCTGCAGGAGTTTGGAGCTCCTGCGGAAAAACCCTGCAGCCACAATTTTGCAGCCAAAAAACCGCGGAGTAATAGCCGTACACCGACCCTTTTGGCGCATTTTTCTTTCTAAAAAAATTTACTCTGAATGATTTTGCGCCAAAAGGGTGCCGCCCAAATAAAAATAAAGAAAATAAGTGATAAAGTGCCACAAAAGTGACATCTCAAATTTTTCCGGCTCTGCTCCTATGCTCCTGCAATACGACTTGCCTCAGCGAATGAAAAGTGCGTAGAGTATGGCTAGTGTGCCTACTATGGCGCAATAGATTGAGAAATAGGTGAGTTTGGCTTTTTTGACCAATGCAATCATCCAGCGGCATGCTATGATACCGGAAATGAAGGCTGCCATGAATCCTGCGAAAAGTGCGGTGCCGTTTGAGACTTCTAGTACGCCTCCGGAGTCTATCAACTTTTTGCTAATGGCACCCAAAATCAAGGGTACTACCATGAGGAAGGAGAATCTTGCAGCGCGCGATCTGTCATTGCCTAATAATACGGATGTAGATATGGTGGCTCCAGACCTAGAAATACCGGGTAATATGGCTATCATCTGCGATACGCCTATGATGAAGGCATCTCTGAAACTGACATCCTTATTGGTGTTTTTGGCTTGGTCTGCAAAGTATAGTAGCACTGCTGTAATGAGTAGCATGCAGCCTACAAGCAAGATTTGCCCATCAAAAAGTGTTTCTAGCCATTCTTCTAGAAAATAACCCGCCAAGGCGCCCGGAATCATGGACAATATGATTTTGAGCACAAACCAAAGTTGCTCGTTCTTCTCGAATTTGAAAAATCCTCGAATGATTTCCCAAATGTCATTTCTATATACTACTACGGTACTGAGTGCTGTGGCAGCGTGGAGAACTATGGTCATGATCATACTCTCTGTCTGCTCTACCTGGAGGATTTCTTCTGCTAACTCTATATGGCCACTGGAGGATACGGGCAAAAACTCTGTAAGTCCCTGTACTACGCCAATAATGATGGCTTCTACTACTTCATTCATACTTTGGGTACGCTAAAATTTTTCATGATGGCAAAGATTGTAACTCCAAATCCGGCTAATACCAGGAATGGAGCAAGACGTATGCGGCGCCATGAAAATATGTCCTCATTCCAATAATTCGGGTTGTGCGTACCATCAGGCATGGTGTTGGCGTCATGGCCTGTCATCAAAAAAAAGCCAAGTGCTATGAGAAATAGACCCACTGCCATGAAATAATAGTTCTTTCTATGAAAAAGAAATGGTTGGTTTGCATTCATGCGCCAAAATTAGGAATAATATAGTTGATCTGTACGGAGTCTGAGGTATTTCCATGTGGCCCAGAATGTGCTGAGCATGGCTATGAGCACACCTGTGAGCAGAACCGCTGCGATGAGCCATATAAACTTGTCATGCCAAAATACCATGTCTAGATATGGCGCTGCAAACCACCACAATGCACCGAGTGCCAGTAGAGCTATGAGTGCACCTACCAATCCAAGTACGAAGGCTTGTAGCATAAATGGCCGCACTATGAATCTTCTCTTGGCTCCTACGAGTTGCATGGTTTTGATGGTAAATCTCTTGGAAAATATCTTCAAACGGATGGAATTATTGATGAGTATAACAGAAATCACAAGGAAAAGCACTGCCAATCCTACGAGCCAATATATGATGGTGTCTATACGCTGGTATATGGCGGCCAGTGTAGAGGTGTTGTTTACAGATTCTATGATATCGTAAGAGGCTACAACTCTGGTGATACTGTCTATGCGCGCACTATCTACATACTGCGGACGTATGGTCATGACTACGCTGGGCGGGAAAATACCTTCTTCAAACAGCGCTTCATCTTCTGCACTGAGACCCAACAATTGTCTGGCAGAAACTAGGGCTTCTTCTTTGTTGACGTATTTCACGGTGCGCACAAAGTGATGTTTGAGTCTAAGACTATCTACAAAGGCTTGCTGTAGTTCCGGCTCTTGCTCTCTATCTTTTTTGTCTTTTGCTTCTTTGAAGAATGCTTCTATTTCAAATTGATTTTTCAGGTGATCTGCATAGTCACTTGAATTCACTACTATCAACCCAAAAAGACCTAACAGGAACAGCACCAAAGCAATACTCATGGCTACCGTGATATTGGAAGACCTGAGCCTGCTTCTGTTCATTCTGTCCGCATTTTTTGCCATACTTCACAAATTTGGCGCAATTTACACATTTTTAATGTTTCAGAAATTAGGCATACGTGCTATGCTGTTAAATAATATCTAAAGTTTAGCCTGTTATCGCATAATTTCATGGAAGTTTTCCACTATAGTATATGACGTATTTTGTACTAAAAATATTGTGTGTTCTACCTGCAAAACGACAAGTTTTGTTAAATTTGTCCCTGATAAATCAATTTTTAAATAAACAATCTAAATAATGTCAGTTTCTAAAATTTTCTACACTTTGACAGATGAGGCACCTATGCTTGCCACACACTCTTTTCTTCCAATTGTAAAGGCTTTTACCAAAACAGCAGATATTGAAATCTCTGTTCCGGATATTTCTTTGAGCGGGAGAATTTTGGCAGCATTTGCAGATGAGCTTCCACTAGATCAGCGCATACCAGACTACTTGGCAGAGCTGGGTCAATTGGCCAAAACACCGGAAGCCAACATCATAAAATTGCCTAATATCTCTGCCTCTGTGCCTCAGCTACAAGAAGCTATAAAAGAGCTGCAAAAGCTAGGATATGATCTGCCGGACTATCCTGCAGAGCCCAAAAATGAAAAAGAAACTGCTACCAAACAGCGCTACGCAGGTGTATTGGGCAGCGCTGTGAATCCTGTATTGCGTGAAGGTAATAGTGACAGACGCGCACCCAAATCTGTGAAAGAGTATGCCCAGAACAACCCACACGGTATGGGCAAATGGACACAGGACAGCAAAACCTCTGTTGCTCACATGGAATCCGGAGATTTTTATGGCACAGAGAATTCCAAAACTATAGAACAAGAAGGCACATACAGCATTGTATTCCATGGCAAGGATGGTTCTGAAAAAGTGCTGAAGCCAGCCGCTCCTTTGCAAGCCGGCGAAATCATAGACACCTCTGTCATGAACCTCAATGCGCTACGTGAGTTTGTGAAAACCGCAATTGCAGAAGCCAAAGAAAAAAATGTTCTACTATCTGCACACCTCAAAGCAACCATGATGAAGGTTTCTGACCCTATAATTTTTGGTGCTATTTTAGAAACATACTTCAAAGATGTGTTTGAAAAACACGCCAAAACCTTTGAAGATTTGGACATAAACCCCAACTTTGGTTTAGCCACTTTGTATGACAAAATCAAAGGCCACGCAGAGGAAGAAAACATCAAGGCAGACATAGCACAAGCCATAGAAAACGGTCCAGATTTGGCCATGGTAAACTCTGACCAAGGTATCACCAATTTTCACGTATCGTCAGACGTCATAGTAGATGCCTCTATGGCAGCGCTGGTGCGTGGCGGCGGCAAAATGTGGGACAAGGACGGAAAAGAGCGTGACAGCGTGTGCATAATTCCGGATCGCACTTATGCAGGCTTTTATGACGCCATAGTGCAAGATATGATTGCCAACGGAGCCATAGACCCTACAACATTTGGCACAGTGCCAAACGTGGGATTGATGGCGCAAAAAGCGGAAGAGTATGGCTCACATGACAAGACATTCCAGATAGAAGCAGACGGTGAAGTGAGGGTGGTAGATGCCAATGGCAACACACTTTTGCAGCAAAAAGTGCAAAAAGAAGACATATTCCGCATGTCGCAGACCAAGGACGCTCCCGTGCGTGATTGGGTGAAGCTTGCAGTAAACAGAGCTAGATTGTCTGACACGCCTGCTATCTTTTGGCTAGACAAATCACGTGCGCACGACAGAGAAATCATCAAAAAAGTTGAGGAGTACCTGAAAGATCATGACACCACAGGGCTAGACATACGCATCATGGACGTGAAAGATGCTATGCGAGAAACACTGAAAAGAGGGCGTGAAGGCAAAGACACCATATCTGTATCCGGTAATGTATTGAGAGACTACCTCACAGATATGTTTCCAATACTAGAATTGGGCACATCTGCCAAAATGCTCTCCATAGTACCTTTGATGAATGGTGGCGGACTCTTTGAGACCGGTGCCGGTGGTTCAGCGCCTAAGCACATAGAGCAATTCTTGGAAGAGGGCTACTTGAGATGGGATTCTTTGGGTGAGTTTCTTGCACTCCAAGCCTCACTAGAGCATCTTGCACATACCCAAAACAACCCTAAAGCCATGCTCCTAGCTCAAGCTTTGGACAATGCCAATGCCAAATTCTTGGCCAATGACAAATCCCCGGCACGTAAACTTGGTGGCATAGACAACCGTGGATCACATTTCTACCTGGCCATGTATTGGGCAGAAGCCATCGCCAGCCAAACCAATGATCAAGAATTGGCAGAGCAATTTGCAGACATAGCACAGAAAATGCATGACGCGCAAGAGACCATCAATCAAGAATTGATAGATGCACAAGGCTCACCGCAAAACATTGGAGGCTACTATCGCCCCAATGAAGATAAAACCTATGCAGCCATGCGTCCTAGCAATACGCTCAACAAAATCATAGATAGCATATAAAATAGAAAACCAATTATATTATGAGAAAGATCCTATTTTTACCAGCCTTTGCGCTAACTTTTATGGCATGTGACAATAAATCTCCAGACGTACAGGCCTCCACCGCAGACCCTGCCACCACAGACCAAGTAGGCGCTACCGGGCACAGCACAGCAGACACCCAAAAAGGCAACTGCGACAAAACTGCAGGCCTTGTTTGGAGCGAGATCAGACAAGAGTGTGTGCAAATAGACAGCCATGGCACACGTCTACAACCTGTAGAGCAAACCGGATCTGCCACCGCAAGCGCGTTCATAGACATCAGCGCAGACAAGAACCAGGCAGAGCTTTATGTGCCGGAAACAGATAACACCATCATGCTCCAGCACACAGGTGATGGCACATATAGCAGCAACACATGGCGCTATGAAGAGGCTACCAAATCCCTGTTCAACCATGAAAAGTTGATGTACCAAGGGCAATAAACTTTTCATCACAACAAGCAAAAAACCTTTTCCCACAAGAAAAGGTTTTTTTTATATCTCAGAGCACAAAAGTTGAGCACAAGCCTCCTACTCCACTTACCAAAATCGGCAAGTCAAAAATCAAAAAATATTAAACAAACCTGTAAATTATTATTTGGGCGGCACCCTTATCTGAGCAGTAAAATCGCGATAAATCGCGTCTTTACTGCCTCATAAAAGGGTCGGTGTACGGCTATTACTCCGCGGTCTTTTGGCTGCAAAAAATGTCGTAAAAACGGTTTGGCTGCGCTCAATGCCTTATCGTGCAGTGTTGTTCAAACGAAATTTGATAAGGCATTATCGCTACGCTCATCAACCTGTTTTGCTTCTTTTTTGCAAGAGCCAAAATCCCTTGCGGGGGTTAGCTACGCTGAATGCCTTTTAAATGGACTTTTTTATTTAGTACGGCATTAGGCCTTTCACATGCCGCGCTCCGCCAGTGCCATTGTAGCGGTTTACGGAAGCTGCATCGCACATGCGTACTTCGATTCAACAAATTACTGTATTGAGCAGGGTGCCAATGAAGCGCTAATGGTTTGTGGGATTTTGATTATCTTCGGTTTTAAATGAGATTTTAGAGTCGACTGAAACAATAATCAATTATTCTTTAAAAAAAAATAATTTTCAAAAAAATAAAATGAGTGTAGAAACAATTAAGCAATTCTTAAAAGAAAAAGCATTAGAATTCGGAGCAAAAAATGATTCTTACGGTTTGAGAGATAACACGAAAAGCAGTTTTGAAACGAATACACATGGCGCATATTTAGGTTTTGTTGAATTTGAAGAAGGAAATTCAGGAGTCTATCATGACTTTTCATTGGTTATTTTCCCATCAGATATGGAAGCAAAAAGTATTATTATTTGCTTGGCAGTTGGCACACAAGGATTCAAAAATGACTATAATCTTGCAACATATCCTGGGTTAAGAAGAATGTTCAAAAGTTTGTCAAATGATGAGGCCTATTGTAAAACTGATTTTTCTGATTTAGAGACTAGTCTCCCAAAAAAATTCATTGATAATATAGAAAGTGATTACTTAAAGAAATCAATCTCAAAGTATGCCAAGGTACTCCCCGCTTGCAGTATCATAACCGAGCCTGAAAGTGAAGAGGGAAAACAAATTATTGCAGCATATGTAGCTAGTTATGCCAAACTTAGAGATTGACCAAACAATAAAGATCAGAGAAAAGCGGTTTCGATTGCAATAAAACCTTTTTTAGCATCAAATAATGTTGATGAATTAGAAGAAGCGAAATGTCTATTAAATGAAAGAAAGTTTGTAATTCTTGAAGGTCCTCCTGGAACAGGTAAGACAAGAACAGCAAAACATGTTGCTGAAAAAATAGGAGCAAAAACATTTTTTATACAATTTCATGCTGAGACAAGTTACTCCGATTTTATCTACGGAATACGACCAGATACAGAAAATAAAGAACTAAGATATAAGGAATATTTAGGCGTTTTTTCTCAGGCAATAAAATATTCATTAGATCATAATGCTGAAAAAGTAATACTCATCATTGATGAAATAAATAGAGCGAATTTGTCAAATGTTTTGGGTCCTATTTTTTATTTATTTGAGCATAAAATGGATTCTGCGAATGTTGAAATTGAAATTGCTCCGAACTTGAAAATTTCCAAACTGCCAGAAAATTTTCATGTCATTGCAACTATGAACACTGCCGACAGGAGTCTTGCAGTAGTTGATTTTGCATTAAGAAGACGTTTTGCTTGGTACACTATGAAACCAAGAGCCATTGCGTCCAAACAATTTTTCGAAGATGATTTTAATAAAATTCAGGAAATATTCAATTGGTACGCTTCAAGCTCAGAATTAAGTTTACAACCCGGACAGGGATACTTCTTTGCTGAATCAGATGAAGAAATGAAAAATCGTATTAGGTATGAAATATACCCTTTAATAAAAGAGTATTTGCAAGAAGGACTTATAAGAAATGCTATTGAGGAATTTAATAATTACTTTTTATCTAGAATAAATTTATCCCTATTTGAATAATGAAATTATTGGATGTATTTTGTGAAATAGAATGTTTAACGGATAAATCAAAACAGTTTATAGGAATTGATTTGCAGAAGAAATGGTTCAAGACTGCAGACAAAAGATTTATTGGCCAATATCTTCAGAAATTCATCTATTACAATTCAAAAGGATTTGATTTTCTTGGTGTTAACCCTCTAATAATCGGTACGGATCATAAAACCGCTTTAACTTTTCGTACTACTCAATATATTGGAGCAATACCTTTGCGAGCATGTGACACTGGAAAACAAATTGGTGACTTTGTAGTTATGCCACGGTTTACTGGACGTGATCGCTTTGAGGATTATATCGAAATTCTGAATATACTTGGAACAGAAATTAGACCAGAAGTTATTGATAGTATTCCATTAGCATCAGGCAATAATTTTAGACCACCATTTTATTTAGAGGCGGTGAATTTTATAAAAGTTCTCCAAAATTTAACAATGAAATCTTGGCGAAAGTTTGATAATCTAGAAATAGTTTCCAACCAACCAATGGGTCAAATCAATTGGACAAAATTCATAAATAATGAATATAAAATTGAAAATAGATTGAAAATTCCTGTCAAATCAAATGTAATGAGCGAATTTCATTCTGAGTATTCAGAGATCCGACATGTTTTTGATATTTGTAAAGGCGAATTGCTTTCTGCTAATACTCCGCAAAGAATTAAGAATTCTTTGCGCCCCAGAATTAGCTTCCTTGAAGAAAAATTATATCATCATATACCCAAGGCAACGAAAAAAATAAATATACGATTTTCAGATAGCCCTGCCGTGAAAGAGGTAAAAGAACAAGCTAATCGAATTTTGTCATACAACTTCGTAGAGAGCACTGCATGGAGGGTCGATTTTTCAGATGTATTTGAAAAATTTATTCAACATATATTCAGAGAAGTTGCAAAGGAAACAGGTGGACGACTATATTCAAACTTTAAATTTCATTCAAATACCTCTAAATATTATTCATGGGAACTTAAACATCTAGAGCCTGACGCAATATTTCAAAAACAGAATTATTTAGCATTCATTGATGCAAAATATAAGTCTCACCTTTATAACAAGTTTGACCAAAGTGTTCTTCTTAAGAAAGACCATAGGCACGACATTCACCAAATCTTATCCTACACTTCATTTGGTAATATTGAATTTAAATGCGGTTTTCTATGTTATCCGTCTAGTCAAATTGAATTAAAAAATATTCAATTCAACAACCGTATTAATGACACAACCAATACAATCATTGTTTTAGGTGTTCCATTAAAAAAAGATCAAATAAATGAGACAAAGAAACTGATTATAAACAAATTAAATGAATTTGAAGAAAAAAATTTGACATAGAAATACGTTTCTGATTAAAATAGAATTTTGATAATAAAGTGAGTATGTAGGAAAATTGAATAATGATAATACTTCTTCATACAATTCATGAAATGACTTTGATTTTTTAGCTAAAATTCACATAAT
>JAUNRT010000100.1 GCA_030535475.1 Weeksellaceae bacterium | reverse complement strand
GAATATCAAATATTTAAACTACAAGTTTCAACTGTTTTGCCGTGCAACGGTCTTACAATGTTCTCAATCATAACAATACTGTAAAGAATTGACTTTCCATATACTCAAAATAAAATTCTGATTTTGAGCTAAAAAAATATAATTCAAAGTTATCTTCTCAAGTCAAATCATTAGAAAATCGGCTGACAATGCGCATTTCACATGGTTTTTTAAAAAATTTGTCTATCTTTGATTGCAAATGAAATAGTAAATATGGCGTTTATAGATTACTATAAAATATTGGGTGTTGCCAAAACTGCTTCTCAAGATGAAATCAAAAAAGCCTACCGAAAGTTAGCGCGAAAGTTGCACCCGGATATCAACCCTAATGATGCTGATGCCCAGAACAAATTCCAACAATTAAATGAGGCAAATGAAGTACTTAGTGATCCAGAAAAACGCAAAAAATATGACGAATACGGCGAAAATTGGAAACATGCAGAAGAAATAGAGCGCCAGCGTGCTCAGCAGCAGTATAGCCAAAACCCATTTGGCGGGGCGTACCAGCATGAATATTCCGGTAGTTTTGATGAAGGTCAATTTTCTGACTTTTTTGGAGATCTTTTTGGTTCACGCACTGGCGGTTTTAGAAGCAGTGGCGGTGGCGCAAGACGGGGATTTAGAGGACAGGATTTGCATGCAGAGCTCACGTTAGACTTGTTACAAGCCTCAAAAACGCATAAGCAAACGCTGAATGTCAATGGCAAAAATATACGCATCACTATACCGGCAGGCGTTGCCGAAGGGCAGCAAATTAAGCTAGCCGGGCATGGTGGTAAAGGAATGCAAGGTGGGCCAAATGGTGATTTGTACATCACATTCCACATTGCAGCACACCCGGTGTTTGCAAGAGATGGTGATGACTTGCACAAAAAGGTGAATATAGATCTATACACAGCTATACTTGGCGGTGAAATTACTATAGATACATTGGATGGTAAAGTGAAGATGAATGTGAAACCCGGTACGCAAAATGGCGCCAGGGTTAAGTTGAGTGGTAAGGGATTTCCGGTGTATAAAAAACAAGATGCCTTTGGCGACTTGTATGTCACCTATCAAGTAGATTTACCCACAAATCTTTCAGATCAAGAAAAAGAATTGTTTACTCAATTATCTCAACTTAGAAAATAGTATTTATGGCACAAAAATATATTACCATTACAGAATACTGTTCAAAAACAGGAATAGAAGAAACATTTGTACTACGTCTTATAGAAGATGGATTGATAGCGGCAAGCCATGAAGTAGAACGCATAGACGAAGCCCTGCTACCGGAGATAGAAAAATTCTCTCGCTGGCACTATGACTTGGGTGTTAATTTAGAAGGCCTGGAAGTGATGTCGCATTTGCTGGAAAAAATAGATGCCATGCAGCAAGAAATGCTTCTTATGCAAAACAGGCTGAGACGTTTTGAAGATTTTTAATAAAAATTACACATAAATTCGCACACAACAATTTCCCGGAAAAGGAATTTTCTGCGGGTATGTGTGGGAAAAGATTTTTACTATATCTTTACTTATAAATAATTGAATTCATGCGTGTAAATTTTAAAATGAGAATGTTCATTGCCCTGGCCATTGCGGCTTTTGTGGTGATTGGATACTACAGCAAAGGAAGTTTTAATGAAATCACCGGTGAAAAACAGTATATCAACCTCACGGTAGATCAAGAGATACAATTAGGCTTGGATGGTAGAGATTACATGATACAGCAGTCAGGCGGATTATATCCGGACAGGCAGGTACAAGAGTACATTACTGCCATTGGCAACAAGATTGTGCAAAGTAGTGATGCAGCGCGCTCACCGTACAAATATAATTTTCATGTACTTGCTGACCCCAACACAGTAAATGCCTTTGCCATGCCTGGCGGACAAATTTTCATTACAGCCGGTTTGCTCAAAAGATTAGAATCTGAGCATCAAATTGCGGGAGTTCTTGGACATGAAATTGCGCACGTTGTAGCAAGACATTCTGCACAGCAAATGGCCAAAAATGACCTCACTCAAGGTTTGGCTGGTGCTGCGGGTGTATTGGGTGGTGACATGAGCTCTGCGCAATATGCACAGATGATTGGCCAAATGGTAAATATGCGCTACGGTCGTGAAGACGAGCTAGAGTCTGATGACCTAGGTGTGAGATTTATGATGCAGGCAGGTTATGATCCTACCCACATGATGCGTGTGATGGAGATTTTGGCAGAGGCCAGCGGTGGATCTTCTCAGCCGGAATTTGCAAGCACCCACCCTAGCCCAGACAATCGCATACAGCGCATTCGCGAATCTATAGAGAAGTATAGCCAATCCTTGCCAACCACCTCTGCTGCACCAGAAACACCAACTCCAAGCACTCAGCAACCGCAGTTCAGTGATGATGCGGTGACTATTCCGGCACAGCGTTAAACTTCACAGTATTTGTAACCTAAAGATTTTGGGCAAAGTAGAACTTTGAAAGTCTATTTTGCCCATTTTTCTGTTTTGAAAATTGCCGTGTAAACTTTCATCTGTATTGCATTGTAAACCCAATGAGATTAGATAATTCAAGCGCTGAAATGCTCAAAATCACAGCGTAAAGGATTGCCCAAGAAAGGAAAAATGCCTACCTTTGTGCCACTTTTTTGGAAAAAAATATAATAGAAAATAATCTTATTTCAACAAATTTATGATCCAGTTCAAACCATTTCGTGCCGTACGTCCTGCCAAAAATCGAGCACAATCTGTTACTACACAAAATGTGGATTATTATTCAAAAGACGAAATTGAAAAAACACTAAGTCAAAATCCTGACTCTTATCTGCAAATCATAAAACCTACATTGGTGCATTCAGAAGACGCCAAAAGCAAGAGATATGATGAGGTAAGACACAACTTTGAGCAATTCATGGATGATGAAGTCATGATGCGTGACCTGAGCTCTTTCTACATCTATCAGCAAGAAAATCGCGGCAGCATCATTACAGGTGTTATTGGTTTGGTCAGCGTGGACGACTTCAACAATGGTTTGATCAAGAAACATGAAAACACTATAGAGGAGAGAGAGAAAATCTTCGCAAACTATCTCAATTCTATTCATATACAAGCAGATCCGGTACTACTTACATTCCCTGAAAATCAAAGCATTGAGCTGTTATTTTCAATGGTTACAAGACAGACGCCTACCTTGGAATTCACAGGTATGGACAACAGACCTCACAGATTGTGGCAGGTAAAAGACCGCCTGATTATGAAACAATTGAAGGATGCTATTGAGAAACTGGATGCACTGTACATAGGCGATGGTCACCATAGAATGAGTAGCGGTGCATTGTATTCTGAGACGCAACGCAACTCAAATGAGGACTATCATGGCTTAGAGGCTTTCAACTACACTATGGCCATACTCATCCCGAGTAATCAACTACAGATTTTTGATTTTAACCGTATGGTGAAAGACCTCAATGGCTTGTCTGAAGAGGAATTTTTGGCAAAGGTGAGTGAAATCTTTACGGTGCTAGAGAAAGATGAACCCTACTACCCTTCTCACAAAAACCACATCTCTATGTACCTCAATGGTAAGTACTATGGTCTATATGTACACCAAGAATTGCGCGGGGTACCCAAAGGTCTTGGTGAGCTAGACACTTTCTTGTGGGAAGAACATCTTATGAGACCAATTTTGGGAATTGAAAACTCACGTACAGACAAGCGAATTGGTTTTTCAAAAGGCACAGGAGACATCAATGGTATCCTCAAAATGCAGGAAAAAGTAGATAGTGGTGAGTATAAAGTGGCCTTTGGCTTCTACCCTATCTCCTTCCCAGATTTGCAATTGGTGGCAGATCTCAATCTTACTATGCCTCCAAAGAGTACTTACATAGAGCCTAAGTTTCTATCTGCCATGACTATTTTTGACCTAGCAGATTGAGACTGATATGCAGCAAGAAAGATACAACGCTCTATTGCAGTCTATCCCGGCTCATTGCAAACTCATAGCCGTATCCAAGACCAAAAGTGTCCAAGACATTCAAGCTTTGTATAAGCTGGGTCAGCGAGATTTTGGTGAAAACAAAGTGCAGGAATTACTCGGTAAAAAAGATCATCTCCCTGCAGATGTACGCTGGCATATGATCGGCAATTTGCAAAGAAATAAGGTCAAGTATCTCACAGATTTCATACATCTCATACACAGTGTAGAAAGCAGCAAGCTGCTCAAGGAAATAAGCAAACAAGCCGTAAAAAGTAACAACAACATTGCTGTGCTCTTACAGGTGAAAATTGCCCGGGAAGAGAGCAAAGAAGGCATGAGTGTGACAGAATTAGAACCACTTTTGCAAGATTTTGATAATGGCAAATACCCCAATATCATCATCAAAGGGCTTATGGGAAT
This sequence comes from Weeksellaceae bacterium, assembly GCA_030535475.1. Classification (GTDB taxonomy): domain Bacteria; phylum Bacteroidota; class Bacteroidia; order Flavobacteriales; family Weeksellaceae; genus JAUNRT01. Next base: position 4,728 of record JAUNRT010000100.1, on the reverse strand, counting down.
GGCTACATTCACAGAAGATGAGGCAATAGTCTCAGAAGAATTTGCACGTTTGCGTGAAATCCGTGATGGCTTGCAGCAAGCACATCCATATTTGGAAGAGCTATCTATGGGTATGAGCGGTGATTATAGTCTGGCTATAGAGCAAGGCAGCACCATGCTCAGAATTGGCAGTTTACTTTTTGGCGCCCGTGATTATTAAAAAATATTTGCTCCATATACTTTTTATTAGCTGCATTTTGCCGGCTATTTTCTCTTGTAGCCAAGCACCGGAGATTGATGACAGCAAAGTTTTTCGCCTCAATCGATATGAGAATGTATCATCTTTAGACCCTGCTTTTGCCAGAAGCAAGAGCAACAATTGGATGAGTAATCTGATGTATGGCGGTTTGGTGAAATTCAATGATTCTCTAGAAATCATTCCGGAAATTGCTCAAAGTTGGGACATCTCAGAAGATGGAAAGACTTATACTTTCCATTTGCGGGATGACATTTATTTTCATCGGCACGCATTGTTTGGCAAAGACTCTACCCGCAAGGTAGAAGCGCAAGACTTTGTGTTTAGCTTTAACAGGCTCACAGATCCTGCTGTGGGTTCATCTGGCGGTTTTGTGCTCAATCAAGTAGAGAATTACACAGCCTTAGACGCCCGCACATTACAGATCACACTCAAAACGCCTTTCCCGCCATTTCTTGGTTTGTTGTGCATGAAGTATTGTTCTGTAGTTCCACATGAATTATTCGCGGATGGTGGACAAGCTTTCCAAGAAAATCCTATTGGTACAGGTCCTTTTCAGTTTCAGATGTGGGAAAGCAATGTAAAGCTAGTCCTCCGTAGAAATCCAATGTATTATGAGAAGGATGAACAAGGACGCCAATTGCCCTATCTGGAGTATGTAGCCGTCAGCTTTTTGCCGGAAAAGTATAGCGAATTTCTACAATTAGTACAGGGCAAACTAGATTTCATGGCTAGTCTAGACCCATCCTACAAAGATGAACTCCTCAACCCTGATGGCTCGCTCAATGCTCGTTATCAGGCAGACATAGAGATGATCAAAGCGCCTTATCTCAACACAGAATATCTTTGCTTCTATCTGGATTCGCCTCAACCACTCTCGGTTGAGCTACGCCAAGCCATGAATATGGCCATAGACAAAGACAAAATGATTCGATTTTTGCGCAACAACGTGGGCTACCCTGCTCATGGCGGATTCATTCCCAAAGGTCTTCCCGGACATAGGTCAAATTTAGGGGTTGGCTACAATCCGCAAGAAGCGCGTAAAATCATTCAAGCCTATAGACAAGAACATGGAAGCGTGCCTAGTCTTTCGCTTGTTACCACACAGGAATATGCAGATATGTGCGAATTTGTGCAAAGTGAGCTCACCAAAGCCGGCTGGCAAATCCAGGTAAACGTCACAGACCCGGGAACCTTGCGTGACGGCAAAGCCACAGGTAAATTCCCGTTTTTCCGTGCAAATTGGGGTGCAGATTATCCGGATGCTGAAAACTTCCTCTCACTTTACTACAGCAAAAATTTTGCGCCGAATGGGCCTAACTATTCCCACTATATCAACGAAAATTTTGATAAGCTATACTTAGAAGCGCTGCAACAAAACGACCCAGATCTCAGAACCCATTTATATGAGCAAATGGATGAGATCATTCTCCAAGACATGCCTATCATTCCCATGTTTTATGATCAAAGTACAACTTTCATTCGCAAAAATGTGAAAGGCTATACTCAAAACGCCATAGACATGCCGGACCTCACACGCGTGAGAAAAGAATAATGAATTACCGACACTTGCTTATCCCTATTTTTATTATTAGGATCAAGTAATTTCATTGGATTTTGCTGTTGAAAAACCATGCTCATTCAGCCTTGTCCCCAACCTGAGATTACTATTTTCCTTATGCAAATTGAGAGGATTGCACGTAATTAATCCTTTTCGCGCAAATCGGAGCGCGGCAGGTGGAAGGCGAAAAGCCCAATAATATTAAAAAATCATTAAAAGGCTTTCAGCACAGCTAAATGCCGTACTAAATAAAAAAGTCCATTTAAAAGGCATTCAGCGTAGCTAACCCCCGCAAGGGATTTTGGCTCTTGCAAAATAGGAGCAAAACGGGTTGAGTAGCGAAGCGATAATGCCTTACAAAAACTCCTTTTTATAAAATATTTTACGATAAGGCATTGAGCGCAGCCAAACCGATTTTGCGACATTTTTTGCAGCCAAAAGACCGCGGAGTAATAACCGTACACCGACCCTTTTCTCGGGCTTGTAGAGACGCCATTATTTTCGTCTTATATAGTAATTCCCAGCTATGCGTCTCTATTGCCCGGAAAAGGGTGCCGCCCAAATAAAAAAACTAAAGAAATAAAATATATAGCAAAATAATCTGTGTAAAAACAAGACTTCTCAACCTACCGCCTCATTCATGCCTTTCGCTTTCAGCAAAATCTTCTTGGCACTGCCATGCTCATCTATGTAGTCAATCATCTGTTTGTGGGTAAAATCTGCATATTGCAGAACCACCTTTTTCCTATTATCTTGGATTTTCTCCTTTTCAGCACCAAATTTCCATTGCGCGGCATGCAAGTTTTTCTTGAGCTCGATACCCGTGAGTAGTAGATTTTTATACACCCAATTTGTGCCGTAATATTTCCGGACAAAGATGCTCATAGCGCCATAGAATCGGCTCAGATATTTGGCATCTGCCACCGTGCTCTCGCCCTTGTAATGCAGCATTGTCACGTCTCCCAGATAATAATTTCGCAAACCTGCCAGGCGCAGGGTGTGGCACAAATCTATGTCTTCACCGTACATGAAATAGGTCTCATCCAGCCCGCCAACCTGCAAATAGTCCTTTCTGCGCATGAGCATACAGGCTCCCGTGATCACTTCCACCTCGCCACGCTCATGCTCGCCGAGCCCGCTATTGTAGTAGTCATTACCGCTTTTCTGCCACATACCCGCCAACTTGCGCCAGCTGTTTTGCAGTGTTGGCACATTGCGCTTGCTTTCTGGCAAGTATCGCCCATTGATGTCTATCATGCGCGTGCCGGCAGCACCCAAATCTGGTGTTTGCGCAGCAAAATGCAATAGTTTCTCGAAAAAATCCTCCGGCACAAGTGTGTCGGGATTCAGCAGCATCAGATACTCGCCTTTTGCCAAACCGGCACCAATATTATTGGCTGCTGAAAAACCTAAATTCTCTTCATTGCGCACAAACTGCACATTCTCAAACTCCCGTTGCCAATCCTGCAACACAAAATCCGGCGTAGCATTATCCACCACTATAAGCTCCGCATCTGCGGGCATAGCCGCCAAAACAGCGTTCACGCACTGCTTCAAATGCTCAAGAGCACCGTAGCTCACCACTACCACAGAGAGCCTCATTCTGCAATGGTGTCTGCATACAGTACGCGGTGGCTTATAGAACTCGCCAGCGTAGTCTCGTCCGTGTATTCCAGCTCATCTCCTATCCCAATTCCTCGCGCAATCACGCTCACCTTCACCTCAGTAGGTCGCAGCACTTTGTACAGGTAAAAATTGGTAGTATCGCCCTCCATTGTACTACTCAGCGCCAAAATCACCTCTTCCGCATCCAGCGCGCGTGTCACCAGAGGTTGTATAGTCAGCTGCGCCGGGCCCACACCATCCATAGGAGAAATGAGTCCACCAAGCACATGGTACAATCCCCTGTATTGGCCCGTGTTTTCAATAGCCATCACATCCCGTATGTCCTGCACCACACAAATCAGCTTATCATTGCGCAGCCCGTTGCTACAAATCTCGCACACATCTGCATTGCTCAGGGAAAAACACACCTTACAATACCGCACCTCGTTCACCAACTTGGTCAGTGCATCAGAGAGCGCCAGCGTCTGCGTTGCATTGCGCTTGAGCATGTGCAGAGCCAGCCGCATGGCAGTACGCCGTCCTATTCCCGGCAGTTGCGCCAATTCTTCAATCGCTGCCTCCAAAACCTTACTCGGAAAATTCATATACCGCAAAATTAGAGCAAAATTGCACAATGCCAAAACAGTATAAATACTACACACAGCATTAATATTTGGGCGGCCCCCTGCCACAAAAAATCTTCACGCACACCCATCCATCATGCCTACCAGATTTTTTTGTGTCAGGGTCGGTATCCGGCTATTACTCCGCAGCTGCCCCTGCGCAGTCAGTCGCCAAAGCTCAATTTTCCTGCCGTCAATTGGCTTTGGCGCTTCCTGCTCGCAGGTTGAGCTTTGCGGGGTAGCCGCCTACTACCTACCGCGTGGCTCCGCGCCAAGGTTTTGAGAATTTATTCGCGCCCACCCGCTGGGTCTTGGTTACTTTAAATTGATCAAATTGCACCATGCCAAATCCGCATAAAGCCTACTTACTGTATTATTAATTTGTCAGCATTTAGCATTGCTGAAAGCTTTTGGATGGATTTTTAAACTATAATTTGGCTTTTTGCTCGGCAGAACACCATTTTATATGGCTTTTTCACATTATTGTGGTATTACAACTACAACCTGAGACGGAGTTTAGCGTTTGTAACTTTATGTTGGATTAGCATAAATACTTTGAGTCAAATTTTCAGTTAATTGCCTTGGAAGCAACAATTTCAAGCTAATTACAAAAATTGTAGAGGTTTTAAGATTATATTCAATAAAAAACCGGTGGATTCAAGTTATAAATGCAAGTTTCCCTCTATTAGTAATTAGTTGTAAAT
>JAUNRT010000017.1 GCA_030535475.1 Weeksellaceae bacterium | reverse complement strand
TTTTTGAAATTGTTGAAAAAGAGGGAAAAGCAAATTGCGCAACGGTCTTAATTTGCGAAATTCCTGCAAGTAGCATCATTTTTTAACCTTCCAAAAACGCTTAAATCGAATTACAAAAAGATCACAAAAACACCTATCAGTACCTCATCAAAGCTCAATTGCGATAAATTTTGCCTCCGTCAAAAAGCAATATTCAAGTTACCACTAAAATTTTGACACAAATCATACACCTTCAACACCTAGGTCAGTGCAGATATTTATTTTGTCACGGTTTGCCTATTATCTAAGTATCGGAAATAGAAATACTCGCATACTATTTCGTACGAATTTTTATTGTTATGTCGAAATGTTCAACTAAGGACTAAGATCACCCTTTTTTGTCAAAAAACTATTCCAAGTCCCAAGACTTCAAAACCTGTAGAGAATTATAAGCTGTAAGATCAAACTGCACTGGCACCACAGATATATAGTTGTTCTCTAGCGCCCATTCATCCGTGTCATCTCCCTTGTCCAAATTTTCAAAACGTCCAGTCAACCAGTAATAAGTCCGCCCTCGAGGATCTTCACGTTGCTCAAACTCCTCATTCCATTTAGCGCGGGCTTGGCGGCACACTCTTATCCCCTTCAATTCAGATTTAGAAGCCTTTGGAATATTCACATTCAACACGGTGCCTTCCGGCAATCCATTTTCCAATACCTGCATTGCTATTTGTTTTATGTGTTCTTTAGCTGCATGAAAGTCGGCATGGTAAGAAAAATCGCTTAGAGAAAAACCTATGCTGGGTATATTTTCTATACCGGCCTCCACCGCCGCAGACATCGTGCCGGAGTATATCACATTTATAGAAGAATTGCTCCCATGATTTATCCCGGAAACACATAAGTCCGGACGTCTAGGCAGTATCTTGTCTATTGCTATTTTCACACAATCCACCGGAGTGCCGGAACAAGCCCATTCCTTCTCTGCTCCACCTTTCAGTTTCATTTCTTCTATGTGCAAAGTATTGTTGATAGTGATCGCGTGGCCCATGCCACTCTGCGGACTATCTGGCGCTATCACATAAACCTCGCCTATTTCATGCATTATTTCTATCAACTTGCGTATCCCTGGTGCAGTAATTCCATCGTCGTTTGTCACCAAAATGAGGGGTTTCTTCATAAAAAACTTATATTTGTAGTAGTTTCCAGACAAAAATAGCAATTTGAATTAATAGCAATATTTTGGCTTGGAAATTGTTTTAACAAATGTATTAAGTCACTTAAAGTCACTTTCTCCCTCTATGCGATATTTTCAGAAAACCTATATCTTGCTATCCCTCATAGCTATGACATTTCTTGTATTTTGTTTCAGTTCACCTACACAATTTGGTGCAGATGACGGCAAAATACGTGAAATCATCAAAAACGTACGTCGTACACTTACACTCATGCATTTTGCTCCCCAAACCATAGATCAAGAGTTTGCGCACAATGCCTATGACAAGTATTTAGAAAACCTAGATCCTTACAAGAATTATTTCAAGCCTCAAGACATAGAGGCTTTCAGCGTATATCGCGATCAGATGGATCTTTTCTTCAGCAAAGAAGACCTTACCTTCTACCATCAATCAGTAGATACGCTATATCGCCGTATGGACGAGCTCGCTTCATACACAGAGCAACTCCTTGAGCGACCACTTGATTTCACTAAAGACGAAACGCTCAATATAGATGCAAAGTCAGCCACATTTGCAAAAACAGAAGCAGAATGGGAAAACAACTGGAAAAAGCGTCTTAAATACAACATCCTACAAGAAATCATCCTATTAGAAAATTCAGCTGCAGACACAGCATTATGGGCAAAAAGAGATTCAGTAGGATTGCAAGCAGATGATTTCGACCCTAGAGGCAAATCCTTTGCACAACTAGAAGAAAAAGCCCGTACAGAAACAGCAGAGCAGATGTCAGAATTTTTCAGACGCTTCAAGCAGCGCAAAAAATCTGATTGGCTTTCTACCTATATCAACTCCTTCACAGAACAGTATGACCCTCATACAAGCTACTTCTCTCCTAAGGAAAATGAGGATTTCGAAATGAGCATGAGTGGACAATTAGAAGGGATTGGAGCTACCTTGGCCGATGAAAAAGGCTACCCAACTATCAAAAGTTTAGTAGTTGGCGGCCCGGCTTGGAAACAAGGAGAACTTGAAGAAGAGGATCAAATCACCAAAGTAGCGCAAGGTGAGGGAGCTGCAAGCGTGAATGTTGTAGGCATGTTGTTAGATGACGCTATACGTCTCATTCGTGGACGCAAAGGCTCTACAGTAGTGCTTACAGTGCGCAAAAAAGATGGCTCTATGCGTGACATCAAAATTGTGAGAGACATTGTAGAACTTGAGCAAACATTTGCACGAAGCGCTGTGATACAAAATCAAAAAGGTGAAAAATACGGAATACTTTACCTGCCATCTTTTTACCTCAATTATGATGGTAAAGGACATGATGCCTCAGATGACGTAAAAGCAGAAATAGAAATGCTGAAAGCCGAAGGCATTCAAGGACTCATCTTTGATGTTCGTGGCAATGGCGGTGGCGACTTATCAGAAACCGTAGAAATTGTAGGACATTTTGTACCGCCGGGACCAGTAGTACAAGTAGTACGCAGTGACGGAGATCAAAGTGTGCTTACATCACCGCGCAATGCACCGGTAATATGGGATGGTCCAATGGTAGTCATGGTCAATGAGTTTTCTGCATCAGCATCAGAAATTCTTGCCGCCGCTTTGCAGGATTATGGTAGAGCAGTAGTAGTGGGTAGCACCAAAACCTACGGAAAGGGTACAGTGCAAACTGTGCGCCCATTGAGCTGGTTTACAAGCTCTAAAGAAGAGTATGGTATGATCAAATTTACCATCCAGAAGTTCTACCGTATCAATGGAGGCAGTACACAACTCAAGGGTGTAGCATCTGATATAGTATTACCAGACAGATATCAATTTGTTGAAATCTCAGAAGAAGCCAAGGAAAACGCCTTAGCATGGGATCAAATACAGCCATTGAAATATCAAACTTGGCCAAAAGTACTGCCGATCAATAGAATAAGAGAAAATTCTGAAAGACGCATCAGCCAAAAACCTGAATTCCAGACAGTATTAGCCAGTGCTAAATGGATGAAAGAATTAGACGATCGCAAAACGGTTTCACTTAACTATGAAAAATTCCGTGCAGATTTCAAAAGAAGAGAAGCAGAATCCAAAAAATTTGACGGCCTCTCTGATTACAACAACGGATTGAGACTAAGTTCTCCCGCTGCAGAAATGGCAAAAATTGCCAATGATAGCGTATTGGGAATTCGTCGCCAAGAGTGGCACAACAACCTCTCATCTGATTTGTATGTAGAGGAATCTGTAAACATATTGCGCGATCTGAAATAGGGAATATGTCGGCTGAAGCGCCTTCGCTTATACAAATGATAGTGAGTACAGTGCGGCGCAATCCCGTAGCACTTGTAGCTTTATGCATAATTTTGTTGGCTGCTTTTGTGAGTGTTTTCAGCTATTTCTTAGCGCCTGATTACACTGAAAACGCAGCACAACAACAACTTGTGCTCAAGTATAAACCCATGGGATATGAGCAGTTGATTCTCAGAGTACCTTCACCTGAGTATAAATCCGGTCGTAGTATTTCAGATTTATTTTTTGGAAAAACCCAGGATTTTGAAGAAATACCTGTTACAGAGGTCCGCGTCACGGAGCAATCTGTAGTGTACACACCTTTTGTTGGGGAAGGGCAACAAGCAGATCCCCAGCAAATTAGCCTTGAGCGATATAGCAATCTGGGTTACACAGCCCAAGCCGTAGAAAAAGAATTTGTGCGAAAACGTCAGTACCTTTTAGGTACCGATAGTTTTGGTAGAGATTTTCTATCACGAATGATTATTGGAACTCGCATTTCATTTTTTGTCGGATTCATTGCCGTAGCAATTTCCTTAGTTGTAGGCATTTTTATTGGTGCACTCGGCGGATATTATCGTGGCAAAGTAGATACAGCCATCATGTGGTTGATCAATGTAGTATGGTCTGTACCAACCCTTTTACTGGTAATGGCTATTACACTTGCCATAGGCAAGGGGTTTTGGCAGATTTTTGTGGCTGTAGGTCTCACTATGTGGGTAGAAGTGGCGCGTGTAGTGCGTGGACAATTCTTATCTTACAGAAAACTCGAATTTGTAGAAGCAGCCAGAGCTTTGGGTATGAGTGATTACAACATCATTTTCAAACAAATATTACCCAATATATTACCTCCTATTATAGTGATTTCAGCGGCAAATTTTGCTGCTGCAATACTAATTGAGAGTGGGCTTAGCTTTCTGGGGATAGGCGCCCAACCTCCTACTCCGAGCTGGGGAAACATCATCAAAGATCACTATGCACACATCATACTTGGTAAGCAACATCTGGCTTTACTGCCCGGATTTGCAATACTCATGCTTGTACTAGCATTTAATGTGCTTGGGAATTCTCTACGGGATGCAATAGACGTGCGCAGCTGATTGTAGAATTAGCACTTCACTCCTGCTTTGAAACTTTTGAGTCCAAAAATTCCTTCACTACTAAACTTCAAAAACATTCCAAAAAAAAACCGCTTCAGAATACTCGTATTCTGAAGCGGGAAAAATTTTCAGAACTTTTGACCGGAATTAAGCCGGTACTGTTGGGTTTTCTTCCCTAGCCCAGAAGCGATGTTCTTTCAGTGCTTCTGCAAGATTTTTTGCATTGGCATTGGTGAGAACTCCTTCTGTTTTTAGTTGACCGGGAATAGCTTTCTCCAAAAGTTTCTTTCCATCACCTGATGAGCCTATTGGCTTACAATGCTTGAAAGCTTCAGCTACAAAATGCAATGCATCCGGCTCTTTCAGAAGCTCATCTACACCAGAACCATCTGCCACATACACAGCATCAAATATTACGGAGGCAGTAGTCATCAAGCTTTCACACACAGGATATTCATCTCCACTAGCTGTTTTCACATAGCCATGTTTTGGAGCTATAATTTTCACTACAGCATCCATTTCTGTGAGTTCCGCTTTGAATTTTGTGAAAGCTTCGTCACTTACACCATCAGTTACGAGCATTGCTATTTTTCTAAACTTGATATTATCCGGCTTGCGACTCTCTTGGCTGACAGATGGTGCTTTGTCTATAGGCAACTCAGCTTTGAATGAATGATGATCTTCCAAATTGCCATCTGCAGGAATAGAGCCTGTAATGGGCTGCTGCAATTTTGCAGGTTTCAGCCCTAGTTTGTCTCCTACAATATTTGCTAAGTCTTCATCTATCTCTAACAACATACTCACCACACGTTGGCGAATTGCGACCACTGTCACCTTACCCAATTCAAATGCAAAAGCGTTTTGCAAATGTCTCTGCTCATGTGAGGAAAGGCTGTGATAGAATAGCGCAGGTTGACTGAAGTGATCAAAGAAACTCTGGCTGCGTTTTCTGATTTTTGAAGCATCAATTCTCTCTTCATAAGAGGTAAAGCCACCTTCACGCATCATAGCCTGGTGCGGACAACCTCCACCTAGACTATTGGGGTGATAACTCACTTGACCTTTGTTGATCTGCATACGATGCATGCCGCCTCTCTGGTTGTTGTACACCTCATTTACCGACTTATTGATTGGGAGCTCATGAAAATTCGGGCCGCCTAAACGCGAAAGTTGCGTATCTGTATAGGAAAATAATCTTCCCTGAAGCAATGGGTCGTTGGTAAAATCTATACCCGGTACTAAATGGCCCGGGTGAAATGCAGCTTGTTCAGTTTCGGCATGGAAATTATCCGGATTGCGATTGAGAGTCATTTTTCCAATAATGCGAACAGGCACCATTTCTTCCGGTATAAACTTGGTAGGGTCTAATAGATCAAATGGATATTTGTGCTCATCCTCTTCAAGAATGATTTGCACACCAAATTCCCACTCAGGAAACTGCCCGCAGTCTATAGCTTCCCAAAGATCGCGTCGGTGGAAATCTGTGTCTTTTCCGGCTATTCTCTGACACTCGTCCCAAGCAAGAGAAATGACTCCCTGCATCGGCTTCCAATGAAATTTCACGAAATGAGATTTCCCCTCTTCATTAATGAAACGAAAAGTATGAATACCAAAACCTTCCATGGTGCGCAAACTGCGTGTGATACCACGGTCACTCATTGTCCAAAATACATTGTTCATGGTTTCTGGCATCAGTGATACAAAATCCCAGAAAGTATCATGCGCTGAAGCTGCCTGTGGAATTTCATTGTGCGGATGCGGTTTCACGGCATGTACAAGATCTGGAAATTTCATAGCATCTTGTATGAAAAATATAGGCATATTGTTGCCCACCAAGTCATAATTGCCTTCTGGTGTATAGAATTTCACTGCAAAACCACGAACGTCTCTAGCCATGTCTGTAGATCCTTTTGCGCCTTGCACAGTAGAAAATCTTACAAATACCGGTGTTTTTACAGAAGTATCATTCAAGAATTTGGCTTTTGTAAATTCACCCATAGGCTCATACAATTCAAATACGCCGTGAGCGGCTGATCCTCTTGCATGGACTATGCGCTCTGGAATACGCTCATGATCAAAGTGGGTGATTTTTTCTCTTAGGATGAAATCTTCCAAAAGCGATGGACCACGCTCACCAGCTTTTAAGGAATTTTGGTTGTCATTGATTTTTACCCCTTGATTGGTGTTGATGAATTCGCCCTGCGCATCGGCAGTGAATTTTTGGAGTTGCTCTTTTTTTGGATCGGAGCCATTCTGAAAGGCTTCTTTCTCATTTGCTTTCATAAAGTAATTTTTGTTTTTGGTGTTTGTTTTTGTTTTGTTTACAGTAGCATAGTTTATTATTAAACTAAGCCTTGGAAGATGACTCCTTGCTCATGGCTTCAGAGTTGAGAGTAGTGTCTGCTATGGCACTAAGATGTGCGTCTGACTTCTTCTCTTCACCCAAAGTTTTGAGCAATAATTCTAGCGCCGGGCGCTCATTGAGTGTCCGCGCAAAGGCAGCAAGCGTGCCATATGTAGCAATCTCATAATGCTCCACTTTCTGCGCGGCACAGATGATACCTGCATCACGCACAGCGCCTTGGCTGGTTTCGCTGATGATAGAGTCAGCTTCTTCTAAGAGTCCTGCCATGGCATCGCATTTCTTGCCCTCTGCTTTGACACCAATGGATTTGAAGACTTCATCTAATCTCTCCACTTGCTTCTTGGTCTGCGCGAGATGTTCTTTGAGGGCGGTTTGGAGTTGGTTGTTGCTTGCATGATCAACGAGATTGGGAAGCGACTTTACAAGTGCATTCTCTGCCCAATAAATATCTTTTAACTGGTCTTCAAACAAATCTCTAAGGCTTTTTGCCTTGGAGCTACTTTGGTCTTGTTTGCTTGCTTTTTTTGGTTTGGAGTTTGATTTTTTTTCCATAATTGTTTTTTTGAAATTTGAAATAATAGTTATTGTTTTATCTGATATGTCTGCCTGCCAAAGCCAGGCGCTATGATAGAATAGGATCGCAAAAAGCTGAGAAATACAGGTTTTTCTGAATCTCGCTCTGCATTTGTAGCTTTTTCTTGCAAAAACTTTATAAAATTATTCATGCTTAAAAGTCTATTTGTCAAGAAGATATAAATTATTGATGATTGATTTTTAAACATTATTTTTTGAAGGATTTCATTGCAAGTTAGAAAAAATATTTTAACATTTTTTAAATTTCTCATAGAAATCACAACATATTTGTAAATAGTTTGCAGGATTAAAAATAAAAGGTTTGAAAAAGCTACTGTTACATGAAAAGGCTGATGTAGTGATACCCAAAAGAATACGAGCAAAGATTCATTCATGAAAATGAGAATTTTCTCAATCAGAAATTGAGAAAAGGCTTAGTGAAAGCTCTTGAAAATGTAATTGCTGATATACGAGCATCTGAATTAATGCAGTATAAACCAAATTGAGATTATTACCTCCATTAAATGTAAAGAATGAAATTCTATGCTATAGTTTGTAGAAAAAGATGTATGGTAATCCTAAATACTTATACTTTGAAAGGTATGTAAGTTTATAAAATCTCACCCTGGTAAATGGCCTTGTGGGTTTGGCCTAGCCCCGATGCGAGCGGAAATCCTTGCAATGACCGCAGCCTAAGCAGATGCCAGGGTTTTGGGTACTGGAGCGATAGCGGACGTGCCAAAAACACGGCAGATGCGGCTGTGGGCGAGCAAGATTGCAGCGGGCAGCGGGAAAATGCTCCTAAAAAAATTATCAGGAAATGCTTTCTAATTGAAATTGAGACACTTATGATCTATTTGGTGCTCTGAAGATGCTGCATGATGGCTTTTGCTGCACGTTCTGCCGCTCCTGAATTACCGAGTTTTTGCCTCAATTGCTGATATTCTTGCTGTATATGCTTCTGATGCTCAGGATCTTGCAGTTTTTGAAATTCTGCGCTGAGCTCTTTTGGATTGAAATCTTGCTGGATGAGCTCGCGCACGACTTCTCTGTCCATAATGAGGTTGACAAGCGAGATGTAGCGGATGTTTGTGACCAATCTGCGACCGATGGCGTAGGAGATGGGATTGCCCTTGTAACAGACGATTTGTGGCACGCCAAAGAGGGCTGTTTCTAGTGTTGCGGTGCCTGATGTGACCAAAGCATAGGTGGCGTTCTGGAGCAAATTGTAGGTGTCTTGCCGGATGAGCGTGACTTGCGGATGGAGCAAAGGCTGATATGTGCTGTCTGGCTGACCTGGAGCGCCGGCGACTGCGAATTGTAGGTGGGGATGCTGCTCTACGAGGCTCTGCATGATAGGTAGTGCTGTGCTGATTTCTTGCTTGCGACTCCCTGGTAATAAGGCAACTATGGGCTTGGATGACAGTCCATGTTTTTCCCTAAAATCTTCTTGTGAAGCGGTGGATGCGGCCTGACCTTGCTCTATGGCGTCTAATAATGGATGGCCTACAAAGTTGGTAGGATAGTCATAGCGCTCATAGAATTCTTGCTCAAAAGGTAGTATGACGAGCATGAGGTCTATGTATTTTTTGATGCTGTGCACGCGGCTGCTCTTCCAAGCCCATACTTGTGGTGAAATGAAGTAGATGGTGGGAATCTGCAGATTTTTCACAAAGGATGCCAGACGAAGATTGAAGCCGGGGTAGTCTATAAAAATGACTGCATCGGGGCTCCAGGCAGCGATGTCTTTTTTGGCGAATGAGAGGTTGGCAAAGATGGTGCGCAGGTTGAGTATTACTTCTACAAAACCCATGAAAGCTAACTCTCTATAGTGCTTAACGGGCGGTGTGGAAGAGGCTGCGTGCATTTTGTCGCCACCCCAAAATCTGAATTGCGCCTTGGGATCTAGGTTTTGTATCTGCTGTATGAGTAGAGAGCCGTGCAGATCTCCAGAGGCTTCGCCTGCAATGATGTAATACTTCACTGAAAATGATTTGACCGGGATAAAGGTAAGGAATAAGGTATAGATAGTGCGGTGAAAGTATTGGTTTTCACGTAGTGATTTTGTAGTTTTGTAAATACAATTGGTGTATATGGGGAAACCTTTTACTTGTTTGTTGCTCTTTTTGTGGATTTTACCGGCTACGGCGCAGAGTGTGGCTGATTACCCTTATGTGATAATCCCAAATACGGTGAACTCTACTGTAGGTGAATCTCTTTCTAAGGATTTGCGCAGCAAAAACTATACTGTGATACTGGGCTCTGATGCATGGCCAGAGGATTTGAGATACAATCCATGTAAAGGACTCACAATGTTTGTCACTGAAAACAATGGAGGCGTGCGCTATAGCCTCAAAGACTGTAATGACACCGAGGTGCTGACAAGTAGTGGCCTTAACGATAATATTGCTAGGCTGAATAGCGATTTTCTTAGCCGGATTCCCACAAACAACTTTATTGCAGAAGATTATGTGCCGTCTCAAGAGACTTCAGTGACTATTGTGACGCAAAAATCTGTACCCAATGCTTACGCGGCCGCTCACCGAGTGGCGCCAGCAGCCAAAAAAATCTATGATGGTCCCGCACTCGAAGATAAATGGCTACACTCTGATGGTGAAAGAAATTACTACATAGTGCCGTCTCTGGCAGGTGAATGGGTATTGGTGGATGCCGAAAGACATGTTGTCGCCAAATTGCGCCCTTCTGCAAAGGAAGGAGTATATCACACCGAAATTTTTGAAAATAAAGGTATAACCCACGCTCTCACCTACCGAAATGGTGTTGATTGGCTGATGGAATATGTGGCCAATGAAAAGGTGATACCTTATAAAAAATTGTCTCCGCTACGCTAAGGAGAAAAAACTATTATTTTTATGGAAAACCCTCTACTGGAATATAACTTTAACACATTTGCCGAAACTCCGCCATTTGAGCGCATACAAACAGAACACTTTGTGCCTGCGCTTGAAAAGTGGATAGACCAGGCGCGGACGGAATTGGAAGCAATCACCAATCAAGAAGATGCTCCAACTTTTGAAAACACTGTAGAAGCGCTAGAAAAATCCGGTAAAAATGTGGGCAGAGTGGCATCCATCTTCTTCAATCTGCATGGTGCAAATACCAATGATGAAATGCAAAAGTTGGCTCAGGAGATTTCGCCAAAACTCACAGCATGGCAGAATGAGGTGGTGATGAATGAGAAACTTTTTCAGCGGATACACCAAGTGCATGAAAATCCAAAAGATACATGGGACGCCGAGCGAAGGGAGTTGCTTCGAAGAACTTATCTTGGATTTAAGAAAAACGGTGCTTTGCTAAACGATGCGGATAAAGAGCAGTTAAAATCCATAAATCAACGTTTGGCGGAGATAAGTCTGAAGTTTGCGCAAAATGTGCTGACAGTAACACAAAACTACACCCTGAATATTACAGACGAACAAGATCTGAGCGGGCTGCCGGAGGATGTGGTATCTGAAGCCAAAGAGGTAGCAGTACAAAAAGGTATGGAAGGCTGGGTGTTTACACTACAAGCTCCGAGCTACTTGGCATTTATGAAATTTGCTGACAAGCGTGAATTGCGAGAAAAGCTCTATAAAGCAAATGCTGCAAAAGCTTTTGAAGGTGATGAGTATGACAATACTGCCAATGTGCGCGAGTTGGTGAAGCTACGTGCTGAACGTGCAAAACTGCTTGGCTATGACAGCTTTGCAGACATGGTATTGGAAGATCGCATGGCTGGAAGCACGGAAGCTGTAATGGATTTTCTGGAAGATTTGAGAAATCATGCCGCTGATAAAGCTATTGAGGAGTTGAAAGAATTGCAGGAATTGGCAAAAGCTGATGGTGTTGAGGAAATTCAAAGTTGGGACCATGCGTACTATGCAGAAAAACTCAAAAGCAAACTATTTGCACTGGATGATGAGATTTTGAAGCCATATTTCCCTATAGAAAGTGTGCTGAAAGGAGCCTTTGATATTGTAGAAAAACTCTTTGGGTTGCGATTTGTAGAAACGTACGAGATTAATGTTTATCACCCGGATGTCAAGAGTTTTTTGGTGAAGAATGAGAATGATGAGTTGACAGGAATCTTGTACACAGATTTCTACCCGAGAGATGGTAAAAGAAATGGAGCTTGGAAGACCAGTTATAGAGATAATTACTATGATGGTGATGACAAGCAAATACCACTGATCTCTATAGTATGTAATTTCACGAAACCGACAGAAACTAAACCAGCGTTACTTACATTTAATGAAGTGACCACTCTTTTCCATGAATTGGGCCATGCTATACACGCCTTGCTTGCTGACAATAAATACAGCAGTCTTGCTGGCACTAATGTACTTTGGGATTTTGTGGAACTTCCTAGTCAGTTTTTTGAAAATTACTGCTACACAGATCGCGGTCTGAAAATGATCTCATCCCATTACAAAACGGGTGAAAGTTTACCAGCGGAATTGGTAGAAAAACTTCGCGATTTCAAACAATTTTTACAAGGTTATCAGACTTTGAGACAATTAGGTTTTGCCTTGCTAGACATGCATTACCACACGGGCGGCCTAAGCCAAGATGAAGATATAGAGGCATTTGAAAGCAAAGTGCTATCCACAGTAAGGCTTTATCCGCACACACCAAAAACAGCTATTTCTCCAGCTTTTTCACATATATTTCAAGGTGGATATGCTGCGGGATACTATTCTTATAAGTGGGCTGAAGTGTTGGACGCAGACGCTTTTGCATATTTTGAAGAAAAAGATATTTTTGACCAAGATACGGCACAGAAATACCGTACATTGCTGAGCAGTGGTGGCACGGTGCTCCCAATGGAACTTTATGAGAATTTTAGAGGAAGAAAACCTACTTCTCAAGCCTTGCTAAAACGTGCAGGTCTAATGAAAAACTTGAATCAATAACTATGTTCCCACACATAAATCCTACACATACTCAGGCTTGGAAAGAGCTCACAAACCACTACCAGAGTTTGAAATCAAAAACACTGAAAGAGCTATTTGATGAGGATAGTCAGCGATTTGAGAAATTGAGCCTTGATAAGGATGAAATTTTCCTTGATTTCTCCAAAAACTTGATTACTGAGCAGACTGTGGAACTCTTGAATCAGTTGGCCAAAGAATGCGATCTGCAAACCGCCATAGAAATGATGTTTGACGGATGTGCTATAAATGTTACAGAAAATCGTGCTGTGCTGCATACTGCTTTACGTGCACCTGCCAATAGCGAGCTAAATTTAGATGGCGAAAACCTGATACCCAAAGTGCATGCAGTACGAGAAAAAATGAAGTCTTTCACCAACAGCATTCTTAGCGGTGAATGGAAAGGGTTTTCAGGGAAAAATATAGACACTGTGGTAAACATAGGCATTGGAGGTTCTGATTTAGGACCCGTGATGGTAGCCGAAGCGCTAAAACACTATGCTACCCATTTGCAGGTAAAATTTGTTTCTAATATCGATGCTACTCATTTGGTAGAAACTCTAAAACCACTGAATCCTGAAACAACTTTGTTTATCATAGCGTCAAAGACTTTCACCACGCAAGAAACAATGACTAATGCAGAAAGTGCTAAGAAATGGTTCTTGGAGAGTGGTGCCAATGAAGCAGATATTGCAAAACACTTTGTGGCACTGAGCACCAATAGAGAGGCCGTAGAGAAGTTTGGGATTGACACCACCAATATGTTTGAATTTTGGGATTGGGTAGGTGGAAGGTACTCATTGTGGAGCGCGATAGGTCTGAGCATTTCACTCGCAGTAGGTTATGATAAATTTTCTGAACTACTGGAGGGCGCGCATGAAATGGATGAGCATTTTCGCAAAGCCGAATACAAAGAAAACTTGCCTGTACTTTTAGCGCTTCTAGGCATTTGGTACAATAATTTTTTTGGAGCAGATAGCCATGCTATATTGCCATATGACCAATATCTGCACAGATTTGCGGCTTACTTGCAACAAGCTGACATGGAGAGCAATGGCAAATCTACTGACCGCAATGGCGAGTGCATCAGCTACCAGACAGGTCCAGTAATTTGGGGTGAGCCCGGCACAAATGGTCAGCATGCCTTTTATCAACTCATTCATCAAGGCACAAAACTAATCCCATGTGATTTTATGGCTGCTGCGCAACCGCTAAATCCACTTGGTGATCATCATGAAAAGCTCCTGGCTAACTTCTTTGCGCAAACTCAAGCACTGGCGTTTGGCAAATCTGCAGATACGGTAGAACAGGAAATGATTCACGCCGGAAATGATGATGAAGAAATAGATCTGCTACTACCCTATCGGGTTTTCAATGGAAATAGACCTACAAATTCTATTCTCTATAAAAAACTCACACCCCGCGTATTAGGCAAACTCATTGCCTGCTATGAGCACAAGATATTTGTGCAAGGTGTAATCTGGAATGTGTATAGTTTTGACCAATGGGGAGTAGAATTGGGTAAAGTACTGGCTAAAAACATTTTACCGGAACTTGAAAACAACGAACTTGTACAAAATTTTGATGCTTCTACCAACGGATTGATTAATCAATTCAAAAGTATGAAACAAGGAAATTAATTCAAAAAAAGTGTAAACCATGTTCAGAGATGCTAATGGAATAACGCCAAAAAACACTTCAAAAACAATGAATGGTGAGGCTGATAAAAATGCTCAAAGAAGCATATTCTATCACGTTGGATTGAGCAAAACAGGCTCTACTTTTTTACAGAAAAAGGTGTTCCCATATTTAGAAGACATTGAATATATCCCTACCAATAAATATAGGAAATTTGCCAAACTAATACCTGAAACTTCACACAACAAGATATTAGTTTCCAGAGAGTTTGATCAGCAATTTTACATAGAGGTTAAAAAATTTGCAGAACACTACCCGCAGGCTATTCCCATTATCGTGCTACGCGAACACAGCAGTTGGGCTTTGAGCAACTTCAAGCGATTTGTGAAAAACGGTCATCCCTACAAATTTCAGGATTTTATAGATATTGTCCATGACAAAGGTCATTTCAAGAAAATTGACTTCAATTATTCAGACAAAATCCAGTTTCTGAAAAATCATTTTCACAATCCACCGCTAATATTACTCTATGATGATTTGGTGAAAAACCCAATGATGTACTTGGAAACCTTAGAAGCATTTTTGCACTCCAGATACAATGGTAATAAGCATGAGCTAAAACCTAATCACGTTTCATACTCTGAAAAATCGTTGAAATCTGTACGCTTTTGCAGCCAATATGTTCCGTTCAAGAAAAAACTAGAGGTACACCGGCAGCCAGTTGGCTACATATACAATTTGTATGCAAACATTGTGAGGTATAGCATCATACACAGCTCAAAGTTGTTACCGGATGTTTGGTTCAGACCTGCGCCTTTGGTCACAGAGTCTGAGCTCATAAGGCTTCAAGATTACTTCCGTGAAGACTGGAATAATGTCTGCGAAATTGCCAAAAATCAAAGATTTGGAAATTCATAGAAGCTTAGCTGCCAATTTTCTCAAAAACTTAGACAAGGGGATTGTACCTCATGCCCTATTGTTGCACGGCAAGAGCGGATATGGCTTGCTAGCCTTTGCAGTACAGCTTTCACAAGCATTACTCTGCACGCAGGACAATCAATCCTGTCGCAAACAAGTACAAAAACTCATTCATCCTGATTTGCATCTCATCATGCCGGTATTTTCAGATGTCAAAGGACGAAGCGAGAGCAAAGAATATTTAAAGGATTTTCAAGATTTTTTTGAAGAACATCCTTTTGGTGGGCTGAATAACTGGATGACTACGCTCAACGCAGAGAAAAAACAGGGCGTAATTAACGTCAAAACCATTGTAAGCTTATTGCATGAAATATCTATGCAGAGCTTCAGCGGAGGTTATAAGGTGATTATCATTTGGTTGGCAGAGTATATGAACAATTCCAGCGCCAACAAAATACTGAAAATCTTGGAAGAACCACCTGCCAAAACGGTCTTTTTCCTATTATCAGAACAGCCCTCAGATCTCTTGCCAACTATACTATCCAGATGTCAACAGATTCAGCTTCCGGCTTTAGGCGAAGTGGAAATCAGAGACATCCTTACAGAAAAATATTCCGTGGAGCCCGCGTTAGCAAAGGATACGGCTGCTCAAGCCATGGGCAACGTCACAGAAGCGCTAGAAATGCTCAAATTCTCCAATGAAGAGTTTGAAAACCTATTCATAGATTGGGTGCGAAATGCTTTTCTTGCGAAAAAACAGCTCGCAGCTTTAGCCAAGATCAGAGATTGGTCTATCACCATCTCATCTTGGAATCGCGAAAAGCAAAAACAATTTCTACAATATTGTGCAGAAATTTTCAGAAACGCCTTGCTATTTACCTACAGTGGCAGCAGTGTTTCACGTAATGTGATAAGAAACTCAAGCTTCAACTGGCAAAAATTCGCACCCTATATTCACGGCAGCAATATAGAAGACATTTTGCATGAAATCAATGAGGCAGCCTACCATATAGATCGTAATGGCAATGCGAAAATAATCTTTCTCGACCTCGGCATCAAATTGATACGCTTCATTCACAAACAGGAAACAACGCAGGCTTGAGCCATACAACCAAAAAATACACTGTAGTAGGCTGTATGTCCGGCACCTCTCTAGACGGGTTAGACCTTTGCCTATTAAACTTCAGTTACATTTCTCCGGAAGAAATCCAGTACCAAATGGTAAAAACATTTTGCGTGGAATATGATGAGCATTGGCTGCAAAAACTCAAACATGCTCATCAACTCAGCGCAGAGGAATTAATAGAGTTGCATCACGCATATGGTCAATACATAGGTGAGCAAATAAACGGATTTCTATCCAATCACTCGGGCAAAGTAGATTTTGTCAGCTCACATGGTCACACAGTATTTCACAATCCTCAGCAACATATATCCTTGCAAATCGGGCATGGTGCGTATATAGCCAATACGTGCAAATTGCCTGTAGTATGTGATTTCCGTACGGGAGATATTGCGTTGCAAGGCCAAGGAGCACCTTTGGTCCCAATTGGCGATCAGCTACTTTTTGGTGATTATGATGCCTGTCTAAATCTAGGAGGATTTGCCAACATATCCTTTCAGCAAAACCGGCAATCTATAGCTTTTGATATTTGCCCGGTAAACATAGTGCTCAATGCTCTGATGCAACCACTTGGCAAAGCTTATGATCATAACGGATCCACCGCAGCCGGCGGTAACGTGCATCCAAAACTTTTAGCAGAACTCAACCAATTAGAATACTACCATCAAACACCACCCAAATCACTAGGTAGAGAATGGGTTGCAGAGCACATTTCACCAATATTAGCAGTAGATTTGCCAACCAAAGATATTCTTGCCACCTTCACATTGCATGCGGCACAGCAGATAACTTCCGTCATCAACGCAAATCAAATCAAATCCATACTCATTACTGGTGGTGGAGCGCACAACAAGCATCTAATCACTCTTCTGCAACAAAACTCCAACGCACAAATCATCACTGCAGATCCTCAGCTTATAGACTATAAAGAAGCCTTGATTTTTGCTCTACTAGGCTTGTTACGAATATTGGGATTACCAAACACACTCCCATCAGTTACAGGAGCTACAAAACCACTGAGTAGTGGCGCTATTTATTTACCCACAGACTACACACAATTATAGCCTGTACTACAAATCACCAAGAATAAAATTTGAATATTCGAGCCTCCAAAGCTAATTCACCACAGTTTGGGCAGAATCTCTTATGCGCAAACGTTCTTTGAATTCCGGCACCCTTTCATGCATCATTTGCTGCATAGATAGCATATCCCTAGTTTGATAATAGAGCTCATACCTATTATCAGTATGATCATATAGATACAGGAGAAATCCATGAGTTTCTTCATACGGCAATCCCAATTGATCTTCAAAAAAGCTCTCGCCGAAATGTTCTTTCACGTAGTGTATCCTTGTTTCCAGCCTTTCAAAGGCATCAAGGTTTCGCATTCTTCTGTAGTATCCGGTAAGGTGCTTATACAGCGTTTCCACATCAATAGAAGTTGGGATAGGAATCCCCGCAACTTTAGGAAGCACAGACGGGATTCCCTCTTTTGGTTCTCTATCTAGCTGTCTAATATCCAGCCCCAGCGCTTTGTATAATTCTTCAACCTCTCTATTTTTAGAAGCTTGTGCCACATCATACGCCAAGTCACCCGTAAGCGGAGCCACAGCTATCACATCAGAAAGTTGTACCAACTCTTGATTCATGTGTATCATCACAGGTTTCAGCTCTAGAGACCTTTGCGTCACCACAAACCTCCTAGACTCCAAAAATGGAGCATAAAGCAACAAAGTATCCTGCACTCTGGCTTCTAATCTAAATGTACCTGAAATCCCGGTTTTTGCGGTGATTTGCGTACGTTTATTCGTCACATAAACATCCACAGAGGGTAGTGTAGTGAAATCTACAATCACCTGACCATAAATTTCAGGGTTAGACTGCGCAGCCACATTGCAGCCAAGCAACATCACCCATACCACCATCAGGTATTTTACAATAACACTATTCACTTATCACGATCAATTCCTTGTCCAATTCCAACTTTATGCAAAATTCATTCCCGTATGCAATCCAACTCACCATCAAGCATCCTTCAGCAAACCCGCTACTTCCATTGCAAAATACGTATTGATGATGTCTGCGCCCGCTCTTTTAAACGCATACAGAGATTCCAGCATACATTTCTCATAGTCTATCCAGCCCTTCTCGCCGGCCGCTTTGAGCATTGCATACTCCCCACTCACTTGGTACACCGCCACAGGCATTTTGGCAAACTCCTTCACGCGATAGAGAATGTCTAGATAAGGCATCCCAGGCTTCACCATGAGTATGTCTGCACCCTCATACATATCCTGCTCCGCCTCTCTCAAGGCCTCCAAAGCATTGGCATAGTCCATTTGGTAAGACTTCTTATCGCCAAAACCCGGAGCGCTATCCAGCGCATCTCGAAAAGGACCATAAAAAGAAGAAGCATACTTGGCAGTATAGCTCATTATGCCCACATTGCCAAACCTATTGTTCTCCAATATTTCCCTGATTGCCAGCACCCTACCATCCATCATATCACTGGGTGCCACAAAATCAGCACCCGCCTGCGCATGGCTCAGAGCCATCTGCGCCAGAATGTCCACCGTTTCATCATTCACTATTTCGCCATCCTGCACCACGCCATCATGCCCGTACGTACTATATGGATCCAATGCCACATCTGTAAACACAAGTAAATCAGGATTCCACTCCTTTATTTTGCGCACAGTAGTCTGCATCAAGCCCTCAGCGTTCAGCGCTTCCGTACCCATATTATCCTTCAAATCATCAGCTACTTTAGCATACAGATTCACCGCCTTTATACCCAACTCAGAAGCCTGAATTATCTCCTTTTCCAGCGTTTCCAGCGTATGTCTATAATAGCCGGGCATACTTGCAATCGGCTGTTTATCAGCCATATCATCAGCCACAAAAATCGGCATCATCAGGTCATCCACACGTAAGTGATTCTCACGCATCAAACTTCTTACACCATCACTCATCCGCATTCTTCTACCTCTCTGATATGGAAACATACTACTCAATTTTCTTTAAAAATTTTGACCTCAAATTTACAACAATAATCCCACAAGCCCTTTCCGCGTCCAACAGCACAAAAAAAACCATCAACCCTACGGGTCAATGGCTGTATATTATGCTTATTATCAGCAGATTATTTCGCCAACAACTCTACAATCTTGTCATTAAAAGCTGGAATATCTTTAGGCTTACGGCTCGTGATCAGATTTCCATCTACCACCACCTCTTCATCTTTCCAATTCGCACCCGCATTCTTCAAGTCATTTTCAATAGCCTTGTAAGACGTCATCGTACGCCCTTCCACCAGCTTAGCATCTATCAGCACCTGTGGGCCATGACATATCGCAGCTACCGGCTTATCCTCTTCAAAAAAGCTTTTTATAAAGGAGAGCACGTCCTCATCCGTACGCAACTTGTCAGGATTTATAACACCACCCGGAATCACAAGACCATCAAAATCAGCACTTTTCGCATCAGCCACCAATTTATCTACCTCCTGTTCACCATCCCATTCCGTGCCGGTCATACCCTTGATTTTGCCCTTTTCCAGCGACACAATCACCACCTCAGCACCCTCATCTTTCAGACGCTGTTTGGGCTTCTCAAGCTCACTTTTCTCATATCCCGTTGCAGACAATATTGCTACTCTTTTATTCTCAAGTTTCATATTTATTGATTTTTAATTGTTATACCATTGCACTAGCAAACCACTACCCAAAAAGCCCTTTTTCAGCCGATTTGTGATAAAATTAATATCAAAAAACGCAGATTTAACAGTATTTTTTGTCTTTTTGAAGATTTTTTTTGGGCGGCACCCTTTTTTGGGCAAGCATCGTAAATCTTCAAAAAGATAGTTTACCGTTCCAAACATCATCCACTTATTACAAAACGTCTTCCTCCTTGCCCAATAAAAGGGTCGGTGTCCGGCTACAAGTACGCAGTCCTGTGGCAGCAAAATAGTGGCAAAAAAGTTTTTCCGCGAATGCTACAAACCTTTTTTGCTCACATTTTGCAGAGCCACAGTCCTTTGCGGGCTTTTCGCCTACCACCTGCCGCGTAGCTCCGCTCCAAAATTTACATTCCTATTCTTCATCTTTTCTTTCACCCAATCATTCCACCAGTTAAGGGCATTATTGCGCAAAAGTTCAACCTCTAAAAAAATCGCTAAATTGCACCCAACATCACATTCAAACCACTACAACCTTGCGTCTAAAATCATCCTTTCTTTACAGCATACTTTCAATATTTTTCATATTTCAAAACCTGATTGCCTGCAATCCCTCATCATATGAGACATTTCAGCCGGTGCAGTCATCAACCGTCATAGTTCAAGGTTCAGATGCCAAGCATACTACTGCAGAAGTCAATGATGGTAGTACAAATGCCGCCTCAGCAAAAGAAGTTACTGCTGACATAGAGTCAAGCGATAATATGTTATTTGTAGAGCAGGAAATAAATGTAGCGCCTTCAGCACAAGACAGCATTTCCATACCAAAGAGCGTTGCAGCAGAAAAGGCCAAGGTAAAAATACGCGCCAAAGTCATAGGTGTGCGTGATGGCGACACCGTAGATATGCTCTACCACTCCTTTCCCATAGCTGTAAGATTGGAGCATATAGATGCCCCGGAGCGTCGAAGCGGCCAACCATTCAACCAAAACTCAAAAAAAGCTCTATCAGACCTTGTTTTTGGCAAAGAAACATGGCTGATGAGTGACGGCACCTATGACCGCTATGGGCGAATCATTGGCGTGCTCTTCACAGACCAAGGACTCAATGTGAACAAGGAAATGGTGAAACAAGGTATGGCCTGGCACTACAAAAAATACTCAACAGACATGAGCTATGACCAGATAGAACAAGAAGCCCGCAATGCCAAGCGTGGCTTATGGTCTGATTCTGCACCCATAGCCCCTTGGAACTGGAGCAGCCGCCAGCGCAACTAATCCACTCGCTCAGCGCACAACTCTACCAAAACACCTCCGGCAGTTTTTGGGTGCAAAAAAGCTACCCACTTATTATCTGCTCCTTTTTTTGGCTCTTGATTCAGCAAGGTGAAGCCTTTTTCTGCCAAGTCTTGCATTGCAGCATGTATATCCTCTACCGCATAAGCTATATGGTGTATGCCTTCACCCTTTTTGGCCAAAAATTTGGCAATGGGGCTCTCTTTTGAAGTTGCTTCCAGCAATTCAATTTTTGACTCCCCCACTTTGAAAAAAGAAGTACGCACACCCTCACTGGCCACCTCCTCTATCTTATAGTGCTCCACCCCAAGCAGGGCAGCATACATCACATTTGCCTTTTCTAGATTGTGCACCGCAATGCCTATATGCTCTATCTTATCCATTCTACAGAAATTTGCCACTAAGATACACAAGCCATTTTACAATTTTTTTGGCCAAACATTTGTAACTTTGTAGGAAGTGCAGTTACACAACCGTCTGCACCATCAAATCATAAAATTCATAAAACCCTATACAATATGCTTGTAAAACAATTTGTAGACGCGCCTTTGGCTCACTTCAGTTACGCCATTGTTTCCAATGGTAAAATGGCATTGGTAGACCCAGCGAGAAACCCGCAACCATATTATAAGTTTGCAGAGGAGCAAGAAGCTGAGATTGTCGCCGTATTTGAAACACACCCACATGCTGATTTCATCAGTGGGCATTTGCAAATACATCATGAAACAGGTGCAGATATATACATATCAGAAAAAGTAGGAGTCAGCTATCCTCACAAATCCTTTGACCATGGAGACAGTTGGCAAATGGGCGACGTGAAGTTTAGTTGTATTTTCACTCCGGGTCATTCTCCAGACTCTATATCTATAGTTGCAGAAAGTGATAATAATACAGCTCTCTTCAGCGGAGATACGCTCTTCATAGGCAATGTTGGCAGACCAGATTTGCGCGAAAAGGCCGGAAACATGAAGCAGAAAAGAGAAGAGTTGGCGGCTATGATGTACGAGACTATGCAAACCAAGTACAATGACCTGCCAGATGACACATTGGTATACCCAGCTCATGGTGCAGGATCTTTGTGTGGTAAAGGCATGTCAGATGCTACCAGCGGAATTCTTGGACATGAACGTAAATATAATTGGGCTTTCAACACGGGTGATAAGGATGAGT
Source organism: Weeksellaceae bacterium (assembly GCA_030535475.1). GTDB lineage: Bacteria > Bacteroidota > Bacteroidia > Flavobacteriales > Weeksellaceae > JAUNRT01. Next base: position 12,992 of record JAUNRT010000017.1, on the reverse strand, counting down.
TTGTAAAAGAATTGCTCAGCGAGCAGCCAATGATCCCTGCTTATTTTGGCAACAGTGTAGAGGTGAACCGCAAAGGAGCAGAAGCCTATGCTCAGGCCTTGGGTGCTGTGAAAAGATCTGTTGCATGCTCTGAATTGAAGAAGGATCTTTTGGTGATTGATGTGCGTGAAGAAAATGATTTCAAGCACAAACATATCCCTGGAAGTATAAACATCATGGCGCGTAATGAGAAAGATAAGTTTGAAACTTGGCTGGGCGCTACCGTGCAGCCGGATGAGAATTTTTATCTGGTGGTAAATTCTGTGAAAGATGTAGATGAAATGCTAGATAGAGTGAGCAAAATAGGCTATGAAGCCAACATAGAAGCTGTAATAACACTTGCGCCAAACTTTGAGGAAGGCAGCACAATGGATCACATCAATCTGCAGCACTTCAAGGAACACCCTGCTTCATACACTATTGTAGACATACGCAATGTGGGTGAGGTTGAAAACAAACGTGTTTTTGACAACGCTATAAATATACCCCTGCATGAGTTGCGTGGCAGAGTAGCTGAGATTCCTGTTGAGAAACCAATTGTGGTACACTGTGCCGGTGGCTACAGAAGTGCAACGGGCAGCTCTATTGTTGCCAATGAGTTGGGTGATGCAGAAATCTATGATTTGAGTTTTGCCATCAGCGAGTTCAATTGATACCTCTCGGTAAAAGAAACTTTCAAAACCACCGCTTTAGGTGGTTTTTTTTATGAGCTGTTTTTAAGTCGCAAGATTTGAAATTCTATGAATTTATGCCAACGAATGACTAACTTCTATTGAGATATTTGGGTGTGGTAATAAGTCAAAAAAATAATCTGAAATAGCGCTAAAAGCTGAGCAAAATCTTCCAAATCTATAGTTCCAGACGTAGACTGGAACTACCGCGGCAGGGACATGAGCTATATCCTTGTGCAGGATGCCCCGCTGCAAAAAAACAGCTGTCCGGTACCGGGTCACGATAGTGAGAGTGTGCCGGCAGCTGTATTTTTTGCCGGGGCAGCCAAACAAGATAATGCTCAATGGCCCGGTCGCAGGTTTCAGCTGCCGATTAGGCGCTTAAACCTGCGAGCCGCCCAAAAAAAAATTAATAAAAAAATGGGAAAATCACCTTTATGATTGCTCCGAATTCATGCTTAAGAAATATGTCTTTAGCGGGTTTTGGGCAAGAAAAAAGCCACTTCGCAAGCGAAGTGGCTAATTATATTACAATAATTTATTTGCTATTATCTGTTGATAATATAGGTCATATCTACGCGTCTGGCGTTGGCTTCATCTGTGGTATAATCTTCGCCGTGATGCACGGTGATGATTTGGTCCGGTGACAAGCCGTTGGATATGAATGCAGATTTCACTGCTTCTGTGCGTCTAAGAGAAAGGTTGTTGTTGTAAACAGGGTTTCCTCTTTTGCTGGCAAATCCTTTGAGGAGGATATTCATACGGCGATTTTCACGCAACACGGGTATGATTTCTCGAATTTTCTGGATGTCAGAGTCTGAGAGTTCTACCGAGTTATTGGCAAAGAAAATTTGGCTTTTGAATGTGCCGTAGCGTGACATGAGCTCATCATACTCTTTGTTTTGAGTTTGGCGGTTGTTGAGTTGGTTTTGCAACGCAGCTATTTGCTGGTTGAGCTCTGCAAACTCTCTCTGGTATGATTCGCTTTGCGCGCCTTGTCCTTGACGTGCTGCAGCCTCTTGCTGTAGCTGAGCCAATCTGAGTTGCATAGCTAGTAGTTCAGGGTCTGCTGTACCGGTAGCTGGGGCTGCACTCTGACCTGGGATGATCTGTGTACCCGTTTGCTGACCTGGATAGTACGGCATACCTTGCTGGCCGCCTGGCATGATAACAGTGGTGTTATCTCTGGTGCCAGATGGGTTGGTGCCTGACGGCATGTAGCCATAGCTGCGCATTGTGAGCTCATCTAGTCTGCGACTAATGTATTGAAGCTCGCGCATGATTTCGGCATTGCTGCCAAACGATGCTTGTTGGCGCATGTCTGTGGATCCTTGTCTTTGCGACATCATCATTCTGAAATCTCTGTCAGATCTCTCCTGATCTGCTCTTTTTTCAGCTTTTTTCTGATTCTGCTTGCGGCGTGAATCTGCAACGGTTTTCAAGAAAGATTCTAGCTCATCTTGTGTCATCACAATTTTGCTTTCATCTTTTGATACCTGAGCTTCAACGATGCCGATAGATGCAAAGGCAAAGCACGCTGTCAGCATAATTATTTTTGATTTATGCATGGTTTGCAGCTTTTTTATAGTTGATTAAAAGAAAAATTTGTACCCAATCGCCACTTGGTTGTTGTCAAATAGGCCTCTTGACGTATAGTCAGCATATACTCTACCACCCAATAGGTCCAAAGAGGTACCTAGGATAAGGTTGGTAGCAAATCTGAAGTCATCATTGATGCTATTCAAACCCACACCTACTCCTACGTATGGTGCAAGGATTGGTGAACGATTTACTTCAAATGGTAAATGTACGTTGGCGTTGATACCAAAACCGTTTGGGTCACCCATTGCAAAATATGCATCCGGAACAAACTCCAAAGAGCTATTGGAAATCTGGTAGTGAGCTTTCAAACCTACGTTGAAGGTGGTAGCCTCACCGAAGTTAACTCCGGTGAAAGCTGACATACCTCTATTTACTATAAATCCTGAAACGTATCCGTCTTCTTGCTTGGTAGTAACTACTGTGTCACCGCTTGGTGTTGTAGTAACTTCCTGACGTGTCTGTGGATTTGGTTGCATAACCGCTGGTTGCTGCTGCTGTGGTGTAGTGATTACTGTAGTCTTGTCACCACTCCCGGCAGGCTGCGTTCTAATGTTAGCGATTTGACGATTTTGCTCGTCAACGCGTTGGTTCAATCTTCTAAGCTCGTCTAGTATACGGTCGTTGCTCTCTGTAGGTACATATCCTCTATCATAGTTTCTTGCACCTGTGTTGATTTCAAGTAGAAGTCTTTCTAGTCTATCGATTCTTTCTGTATCTGAAGACTTTTTATCTTCTTTTTCATCAACATCTTTGATTACCTTTTCTACTAGGCTCTCCAATTCTTGTGGAGTAAGTACTACTCTAGACTTGCCATCTGTTGATCTATCACGATCTGCACGACGTCCGTCTTCTAGTCTTCTCTTCTCCTCTATCACGCGAACAGCTTTGTCTGCATCACTTGATGCATATGCGTCTGCTAGCTCATCTTCCAATTCTTTGATACGTTGTTGATATTCTGAGCGAGATTCTTCCAATCTTCTGTCAGCGATTCTATCTGCCTCACGGCTAACAGCTCTATCTACATATCTGTCAGTGTCTGGACGTGCAGCAAGAAGTACTCTAAGACCTGCTTGGTACATAGTGTGTTGCATCAACTCTGATGGGCTTTGTAGGTTTTCTACATCACTACGCTCTGTGGTGTACATAAGGTTTGCAGCACCAAATACTTCAAGGTTTCTAGTGATAGGAACACTAACACCCACACCACCTTTTGCAAAGTAGCCTGAGTTACCTCTTCTTGGTACAGCTACTGTATCTATCATTTCTGTTCTACCTTCATAATCGCTATACACGTTCATATAACCACCACCTACGGTAACGTATGGCGTGATACCTCTTGCAACGTTAAGACGACCGATGAATTCACCACCATACATGGCCATGCGATCCCAGTCTAGGCTAATAGACTCATCACGTGTAGATTGGTAGTAAAAACCTCTCAAACCTACGTAGTCACCAAGGTCAAAACCTGCAGTACCACCTAATAGGTAAGTGTTTCTCATTGGAGAATCATCATGGAAATCTACATAGGCTCCTCCTGGCTCTATGATAAGTTTAAGTCCTCTAAGTCCGCTTGAGAATTGACGAAGGTATGCACGGTCAATGGCTGTCATTTCTTCTGGGCTACGACCACCAAGGTAGAATTGTAAACCAGCTAAAACTGCCCAATTGTACATACGTGTTTCGCTCTGATCTCCGATCCAATCTTGGAATTCTGAAGTTCCTGAAGCATCATACATTACAGAACCAGGGTTTAGGTTGAATACTGTGTTTTTACCTTCAAGGTTTAGTACCAATCTATCACCCATGTTGAATTTGAAACCAACTCCACCGCTTACGTAGATTTGATTTTCTTCATGTTGTCTTTCAACGACTTCTTGCTCTTCCAAGAATCTTGAATTCAACCTTAGTCTTTGCACACCAGTCCCTAATGTGATATAAGGAGCTAATGCACCACCGGAAGGGATATTCGCTTTGAACTCACCTCCAACACGACGGATATCTATATCTCTGCCTTCAAATTCGAAATCAGGAAATACCTCGCGGATATCGCCCTCGTATTGTCCGAAGTTTTGTTGCAAATCTAGAGATTGCTCATAGATACCTCTAAGTTCCAAGAAACGACCAAATCCGAAACCAACCTGTGCGCCATACATCCAACCGTTGTCAATAGTACTCTTACTGTCGAACCAGTTGTAACTAATAGTAGGAGCGGCGGTAACGCTCAAATCGCTTACCTGTGCTTGTGTACCGACCGTAGCGAAAGCTAAGGCTGCTACCATAAACGTTTTCTTCATATAATATACTTTTTGTTCTCTTCTTTTTGTCTTTTTTGAATTTTCTACAAAAAAATGTGCAATTCGAAATTTAATATTTCGTAATTGATAACAATGAAACAAGAATTATTCCACTATTCACAATTTTTTAATTTTTTTTTCTAAAATGGTAGGTCGTCGTCTAGATCGTTTTCATCTGCTTGAAGAGATGCTGGATTGGGTGTGGCAGTACTTTTTTGGAAGTCAGGTGCCTGATTTGCAGGTGCTGTGCCAGCTTGCACCGGAACCATCTTCTCTACTCTCCAACCAACAATACTGTTGAAATATTTCACAACACCTTCTGGTGAAGTCCACTCTCTACCGCGTATGTCTATTGACACTTTTACATCCTGGCCTTCCTGCAAATCATTGAGAAGATCAGCTTTTTCCTGCAAAAACTCAATAGAAATTGGTTGTGGGTATTGTTCTTGGGTTTGAACAATTAATTCTCTTTTCTTGAAACCTGAACTGAACGTTTGTTCGTCCATTATTTTCTTAACTTTTCCAGATATTTCCATATTTTAAACACTTTTTGCAAAGATACAACAAAGAGATTTGGGGCTAAATTTGGTGGGTTGGAAAATTAGTTTTATCTTTGTCGTCCTTTTAAGCACAAACCGTGCATTTAAAGGTAAATACCAAGCGGGTGTGGTGGAATTGGTAGACACGCCAGACTTAGGATCTGGTGCCGCAAGGTGTGGGGGTTCGAGTCCCTTCACCCGCACAAAAGAAACTGGCTAAATGGCCGGTTTTTTTTATAGGTACAATTTTGATGAAAATTAAACCTCATGTTTATCATGCTATTGAGAACTCTTTCAGTCTATGGTTTTGTACTTGGACAAGTTTATCCTATGATTTATTACCTTTGTAATCGCTTATTATGATACAAATCAATGACACTATAGTAAGTACAGATCTTCTGAAAAAGGAATTTGTATGTAATTTGAGCAAATGCAAAGGGATTTGCTGTGTGGAGGGAGACTCGGGAGCTCCCTTAGAAGAAAATGAGCTACCGATTTTAGATGAAATTTTTGAGAAAGTAAAACCTTTTCTCCGCCAAGAAGGCGTAAATGCCATCGAAGATCAAGGTAAGTATGTGAAAGATGATGATGGTGATTGGGTGACACCACTTGTTGATGGAAAGGAATGCGCTTATGTGATTTTTGATGAGAAGGGAACCACAAAATGCGGAATCGAAAAAGCCTATGAAGCCGGAACTGTAGATTTTAAAAAACCGATCTCTTGCCATCTGTATCCTGTGAGGGTAGAAGAATTCAAAGCTTTTACAGCAGTAAATTATCACCGATGGGAGATTTGTAATGATGCGTGCAGTTTAGGTGCGAGTCTCAACATCACAGTAGCTGAATTTGTGAAAGATGCTTTGATTAGAAAATTCGGGCAAGCTTGGTATGATGAGCTTATGACCACAAAATCAGAAATTAAAAAATTTAAACTATTCTAATTCTATGCTGGAAACCATTCCTTTGGCAAGACAATCCACCGAATCCATCGAACGTATTTATATAACCATGCGGCATTTGTTCTATCGTGGAAAATACAAAATCAATGGAACTACTGGGGTTGCCTTGAGAAATCTTCTTTTGAAACTAGATCCGGAGATTTACGGATCTATGAACAATCCACACAAAGTAGAATTAGATGGACTATTATATGTATTGGATAGGCTTCCACAAGGTATCGAAGAGTGCTCATTCATAAACCTCACAGCCAATGAAGGCCTGGACGAGGCTATCTTCACGCCTATTATACCACCCAAAAGGAGGAGAAATTGCTACCGAATAGATGAGGATCAGATGAATATAGAAATCATGCGTGGGCGCTCAGAAATCTATGACATTCTCACGCACCTTACTTTTTTCTATAATGAAGCCGATAAAATAAGACGCAGAGCCTTCACCGATGGAGGAGCCAATAAAACCAGAATCTGGCAAAAAATTGAGGAAGTCGTGATGCATAAAACAGGCATTTCAAGACGTGAAAGAGATATTGCATTGATTCATTTGGCAAATATTTTAGGTAGAACTTTTCAAGAAACTTTACTCGCATATAAACTTTTTGCTACGGATCAACAAAAAGACAGACTTTTCCACATCGTGTATTGGATGGGAGAGCTCAGTCAAAAAGATGTATTAGACATCAAAGATCGTGAGGTGAGTTTCACAACCACATTACGTGCGGAAATTGGACATCACATTTCAGGTGAGAAATGGGCCAATCAAATAAAATCTGCCCTACTCAAACATGATTTGCACGAAAGGCCACTGCACATCATTAGCTCTAATATGCATAGTGTGCTCAATATGCTTTTTGCCCATGATGCTCTAGCAAAAACCTTTGAGCAGCGAGCAGAGCTTGGTGTTTACCAAGATATTTCTGCTGTGAAAAATAGAGAAATGCGCAAACGAGTAAAAGATTTTGCTTTAGAAAACAACTTGATCTATCTTGACGACAAATCTGGTGCAAACATTCATGTGCAGATTTTGGATCTAAAAAAAGTAAACCTAGGAAATTCCCCTTTGCAGCACATCAATTATGAAGGAGACGATGTCCTTATTGTCATGGACTATGCCTTTGGTGAGCAAGCCTTTGAGGTGATGGATGAACTACTCAAACCATACAAAGGCAAGACCACCTTTAAGATGAATGTAAAAAGTATATCCATAATGGGGAAAGCTGGAATACTAGAAGGTAAAAAGGGCGACATTATGGTGCCAACGTCACATGTATATGAAGGAACAGCAGATAATTACCCATTCCAGAATGCACTTTCTGCTTCAGATTTCAAGGGATATAGATTAGGGGTATCTCAAGGCATGATGGTTACTGTACTTGGGACTTCTTTGCAAAACAAGAGTTTGCTGAGCTTCTTCAAGAACACTTCATGGAGCGCAATCGGATTGGAAATGGAAGGTGCGCATTACCAAAAAGCGATTCAAATCGCGTCCAAAATTCGTAATCATATAGACAGCAATGTTGTAGTGAGATATGCATATTATGCCTCTGACAATCCGTTGGAAACGGGTAGCACACTAGCCAGTGGAGGGTTGGGTTTGACCGGTGTAAAACCTACTTATCTCATCACGCAGCGCATTCTAGAACAAATTCTAAATCCTACTCTACCTCAATGAAATTTGCAATCTATGGCTACGGCGCAATAGGCAAAACTCATCATCGCGCCATTGACACCATTCCTCAGGCTCAGCTTACTGCTATCATAGACAACCAAACAGTTGACATTGATGACGTACTGTATTTTACAGATTTTCAAAGCTTTGCGCAAAGTAGCACTGATACAGATGTCATAATCATTGCTACACCCAATGGGCTACATTTTGAGCATGCTATGCAAGCCATTGATGCTGGATTTCATGTATTAATTGAAAAACCAGCCGTGCTCAGCACAGAAGATTTCTCAAAGTTAATGCAGTTTGCAACCGAGAAAAACGTGCGAGCTTTTAATATGCTGCAACTGCGATTTTCTCCTTTGGTGAAATGGATAAAAGAACTCATTACCAGCAATTCCTTAGGCAAAATTTATCTGGTAAATGCTGCTTGTTATTGGAATAGAAACAGAGAATACTATCAAGGTAAAGCATGGCATGGCACGCAAAAATGGGATGGTGGAGTGCTTTTCACTCAGTTTTCACATTTTGTAGATGTTTTGCATTATTGGTTAGGCGACTTGCAAAGCATTGCGCATGAATCTTCAAATTTCACGCATACAGATTGTACAGATTTTGATGATAGTGGTATTCTTACTTTTAGATCTGAGGACACCCTTGGAAGTATAGTTTATACTACTTCTTGTTTACAGAAAAACTTTGAAAGCCACATCACGCTTATCGCAGAAAAAGGTACAATTAAAATCAGTGGACAGTATATGAATGAATTGTCTCATCAATTTCTAGCAGATGAGTCAATGAAATTTCCGGATACATCATCCTTCACAAATTTCATGCATCCTAGTGCGCTATCTGAGGTGATTACTGCTCTCAACAAAAATCAACACTCCATCCTCGACATGGAAAACTCTGCCAACGCGATAGCTTTTCTTGAAAAAGTGCAGTCACCTTCCAAGAAAACTGTTCCTGAACTATAATCGCAATTTTCAATAAGATCTTATAGAACCTTAGGGAGTTTTTTGAGTTTCTGGCATGGGACTGAAATTCCCAACATCCACATATCTCCTTTCGCCATTTATGCGGTAAGAAAGAATATTCTTGTTGTGATAAGCAGCCTCTGAGCCAGAATCATTAGGTCTTTTGATATTAATATTCACTGCTCTTTCATCCTTATTGGTAGCGCTTTCACCCGCTCTTTCATGCGTGCTAGCCATTACCACCCAAGGATTTTCATCTTCTACCAATGCTCTATGCCATTGATTTTTGATGTATAGAGAGTCAAATTCTACTTTACCTTCGCTTGTTTGCTGCAATTCTACCTTGTAGTATGTGCCCTGCACACCTTCTCTTCCGCCGGCAAATGGCATTGTATAGCTTTTCAGCACATTAAAATCGTTTCGTGGAAATTTCATCGCAGTATCCGCATCTTTGCATGTAGAGAATGATGAAAACGTGATTACTGCAAGCAAGGCAACAATTGGTAGCGTAAAAAATGATCTCATATCAAGAATTTATATTTGATAGAGCTTGTTCCAAATCTTGTACCAAGTCATCAACATCTTCTATCCCCACGCTCAACCTCACCAGGTCGTCATCTATGCCTAGCGCCTTGCGCTTAACTTCAGGAATACTAGCATGCGTCATACTCACGGGGTGATTGGCAAGTGATTCCACGCCACCCAAAGACTCTGCCAACGTAAACACTTTCAGAGAAGTAAGAAATTTTTCCGCATCTTCTTTCTTACCAGAATTGAAGCTAAAAGAGAGCATACCACCAAAGCTTTTCATTTGTTTCTTAGCCACCTCATGCTGAGGATGCTCAGTCAAGCCCGGATAGTAAACTGTTTTCACAGCATCATGCTCTTGTAAAAATTTTGCACAAGCCATAGCATTCTCGGCATGGCGCTCCATGCGCAAAGCCAATGTTTTTATGCCACGCAGCACCAGAAATGAATCTTGTGGTCCCAAAACTCCACCTCCGGCAAATAGCTGAAAATGTAAATCTTCACCCAATTTTTCATCTTTCACCACCAATGCACCCGCAATCAAATCTGAGTGACCTCCAAGATATTTTGTTGCAGAATGCATCACTATATCGGCACCCATAGTCAGAGGTTGCTGATTGTATGGTGATGCAAATGTATTGTCCACAGCTATCAAGGCGTCGCTCATCTCCTTCACTTGCTGGCAAAGAGATTCAATATCAACAACCTTCATGAGCGGATTGGTAGGTGTTTCCACCCAAATAAGCTTGGTGTGAGCGTTGATTTTATTCAGCACATTGTCTATTTGGGTCATATCTACAAAATGAAATATGATACCATATTTGCTAAATATTCTTGTAAACATGCGGTAAGACCCACCATACAAGTCATCCATAGCTATCACTTCATCCCCGGGATTCAAAAGCTTCATTACAGCATCAATAGCCGCCAATCCACTAGCGAACGCTAGTCCGCGGCTACCATCTTCTATAGAAGCTAATGCATCTTCCAAAGCGGTGCGCGTAGGATTAGCACCTCTAGAATATTCATATCCATTGTGCACACCCGGAGCCGACTGTGCATAGGTAGAAGTTTGAAATATTGGCGGCATTACAGCACCCGTAGTAGGCTCTGGCTTTTGGTTGCCGTGTATAGTTTTGGTATTGAATTTCATAATCTCTTATTCTTCTATTAGCCCAGATGAAATAGCAAACTCCTTCGCAAAAGCCTGCATTTTCTGCACCGTATCCTCATCATTGGTAGCGCGTGAGTAGGTATTGGCCATAGAATGTATAGTCTGCATGAAAAAAACCTTCATATCATCCATGGTCATATCCTTGGTCCATAAATCTATGCGTAGAGCCTCCTTGGCATCATCATCCCACACCGTCAAAAACACAGCTTTCGTAGCCTGTTTCTGCACCCCACCATCTTCTGCAGTCCAGTGTAGCTCTTCAGGCACCATGTTCTCATCCAGTCCTATATCTACCAATATTTGTGATTTTTTCATGTCTAATTTTTAAGGTTTATATCCAGAGCGTCTAAAAATCTCATCGTGTTTTATGTCTCGTATAAAATCGTCCAAATCTACCTCTGGATTGTTTCGCAAATAAGCCCGGCAAATCTGCCAGCCCAGCCATACCCCTACTCTACCAGGTGATTCCCTGTCAGTCTCCGTGAAAAACTTGGTAAAAGGTGCCGGGTCTATAAATCTCTCAATCAATTTACGGTCAGATCCATATAGCATATCCTCCTCCACAAAATACGTATAGATAGACTTCTCATTCACGCGGCACCACTCTATCTGCTCCTGCGTGTAGCCTATTTTGCGCGCATCTGAAGCTTCCGGCACAAACGCATCTTGCAGTATCATCATCTTACCCTCATAGATCAAGCGGTTGATAAATGCATTTTGCCTGATGTCAAAAGGCACAATATGCTTAGAAATATTATATGCCAATTGCGGTTTTAGTGCCGCAGGCTCAAAAAACTCATAGATATACGGCGGTATGCCCATCAATCGATAAGCAGAATAATCACTTCCTAAAAACCAGTCTAGCCCTATCACCAGATCATCACTCTCCGGGCTATACACCACAGGATTGGCAAAGTCTAGCTCACCCGTGAAAAGATACACATTCGGGATAGGAAACTGAGGGTAGTAATGCTTTATATAGCCAAAAACATCACGCAAACTATCTTGTAGCGCAGCCTGGTTGCCGTATTTCGCTAGCACATCACGGTGCATAGCCCGGCTCAGAGAGTCTTGTCGGCGCACAGCAATCACAGAATCCGGCACTTGGTCAAAAAACTCAGGATACACACGCTTCAGTGAATCTACAGACACAGACTCATCATAGTACACAGCAGAAACATCATGCCACTGCAGCGGCTCAGACACAGCTTCCACATCCGTGGTCCAAGTTTTTTCTTCCTTGCCACATGCTGCCAAAACCAAGGCTACAAAAAAAAGACCAATGCGCGTACAATGTTTCATTATATTTGAGGCTGAAAATAACGTGGCGTAAAAATAAGAATTATATGAATACTGTGGCAGTAATAGACTATTTGGTACAATGGTCCACAGACTATCTACAAACATCCAAGCAGCAAGGTTGGGTGTTGGGCGTGAGCGGTGGCATAGACAGTGCCGTAGTTTCGACCCTTGCCGCCAAAACAGGCAAGCCCGTTTTGTTGCTAGAGATGCCCATACACCAAGCACAAGATCAAGTAACAAGAGCACAAGACCACATACAGTGGCTGCAAAAACAATATAATCATGTGAACACACTACGCGTTGACCTCACCCACACCTTTGACGCCATGGTGAGCGCCATGCCGCATGATCCTGAAGACCCAGAACGCGCACTGGCATTGGCCAATACCCGCTCGCGTCTTCGCATGACCACCCTATATTTCTACGCAGGATTGCACAGATATTTAGTCATGGGCACAGGCAACAAAATAGAAGATTTTGGCATAGGATTTTTCACCAAATACGGTGATGGCGGCGTAGATCTCTCACCCATCGGCGATTTGCTCAAAAGCGAAGTTTACCAGCTAGCCAAGGAACTCAACATCATACCCAGCATACAAAACGCGCAGCCCACAGATGGCCTTTTTGATGACAATCGCACAGATGAGGACGCCATAGGAGCCAGCTATGATGAGCTAGAAGAAATCATGAAATTCATAGAGCAAGGCATCCCGGAAAATCTCAGTACTCGGCAACAAGAAGTCTTGGAACTTTACAAAAGGTTGAACAAAGCTACACAGCACAAAATCAACCCAATACCCGTGGCAAAAATCCCAGATTCACTGCGTCACAAGCACTAATTTTTTAGAAGATTTTTTAATTTTTTTTTTTGAGGGCGAACCTCAGGATATTTTGTGCAGGCCATGGCCTGCACAAAATATCCTGAGGCCGGGCTATTGCCGGTAGTACGCATCCCACAGGCTGCAAAAAATCGGCTTCGTTCGGTTTTCTTTATTCTCTCAACCCGTCTCAGCCGTTTTTTGCAAAGCCTGTGGTCTTTGCGGGCTACACGGCTGCTATCCCTTTCGCAATTTTGCTTACGCAAAATTATGGTGTAGGAAAAAACTACAACCATACCTCTTGAATCATTCGAAAACAAAACTTTGGACCAACACCAAAAACAGATAGAAAAAGCTGTGAGTACTATAAGCTTTCAATAATATTCTCGGTGCTATCTAGGTTGAAATGATGAAATGTGAAAA
>JAUNRT010000016.1 GCA_030535475.1 Weeksellaceae bacterium | reverse complement strand
AAAACGTAAAAAACGCGCCTGCTCTTGTCTGGAATCAACAAGCCTACACGCTAGGCGCGATCGCAAAAGGGATAGAAGCGGTATCCTTGTGCTGCACGTACCTCTACTACACAGTCTCTGGCGGTACCGGGTCGAAGCTCTGCTGAGAGAGTGTGCCGCCAGAGACATGTGTAGTAGGTGCGGGCAAGCAAGATACAAGCGTATAGCCCGGTCTTGCGCAGGCTCTGCCGGAGCAAGATTTGCCCAAAAAAAATTATAAAAAAATCAGTAAAATATCAGCGGTTGGAAATAGGTTTTTCACCCTCATTTGCCTGCTCTTCCTCCTCCACATTGCGCTTCGGACGGTAAGGGTTTTCCATCATATACCGCCCAATATTAGTGGCATTACGGCGCCAAAACAGAAATAGCGGCATTGTCACCAGAAACAGCAAAAAACTACCACTTCCATACCACTTGGCAGCCTCAGGCGTACCATCATGTGATATGCCCACGCCTATCAGCGTCAGAGAAGCAATCAGCAAAACCCAAAGCACATATTTCATAGCCTAAATTATAGAAAACGCAAAGATACAGCCACCGCAGAAATTTCCGGCATCACCTGCTCTATATTCCCAAAATCAAAAAAGCCTTTCAGGAAAATCACTGCGCCAAACAGCAGTAATAGCACACCAAGTACTTTCCTGATTTTGAATACCATAGCGTCTGTGAGCCGTTCCTGAAAACGTCTTGCCAGCAAAATTTTCAGCAAATCCACACCAAAAAACGTCACTAGCGTTATACTCATAAACACGAAAAAAGTTAGCGTCTCAGGGTATTGAATATTCACCCAACCCACAATCACAAACCAGAAAAGCACAATGCCAATATTCAGAATGTTCATCAAAAAACCATTGGCAAAAGTCTTGAAATAGTTGTGCCCCACCACCGCACTCTGCGGTATGTGCAGGCTAGGCTTGCTGTAAAACATATACCCGCCATAGAGCATAATCAGCGAGCCGCCAATCCGGTATAGTGACGGGTGCGTCTGTATATAGCCGGCAATGTCTGAAATGCCGTAAAAAGCAATCCATATGCACACAATATCAGACACTATCACCCCTATATCTAGCGCCACAGCAGCGCGCCAACCTTTCGTCAGGCTAGTCTCAATCAGCAAGAAAAATGCCGGCCCAATCATCACCAAGCTCAGCGCCAAACCAAGCAGTATAGCATAGAGTATAAGCAAATTCGCTACATATTTGGAGGGCAAGTTAATCAAAATCAACCAATATTTGATAAAAACATTGACAAGCGACAATCAATAATTTATCCCTTAAAATTCACTAAATCAGCATAATGCAATCCATTTTTTTTATTTTTTTTAATTATTTGGGCGGAGGACGGGCTTTCCGCTTGTATTCCGCAGTCCTGTGGCCGCAAAATATCTGCGCAGATACTGGTTGGCCGCATGCACTACCTGCTCCTGGCCACCCCACAGACCACAGCAGAGCAGGCATTGCTGCTTTTAGGCGCAACCCGGTCTGCTTGTATTTTGCAGGGCCACAGTCCTTTACGGGATACCGCTGCAATCCCTGCCGCAGAAGTTCCCGTCTTGCACCCTCACATACAGATTTCATAAATACCACGAGCTACCGCCAAAACATAATAGATCATGTGCACTTCTGCTGCGCAATTTGTATCTTTGCCGTCCTTTGGATACACAGCCACTACAGCATATCATACCTGTATTTTCAGCCTCAGAGTATTTGCAACATACCGCAGAGGCAATTGCTTCAGATACCCAACACATACATTGGAAGGGTATCCAAGGATCTGCACTCAGCCTATCCGCAGCCGTACTGCACCAGAAAATGGGCCGCAGTATATTGCTGCTCATACATGATAGGGAAAACGCCGCATACATACTCAATGATTTAGAAAGACTTCTGGGCAAAGAAGCCGTCCTGTACTTTCCGGCCTCACACCGCCGACCCTATGAAGTAGAAAAAACAGAAAATGCCAATGTGGTACTGCGCGCAGAAGTGCTCAACAAGCTCAGTACCGGCAGAGCACCGCAAATCATAGTCACGCACTCCGCAGCGCTTACAGAGCGTGTCATCACCAAATCCGTGCTCAAAAAACATACGCATCGCGTAAAAACAGGCGAAAAAATCTCACCGGATTTTCTCATTGAACTTCTATATACATATGACTTTCAGCGGGTAGATTTTGTAGCAGAACCTGGAGACTTTTCTGTAAGAGGCGGTATCATAGATGTTTTTTCCTATGCAGATGAGCTGCCCTACCGCATCAGTTTCTTTGATGATGAGGTGGAAAACATACGTAGATTCGACCTAGAATCCCAGCTCTCCGTAGACAAGATACCTGCCATAAACATCATACCCAATATAGACAGCAAACTCACGCAAGAAAAGCGTCAATCTTTCTCAGAGTTCTTGCCTCAAAACACACTCATAATTGCAGATTTGCTGTATCAAACCCTGCACACCATAGAAGACACCTATGCACAGGCAGAAGAGATTTTTGCGCAGCAGGACAGTCTCATTACACGGCTGCCACCTGAACAACTTTACACCCAGTCTGCACAGCTCAGAGAAGAGCTGCAAAAACGCTATGTGCTGGAAACCTCACCCGTTACTGCCTTACAAGCACAATTAGTAGTAGAAGTCCCGCAAGAACTTCAGCCTGCAATACATAAAGATTTTGACCTGCTTATTTCTTCTCTCACAGCATTAGATCAGAAAGGCTACACCATATTCATCACCTTCACCGGTGCCAAACAGCGTTCTCGCTTACAAGAAATCTTCAATGAGCTAGGAGCAGCCTTTGATTTTCACCCGCTCATGGGTGAGTTGCATGCAGGTTTCATAGATCATCAACTGCAAATAGCAGTATTCACAGACCACCAGATATTTGATCGATTCCACAAATACACACCGCGCAACCAGTTTAGCCGCAAAAGTAGTATCACACTCCAAGAGCTCAATACCTTGCAAGTGGGAGACTACGTCACACACATAGACCATGGGGTTGGCAAATTTGGGGGTCTCAAAAAAATCGATGTCAATGGCGTCATGCAAGAAGCCATAAAACTCATCTTTAGAGACAATGATTTGCTGTATGTAAACATACACGCCTTGCACAAGATAGCAAGATTCAGCAGCAAAGATGGTGCAGAACCCAAGATCAACAAACTAGGCTCGCCCGCCTGGAAAAACCTTAAAGCCAAAACCAAATCCAAAGTCAAGGAAATAGCCTTTGACTTATTAAAGCTTTATGCACAGCGCCGTTTAGAGAAAGGCTTTGCATTCTCAGCAGACAGCTATTTGCAAAAAGAACTAGAAGCAAGCTTCATGTATGAAGACACACCAGATCAGCTTCGTGCCACAGATGATGTGAAAAAAGACATGGAAAGTGAGCGCACCATGGATAGGCTCATCTGCGGTGACGTAGGTTTCGGGAAAACAGAAGTAGCCGTGAGAGCTGCCTTCAAAGCGGCAACAGATGGCAAGCAAGTAGCAGTTCTTGTGCCTACCACTATTCTAGCCTTTCAGCATTATCAAACTTTTAGTGAGCGGCTTGCAGAGTTTCCTGTGCGTGTAGAGTATCTCAATCGCTTCCGAAGTACCAAAGACAAAACTGCAATCCTCAAAGACCTTGCAGAGGGAAAGATAGACATACTCATAGGCACACACCAGATCGTGTCCAAAACAGTGAAATACAAAGATTTGGGGCTGCTCATAGTAGATGAAGAGCACAAATTTGGAGTTTCCGTAAAAGATAAGCTCAAAACCCTTCGTGCACAGCTAGACACGCTCACCCTCACCGCTACACCCATACCCAGAACATTACAGTTTTCACTTTTGGCTGCCAGAGATCTCTCCGTGATCAAAACACCACCGGCCAACCGACAACCTGTGGAAACCGAGCTCATAGGTATGAATGAGGATAGAATCAGAGACGCTATATTGTATGAAATGCAGCGTGGGGGCCAGATTTTTATTATTTACAACCGCATTGCCGGGCTACCTTCATTGGTAAACATGGTCAACCGATTGGTACCGGAAGCCAAAGTGGTGATGGGGCATGGCCAAATGGAAGGCCAAAAACTAGAGAAAGTGCTGCTCAATTTCATGCAAGGTAAATTTGATGTGCTTGTATCCACTACCATAGTAGAGAGCGGAGTAGATGTGCCAAATGCCAATACCATGATTATCGTAGATGCACAAATGTTTGGATTGGCAGATCTGCACCAGATGCGCGGAAGAGTAGGGCGCAGCAATCGTAAAGCATTTTGCTACCTTATCACACCGCCGCTCAACACCTTGACCAACGAAGCTAGAAAAAGACTACAGGCCATAGAAAGACATACAGAGCTCGGCGCGGGTTTCCATATTGCAATGAAAGACTTGGAAATACGCGGTGCTGGCAATCTGTTAGGAGCAGAGCAAAGCGGGTTTATGTATGAAATGGGATTTGAAACCTACCAAAAAATTCTCAACGAAACAGTTGCAGAGCTCAAAAGCGATGAAAACTTTGCAGATCTCTTTGCAGAAAGAGAGGATGACCCTTTTGCAGACAGCGCAGATTTCACTTTTGATTCAGACATTCCACTACTTATACCGGACACTTATGTGAATAATGTCGCAGAAAGACTAAATCTCTACAGTGACTTGGCCAGAGTAAAAAACATCCCAGATTTAGACTCTTTCCGCAATGCATTGATAGATAGGTTTGGAGCCCTGCCTACAGCTGTTCAAGATCTATTACTTTCTGTACAGCTTAAGCTAAAAGCGGTGGAACTGGGATTGGAAAGAGTTGTGCTCAAAAACAACGTCATGTTGCTATATTTCTTGTCCAATCCGCAAGATAAGTTTTTCAAAAGCCAAGTGTTTAGTCAGATAATACAATTCATAGGCGCCAATCCGTCTTTTGCCACTGTCAAAGAGAAAAAATCTGCCGGCTCATTGCCACAACTGTTCTTGAGATTAGACAATATTTACACCATACAGCAAGCATATCAGCAGCTCACCACACTACACAATCAGACCACTGTACAGCAAAGTGCGGCAGGTAAATCTTAACAGTTCCAAATATACTTGGCGTCCACAAAAGTCTCAATGTACGTGTACCCAAGAGAATTTACTAAATTTGTTGTATTCACAGCTCAATAGAATATGCAAAACTCACAGAAAAATTTCTTGCTCTATGACGCCTCCGCAGGCTCTGGAAAAACCTTCACACTTGTAAGAAATTTTTTGTCACAGTTGCTACGAGATCCGAATAGCAAAAGTTTCCAACATATTTTGGCGGTGACATTCACCAACAAAGCAGCCAATGAAATGAAAAGCAGAATCATTGGCAAGTTGCAAGAGCTGAAAGAAGGCACAGCTACTACTGATGACTATGTTTTTTTTCAAGAAGTTACACAATTAGACAAGGCTAATATTACAAAAAGAGCAGAGCAGGTGCTTAATAATATTTTGCACAACTACTCACTTTTGTCGGTAAGCACCATAGACAAATTCAACCTGCGTATTTTGCGTTCATTTTCGCGTGATTTTGGCATCGCTTATGGCTTTGACGTAGATATGGATCCTCATCTATTCTATCAACGCGTAGCCGATCGTCTTTTTGCTGACCTGAATGATCCGGAGCTTATCAAGCAAATGGTAAACCTTTCACTCGAAAAACTCGGTAGAGATGAAGACTGGGATTTTTCTGATAAACTCAGCCAAATGGTCACCCATTTGAATAATGATGTACACATAGCCAACACCAATAAATTCAGCGAAAAATCTTTTGAGGAAATTATTCAACACAAGAATAAACTTCAAAAAAGATTTCACAAACTCGAGCCTCAAATTAGGCAAATAGCACAAGCTTTGCTGCAAGAAATGGAAAACCTCGGGCTGGGTGTATCAGACTTTGCAGGAGGTGCTAATTTCGGTTTTTACATTAACGCAACCAAATATGCCAATAATGATATTCTTGATATTAAGCCGTTATCTGACGCCGTACTTAGGGTTATAGAAGGTCGAAAATTTACCGGCTCCAAAGCCAAAAAAGCTGTAAAAGATATCATTGAAGCCAACTTTGATCACTTCACCCATCAATTGTTGCAAATAGATGAGCTTGTTCGCGAGCGCAATTTGTTGAAGCCTATACTCAACTCTCTTGGGCTCACTACGCTTTTGGTGCCAATGGCAGAAACAGCAGACCTCATGAGAGATGAAGAAAATATCATTCTCATTTCAGATGTCAATCAATTGTTGCGCAAACAAATAGGTGATGAAGACGCTCCTTATATCTATGAGAGAATCGGCACACAGTACACATCATTCTTCATAGATGAATTTCAAGATACTTCAGACTTTCAGTGGGATAATATCTTGCCACTTTTGGAAAACGCGCGGGCACAAGGTCACTTTATTATGATTGTTGGCGACCCCAAACAGTCTATTTACAGATTTAGAGGCGGCAATCCAGAGCTCATGATGGGACTCACGCAAGACAAGTATCCAGACATCCATCCCATTCAATTAGAAACCAATTGGCGTAGCCAGCAAAACATTGTCACATTCAACAATGGGTTGTATCAATTGGCGGCAGAAGCTGTAGAAGATCTGCAGTTTCAGCAACTCTACAGGGACACCTCTACTCAAAAATATAAAGATTACATTGGAGGCTATGTTGAGATAGAATTTTTTGAAAACCCTAAAAAACAAAAAGAAAACTCAGATCAAGAAGAGGAATCACAAAACTATCCTTCACAATCTCACGCAGACTATTCAGAATATTCAGATGAGGAAGAGGAAGATGATCTACCACCATTTGAAGATCCAGCAGACAATAGAATTATAGAAATTATAGAAGATTGCCTTACCAGAAACTATCAACTCAGTGACATAGCCATATTGGTGGCGTTCAATGCAGCCGGCACGCGTGTAGCCAATTTATTGACTATATCCGGCTACAATGTGGTATCTGATGACTCTTTGATTCTTAGCAAGAATGCCAACGTGCAATTGATTATGAAATTTTTGTACTGGGTTGCAAACCCTACAAAGCAAAGTCTCAAGGCAGATTTCATCATTCAGCTGCAAGAGTTAGGGAAAATTCCGGAAGATTTGCTTACAGAATTTCTCATAAAAGTAAAAACATTTGACTATTCAGAGACCGCACACGCACTTAAAACATTTGGTATAAACATACCGCTCCTAGATTTGGATAGCCTTATGCTTTACAGTTTTGTAGAGAGTTTCATAGAATCCATGGGTTGGAGCAACACTAGTGATGCTTTTCTGATCATGTTGTTGGATGAGGTGCTTACCTTTCAGATGCAAAGAGGCTCAGACCTCAGCGCATTCCTGGACTTTTGGGACATGAATCACCAAAAATTGAAACTAAAATCTGCAGGAAGTCAAGATGCAGTGCGTATCATGTCTATGCATAAATCCAAAGGTCTTGAGTTTCCAATTGTTATTATACCAGATTTACGCTTCAAAGCAAGAAAAAAATCAGAATTGTGGATAGAAACCGGATATCCGGAATCTCCTTTGAACTACGTATTCAATCCACCAAAAGCAGAAGACATTCCTCACCACCTCACTACAGCCATCACTGTAAATGAGATGCGTGAAGAGATAGACCGCATCAATCTGTTATATGTAGCCACTACACGTGCGGAGAATGAGTTGTATATCCTAGGAAATAATAGTGAGAAAGGAATTGTGACAAGTTTGATTAAGAACTACATAGGAGAAGACAAGGAACATTACACCTTTGGAGAGAAAACCCAGAACCAAGCCAATCATGTGGAGGAAGATTTTTCCAAAATTCTTCAAATACCAATGATCAACAATCACTGGCAGCAAAAGGTGCGCATAGCCCATGAGCACACAGCGCATGAAGAAGAAAATAGGATGCGAGCTAGAGAATTTGGAGACAAAGTACACAGGATTTTAGAGCACATAGTGCATAAAGATGATTTGGATAAAGTGCTGCAGAAGTTTAGCTTGCAAGGCATCATAAACAGAGAAGAGCAGCCGCAGCTCAGAAACCTGCTGTTACAAGTCATGGAACATCCTTTGCTTCAAGATTCGTTTTCCGGATATGAAAGTTTGAGTGAAAGAGAATTTATTGATGAGAATGGCAGAATCTTCAAGCCGGATCGTCTGGTGGTCAACCATGAAAACCAGTGGACACTCATAGACTACAAAACAGGATCACCCTCAGAAACTCACCAAAATCAAATACAGCGATACGCAGAGCAATTGCAACAAATGAATTACAATATCCACAAAATGTTTCTTGTTTACCTCTCACAAAACCTTGAAATTCAACAAATAAACGCAATTTGAAAGACCATCTAAAGATATTACTGCAGACCCTACCCCAAAAGCCGGGAGTTTACCAGCATATAGACAAAAATGGCAAGGTGATCTACGTAGGCAAAGCCAGAAATCTCAAAAAAAGAGTTACATCCTACTTTAACAAGACCCATGAAAGCGGTAGAACCAGAGTGCTCGTGCGCAAAATTGCAGATGTGCGCACCATTGTGGTAGAAAATGAGTTTGATGCACTATTGCTAGAAAATAGCCTCATCAAAAAACATCAGCCGCGCTACAATGTCATGCTCAAGGATGACAAAACCTACCCATGGATTTGCATCAAAAACGAACGCTTCCCCAGATTCATATACACTCGCAACTTAGTCAAAGATGGGTCTGAGTATTTCGGGCCATACGCAAGCCCTCGCGTTGCCAAAATTTTGCTAGACCTGTTCAAGGAAGTTTTCACCCTGCGCACCTGTAATTATGACCTTGCTCAGGACAAAATAGAGCAAGGCAAGTACAAAGTGTGCTTGGAATACCATTTGGGCAATTGCCTTGGACCTTGTGAAGGCCTACAGACAGAAGAAGAATACAATCAGATGGCGGCAGATGCTAGAGAAATCCTCAAAGGCAACTTCAAGCAAGCAACACGATATCTACAAGATAAAATGATGCAATATGCAGAGAATCTGCAGTTTGAGGCTGCACAAAAAGTCAAAGAACGATTGGAAATCCTCGACCGCTACGAGAACAAATCTACCGTAGTGCATCCTTCCATTACACAGGTAGATGTCTATAGCATAGTGTCAGATGAGAGCTATGCATACATCAACTTCTTCAATATTTCCAACGGAGCCATTGTGCGCAGCCACACCACAGAAATTCGCAAAAAACTGGATGAAACAGATGAGGAATTGCTAGAAGAGGCCATCATAGAACTGCGGGAAAGATTTCCAAGCAATGCCAAGGAGATTTACCTACCCTTTCCACTTGATTTACAGATACCTGGCTTGCAAATTACAGTGCCACGCATTGGCGACAAACGACGCATTGTAGAACTCTCTGAGCGCAACGCAAAATATTTCCGCATAGAAAAACTCAAGCAGACCAAAATCGTAGATCCGGAGGCGCACACCAACCGCATCATGGCTCAGATGAAAAAAGACCTGCGCATGCCTGTGGAGCCACGCCACATAGAAGGTTTTGACAACTCCAACATACAGGGAACCAATCCGGTAGCTGCCTGTGTGGTGTTCAAAAATGGTAAACCAAGCAAGCAAGATTACAGAAAATTTAATATAAAAACAGTAGAAGGCCCTAATGATTTTGCCAGTATGGAGGAGGTAATTTGGCGCCGCTACCACAGATTGTTACAGGAAAATGAACCGCTGCCACAGCTCATAGTCATAGATGGTGGCAAAGGCCAGCTCAATGCAGCCCTATCCTCACTAGAGCGACTAGGTTTGCGTGGAAAAATCTCTATACTCGGCATTGCCAAACGTCTGGAAGAGCTCTTCTTCCCGGACGATCCCATCCCGCTCTACCTTGACAAAACCTCAGAAACCCTGAAAATTTTGCAGCAAATACGCAACGAGTCGCATAGATTTGGCTTGGCGCACCACAGAGACCGCCGCAGCAAATCGGGTCTGCAAATGGAGATGGAGAAAATCCCGGGCATTGGCCCATCTACCATCGCCAGTCTTTTGAGGCAGTACAAGTCTATGAAAAAGATCAAGGAGGCTGACGCGACATCACTGGCAGAAGTGGTGGGGCAACACAAGGCGCAAATCATTTTTCAACATTTTCATGAGCAGAAGTGATTGATTTGTAACATATTACATTTTGTTCTGTCTTATTTCAGCTATACTATAAGCGCTGTCACGAGCTTGGAGTAAAAATTCATTTAATTACTGCTAATCAGCTATTTAAATACATTTCAAAGCCCGAATTGACAGAGATTTGAAAAAACATAATTTCGGCGCAATTAATCTTGTTATTAATTGATTATCAGTGTTTTTGCTGTGAATAGTTTAGTTTTTTAGGAGCTATTTCCCGCTGCCCGCTACAATCTTGCTTGCCTGCTGCCACAAACAGAGGGCTTCCCGGCACGTCCACCACAAGGGATTCCAGTACCGGTGAGCCCACTGTTTGTAGAGGCAGCAGTCTGCACAAGGATTTCCGCTCGCATCGGGGCTAGGCCAGCGCTCTAGGCCATCTTCGATTTGAGCGAGAAAGTTGTGCTGAAATCCTTCTTTCCTTGAAATTTGCCGTTAGGCAAATTGAGGCAGGGACATGAGCGGTATCCTTGTGCAAGCTGTGCCTTGGCAAAATGTGAGCGAGACGGGTTGCGAGTTACCCGGCAAATACCAGCATACCGTTAAAATTTAAAAATATATGCTGGTAGTTGCCGGCAGCAAACCGGCGCAGCCACTAATTTTGCAGGCACAGCTGCACAAGATTTAGCTCAATGGCCCGGTCCCGTATTTACGGGAGCCTCCCAAATAAAAAAGAAAAAAATTAATATTGTTATAATTATTCAGAATCGGGGAGTTGTAGCTCTATAAGCGTGGGACAGTGGTCTGAGTGCATGGCATCTGGTAGGTGTATGGAGCGCTGCAAATAGGCTTCTAGCGATGGGCTAATGAGTTGATAGTCAATTCTCCAGCCTTTGTTGTTGTTTCTTGCATTGGCTCTGTATGACCACCATGTGTATTGATGAGGCTGTGTGTTTACTGCCCGAAAGCTATCTACTAGCGGTGTGGTGTGAATGAAGTTGTCTAGCCATTCACGCTCTTCTGGCAGAAATCCGCTCACGTTGGCCAATCGCACGGGATCATGTATGTCTATGGCTTGATGACAGATGTTGTAATCGCCGGAAATCACCAAATTGTGCCCTTTGGACGTGAGATCCTCTATATGCTGAGCAAAGTGTTGGCAAAACTGCATTTTGTAGCCCAATCTATCCATATTGGTGGCGCTTGGTACATAGACCGAAATGATGCTAATGTTCTCAAAATCAACTTGTATGATGCGTCCTTCGCCTAATAAATTTGGGTTTTGAGCGCCATATACTACGCGTATTGGCTTTTTGCGTGTCCAGATAGACACGCCGCTGTAGCCTTTTTTGCGAGCGGAATTCCAGAAATGGTAGTAGCCCATATCTTCTATGAGTTGGGTGTCTATTTGGTGATAATTTGCCTTGGTTTCTTGCAAACAAAGCACATCTGGCTGCACCTGCTCTAGCCAATTGAGAAACTCTTTGCGCATGGCTGCTCGGATGCCGTTGACGTTGTAGGATACTATTCTCAAATTTTTTGAATTTAGATAGCGGGCAATATACTATTTTCGCTTGTAATTCTGTGATTTTGTACATTATTTCAGGGGAAAATTCGTTATAAATTTAGTTGAAGTATGTTGTTGCGTTTTTTGGGTTTTTCTTGCTCTATACAAGCTTGTTGTATGGCCAGCAACCACTATGGGAAAACCCCAATGAGCGGCATTTGCGATTGGCCGGTATAGACTCTGTGCAGCTAGACAGCCTGCTCATACTGCCTGGTACTCTGCGCATTACAGACTTGAATGGTGTGCCGCTGGATAGTGCAGACTATATTGTGGACTATGAAAATGCACGTTTGTTGCTGAGAGAATACCTGGAAGACACGCTGAGCGTGCGCTTTTTTGTGCACCCGCATAGACCGGTGGGTGTTCGCTTCCCCAGAGATCCCGGGCTTATATTGAGTGGCACGCCGCACTCTGTGGTCCCATCTAGAAATATAGATGTGGGTACGCTGCGCCCGTTTGATGGGCTGAATACGCAAGGGGCGTTTTTGCGTGGGCTCACTTTTGGTAACAATCAGGGTTCTTCTATGCAGTCTTCTCTAAACTTGAATATTAGCGGAAATCTGTCAGAGAAAATTGGGATTTTAGCATCTATTTCAGACACGAATATGCCTATAGAGGCAGATGGCTATGCGCAGAATTTAGAACAGTTTGACAGGGTTTTTGTTGAGCTCTTTACGCAACAATCTCGGCTGCGTGCAGGTCACGTGGATTTGACGCAAAATTCGAGTTTCTTTGGCAATTTTCAGCGCAAGGTGACAGGTCTGCAACTGGCGCATCGCTGGGAGTCTGAAAATCATACAACAGAAATACATCACGAGGGGAGCGTGAGCCGTGGCGAGTTTGTGCAACATAGATTTCAAGCGCAAGATGGCAATCAAGGACCTTATAGATTAAGAGGGAATCATAATGAGGCATACATCATCATTCTCAGCGGTAGTGAGCGCATATATTTGGATGGTATATTGCTGAAACGTGGCGAAGATTTGGACTATGTGATGAACTATAATACCGGTGAAATCACTTTTACAAACAAGCATCTGATGCGCAGCACACACCGCATTGTGGCAGAATATTCTTATACTAATCGCAACTATAACAGGTTTCTGGTTTATGGTGGCGTTGCCCAGACTAGGGAGAAGCTGAGATGGAGTGCCAATTGGTATTCTGAGGCAGATAACAAGCTCTCACCCATCAATCAAAATCTGTCTGACGCTGAGGTGGAAGTGCTTACCAATGCTGGAAATAATAGAGATTTGATGGTGACCACGGCTGCGCAACCTGCTGCATATGACCCCTCTAAGGTGCAGTATGCAATGGTATGGATAGATGGTGTACAGGTTTTTGTGCACTCAGAAAATCCTGAGGATGAGCTGTATGATGTGTTTTTCTCTCAAGTGCCACAAAATACGGGTGACTACATACTCTCCGGCGCAGGAAACAATAGACGCATTTTTGAATACGTGCCGAGGGTAAATGGTGTGCCACAAGGTAATTTTGCACCGATTAGGCAATTGATTCCTCCACAAAAACACCAGCTTCTCACTACTTCTGCAGAAATAGATTGGGGCAAAAATGGAAAAATATTGGCAGATGGCGCTATAAGTAATAATGACGTAAACACATTTTCTACTCTGGGAAATGCTCAAAATATAGGCACTGCCTGGCGCTTGGCTGCCAACAATTTGTGGGAGCGTGCCAATTGGACATTGCGCCCAACACTTCAATATTCTTTCATTGAGCATAATTTCCGCGCTTTGGAACGCTTGCGCATGCCGGAATTTGCTAGAGAATTCAACATTCCTACGGAAATTGGTCTACAAGATCAGCACTTTTTGGAGTCTAACATGAGTGCTACCTATAGAGATAGTCTTTTGCTGAATTACGGTTTTGACTTTCTAAGTTTCACGAATTTCTACACAGGGGCTCGGCAAAGGCTAAATACATACTTTGGAGGCAGGCAAACGCAATGGATGGCGGAGGCTTCCTATTTGAGCTCTAAATCTACTCTTGTTGAAACAAATTTTGTGCGCTATGCTTCAGATGCTGTCCGCAGGTTGGGAATTTGGGAGTTGCGTGCTGGTACTGCGGGTGAGAGCAATAGTATAAAACATGTGAATCTTGCACAAGATACGGGGAGTTTTCACTGGAATGAGAGCTTTGCGGCGGCACAGATTGGTGACAGTCTGCAACGATATGCTATGCTGCGCATGTATAGGAGGGTAGATGATTCTGCCGGTTTACAAGGCTTGCGCAATCGCACTTTGATTTTTGGCACCGAGCTAAATTCTAGGTTGGTGAAAACTGATAATGCCAACTTGCAAATGCTCTTGCACTACCGCCATGTGCAGCATAACGATTCTTTACGTGCTGATAATTTGTTGAACGCTGGCGTGCAGTGGACACAAAGTTTGTATCGCAATGCGCTGTATTTCAATGCTTCATATAATTTGTCCGGTGGGGTTGAGTTGCAAAGAGCATTCACCTATGTGCGTGTAGCCGATGGTATGGGCATATATAAATGGACAGATTATAACGGAGATGGAATAGAGCAGTTGGACGAATTTGAACTGGCAGAATTCAATGATTTGGCCAATTATATTAGGGTTTTTACCAACAACGTAGATCAGGTGGGAGTAAACAGAAGTGGAGTTGCTGCCACGATAAGGCTGCAACCCTATCTGTATTTCACAGAAAGTAACTTTTGGAAACGCTGGGATGCAAATGCCTCGTATAATACTAATGCAACACATCAGAAAATGGGACGCCTCACACAATGGATACCTTGGGGCAATGAGGACTATGTAAGAAATCAATCTACACAATATGTAGTGCAATTACACTATGGTAAATCCGGGGCTTATAAATTTAGCTTGAGCGAAGAATTGTCCGGACAAAAAAATACACGCTTTGTGTTTACCGGAATGGAATCTAACACACTTTTTCAGCAGAAACTTACAGCAAGATATGCACTCAGCCAACTGCTAAGTCTAGAGGCGCACCAATTGTATCAAGAAAATGCGTCAGATGCAGAAGCTTTTGCCAACCGACGCTATAAAATTTATAGAAATGCCTTGGAGCAAAAAATCATAGTTCGCACGCAGAAATTAACTGCTTTTGCAGGGGCTTTGTTTGGAAAAAGCCATAATGGTATGGGAGACGAAGCTCTAAAGGATTGGCAAATAAACAGCGAGTTGCAATGGTCTGCTCAGGCAGATACGAACCTAATGGCAAACTTGTCTTATGTGAAGAATGATTTTACCGGAAACAGTTTTTCTCTTGTAGCCAATCAAATGATGGAAGGTTTGAGACAAGGAAGCAATCTTGTATGGAGTTTGTTGGTGCAACGCAGGATTTTTCAAGATATGGAAATCAATCTGCAATACAGTGGGCGTAAGAATCAGGAGTTCAGTGCGGTACACACCGGAAGTGTGCAAATTAGATATCAGTTTTGATGATTTACTAATCATATAATAGTTGGAAAAAGTTAGAATATTATGGTAGAAAAGAATAATTGCGTAATGCGAATGTCAAGGAATTATCTGTCTGTATTACAAGTAAAAGATATATAGTAATGTATAGTCAATTTTCATGTGTGAAATCAAATCATCATATTTGCACCTATTTATTTATTTTCTGCATCCATGAATAGGATATTTTGGATTATTGTTTTTTCTATAATTACGCTGAGCGTACAAGCCCAAAATGTAGGTGTCTCACCTTACTCAGCTTGGGGTTATGGAGATAAAAAGTTGAATTTTGGCGCTGCTACTTTTGGTATGGCCGATGTGAGCACTCCTTTTCAAAGCGAATTGGGAAATCAAAGCAACTTTATGAACCCGGCTGCTAATGCAAATTTGCGTCTGACCAACTTCAGCTTTGAAGGTGGGACAGATGTAGGAAATTTTCAAAACAATAACGAGTCTTTCACAAGAACTTCTTCTTACCTTTCTAGGATACATTTAGGATTTCCTATGGGTCAAAAATTTAGAGCGGGTATAGGATTTCAACCTTTCTCTTCTGTTGGCTACAAAACGGGAAATTATAACTACTCTACCTCACCAATTTCAATCAATCAACTTGAAGGAGTAGGCGGATTGAACACATTGCAAGCTATGTTGTCATATAACGTTACAAGCAAATTAGCCGTTGGTGTGCGCGGAGATTATATATTTGGGGATATAGAAAAAAGAGAATTGTTTTCTACTTCCAATACCCAACTCGTTTCTGAATACAAACAAGGACATCATATATCTGGTTTACAGGCAACCTTAGGTGGTATGTATATTCACAATGTTGCAGAAGATAAGAGATTGCAGATTGGAGCAACTTATAGTATTGGCTCACAGAGCGCAGCGGAACAGCAATATAGAGTGTCAACATTTCAGCTAAATCCTATAGATTTCACAAGAAACAATGAGGATGTATTGATAGATCGAGTGAGCGACCGTAAGGTTAGAATTCCACAGAATGTTTCTGCCGGTTTGATGTACGTAAAGGACAGAAAATGGCAATTGGGAGCACAGGTAGATTGGGAGCAAACATCAGATTACAGATTGCAATTTGAAAATTATGAAATGGCAGACCGTTTTAGAGTTGCATTAGGTGGTGCATTTATACCGAATATTACAAGCTTTAGAAGTTTCTTTTCTCGCTCATCATATCGTGCCGGTCTCTATTACGGAAACTCTCCCATTGTCGCTCGTGGTCAACACTTGCAGGATTATGGCATAACTTTTGGAATTGGCATACCCGTAGGAAGAGCCGCTAGTCCATCAGAGGTAAATCTCGGTGTACAATTGGGTCAGAGAGGAAGTTTAGAAAGCAATTTGATTCGTGAGAATTACGCTAATTTCCGACTAAGTTTTACGCTCAATGACCTTTGGTTCCAACGCAGAGTCTATGATTAAACTAATTAAAATGAAGCTAAAAATGAAAAAACTAAGATCAACCTTATTGATTGCCGGAATAGTTTTGGGGATGGGAACAATGAACGCTCAGAACTGCGATGGCTTAGAAATTACACTTAACCAACACGTACAAGCACGTACATTCTCTCAAGGATATCCTGTATTGCAACAGGCTTTACAACAATGTCCTGATAAAAAAATAAACTACTATAACTTCGGAGAAACTATTCTTGTTTCTATGATTGCTAACACGCAGAATGAAGCTGAAAAAGCAAAATATGCAAGAGAGCTATCTGAGTTGATAGACAAGAGATTGAAAAATTTCCCAAATGAGAAAAAAACCTTCTGGCAAGGTGAAAAAATCAACTATGAACTACAATATGGTTTGATTGATCAAAAGGAGGCTTTGAACAGATATGATGCACTTTTTGCTGTAGAAGATGATGATGAAGAAGATAGCGCTCAAAAAGTTTCAGCCAATACTACACTCAACTATTTTGTTACGGCACTTGAACTTTTGAATGAGCAAAAAGTTGACTTTGACAAAGCACTTGAAGTATATTTTGCAACAAGAAAATTAGCAGAAGACAATATTGATCTACGCTCTGAAGAGTATGGTGTTCTTGCGGTAAAATTAGATAGCCTTCAACAAATAGATCCAAATAAAAAGCTTTCTGACAGAGAAACACAAATCATGGCAATTGCACAGCAGTCTAAAGACTTGTTTGTAACTGTTCATGAACAAATGGAAGGAATACTCTCTGAATATACAACTTGTGAAAATGTAGCTCCTACATTCGCAAATCAATTTGAAGAAAAGAAAAATGACTTTGATTGGTTGACCAATTCATTGGAATCACTTGCAATGCTTGAATGTTTTGATAGCGATTTGTATGCAGCATTGGATCAACAAAGAACAGCAGTTTGGAGAAAAAATAACCCACAGGCTGCCACTACAACTTCTGTAGCGCCTACATCATCAAGAGGTACTGTGACTGCTTCTAGCTATGCAAGAGGTGTTACGCAATACAATAGCAACAATTTTAGTGCTGCATTGAGCAGTTTCAATGAAGCTTTGAATGAAGTGAGCGGTGCTCAAAGAGGTGATGTTTCTTATTATATAGCACTTACACACCAAAAAATGGGTAACAATACTCAAGCTATAAATGCTGCAAAAAGAGCTGCAGGTTTCAAAGCAGGTTGGGGAGCACCATACCAATTGATTGCTTCAATTTATGGTAGCAATGCAAATAGCTGTGGGTCTACCACATTCCAAAAGCTAACTGCGTATTGGATAGCGGCTGATTACGCTAACAGAGCTTGTTCTGTAGATAGTAGATCATGTGGTTGGGCTCGCTCAGCAGCAGCAAGCTATGAAGCCAATGGGCCAACCGCAGAAATGGTATTTCAACAAGGGTTGAGCAAAGGAGCTCGTGTGTCTGTTACTTGTTTCGGTGGTGAATCTACTAGAGTAAGATAATATCAATTCCCAAGCGGGATGCAACATAGAATAATTAATGTAAACATATTTAAAACAGCTCTCTATCTGGGGGCTGTTTTGCTTTTTTTCACGGCATGTGAGGAGAAAGTGGCTGGTGAGTTAGGTGAACTTAATCTCAATTTTGCCGATCGCACTATTATTGATGCTCACCTGGTTTACAAAGATTCAGGAATTGTAAGATTAGATTTGAAATCACCTTTGATCGAGGA
This sequence comes from Weeksellaceae bacterium, assembly GCA_030535475.1. Lineage (GTDB taxonomy): Bacteria > Bacteroidota > Bacteroidia > Flavobacteriales > Weeksellaceae > JAUNRT01. The sequence continues at coordinate 17,040 of JAUNRT010000016.1, read as the reverse complement.
GTTTACCTTGATAGATTCCCCATATACACTCATGAAGAAAGGACTCAACGTGCAATTTTGGAACGGGATTAACCCCAAACCAAACCGATTGAAAGCCGATTGGGCCAAAATTTTGGACTTGAGTAAATTTTATGAAGGAAAGGGAAATGTGGAAATGATCAATGTAGATGGGGATACATTGCGTACAAACCATATTTTTTGGGACAATGCCAGGAGAAGAATTTTCACAACAGACACTGTAAAAATTCTACGTAGGGATGGTAGTATCAATATCAGTAATCATGGTATGGATGCAAGCGAAGATTTCAGAGAATTTGAATTTTATCAAAATCATGGAATTATTGTCTTCAATGAAGACGGAAGCCCTGTAAGAGTCCCGGACAACCAAGCGCCACCGCCACCGCCACCACCGGATATGCAACAGCTGGATTACCGACCAACCGACCCTTTTCCGGAATCTCCTAGAAATTAGTAATTTTACCGCATGGAATTTTCTTTTTTGATTATCATTCTGAGTTTAGCGGCTATGGCTTTTTTTTCTGGAATGGAAATAGCTTTTTTCTCTTATAACAGAATGTATCTGGAACTCGAAAAGAAGAAAGACACCTGGGATTCAGCAATTATTTCCTTCTTAACAAGAAAAAAACGAGGATTTATTACCACAATGATGATTGGAAACTTCATCGCCTTGGTAATTTTCTCAGTGGTTATGAGTGATTGGCTTTTGAGTTTGTTTCCATTGACTATGGGTCAAACCACGTCATTTTTGCTTCAAACGCTCATTACATCATTCTTTGTAGTAATTCTTGGTGAGGTAATACCAAAGTCATTATTTGGAATATTCGCTAATAAAGCCTTTAAAATTTTTGCAATACCCGCGGCTATTTTTTATGTGCTTCTATCTGTAATATCTACTTTGGTGATAGGATTCACTAATCTTATCATGCGCATGCTCGGAAAGAAGAGACCTACTGAAGAGGATGTTTTTTTAAGAGATGAACTGAAATATTATATACAAGATCAAATTTCAGAAGCTGCAGAAGATGAGGTAGATACCGAAGTTCAAATATTCAATAATGCATTAGAATTCCCTGAGGTAAAAGCTCGTGAAAGCATGGTTCCACGCAAAGAAATTATTGCGGTAGACATTTCAACAGCGATTGATGAAGTGAGAGCGAGATTCACAGAAACAGGTTTTTCAAAAATCATAGTCTACAAAGAAAATATAGATAATATTCTGGGCTATGTTCATGCATTTGATATGTTTAGAAAGCCAAGATCTTTGCGCCAAGTACTGTTACCGGTAGAGTTTGTCAATGAAACCACCTCTGCCAAGGACATCATGCACATGCTTTTTCGAAAAAGAAAATCAGTAGCCGTTGTACTAGATGAGTATGGTGGAACTTCCGGTTTGATTACCGTAGAGGATGTAGTGGAAGAATTATTTGGCGACATAGAAGATGAGCATGATCAAGCAAAATTCTTAGAGTGGCAAGTAAATGAAAACGAATTTGTTTTTTCAGCGAGACTTGAAGTTGATTATGTAAATGAAAATTATGAACTTGATCTGCCGGAAAATGATTTGTATGATACCTTGGGCGGTATGATTGTCACCCATTTAGAAAGGATTCCGGAAGTTAATGAAGAGATCCAAATCAATGGTTATATCTTCATTGTGGAAGCGGTAAGCGGATCCAAGGTAGAAGAAATAAGAATTCTGAAACAGTCTGATCTGTAACTGACAATTTGCATTTATGAAAAAATACACCGTTTACGGTATACCCAATTGCGACAGTGTGCGCAAAACGCTCAAATTTCTCAAGAACCAAAAGGTTGATTTTGAATTTGTAAACTATAAAAATCACCCAGCTGATCTTGACTTAGTGAAAAGCTTTACAGAACAAGTTGGCTGGCAGCCCATTTTAAACAAACGCGGAACTACCTGGCGCAAACTTTCAGACGACGAAAAACTGGAATTAAACTCCTCAGAGTCGGTTGAGAAATTCCTATCTGAAAATAATTCAGCAATCAAAAGACCTATTGTGGTTTCAGACCTTGAAATTGTAGCTGTAGGATTTGACCAAGAGAAATTTGATGCCTACCATTGGTAGTAAACTTGCTTTCAGAAAAGTTGCTATACAACAGAATTGCAACCCTATAAAAACAAAATATTAGCCTTCAATAATTTCTGGCTTTTTGGAATAATAAACAGTAAAGAGCACTCCAAATTATCCTTCGAAAATTGGAAGTAATTCGCCTTTGATGAGAGGCGAGGAGTGAATAGCATCTGATGTCAATCAAGAAGACACTTAAACGGTAGCTAAACTGCACTACAGGATAAAAACTTTGGTCAACTCTTACAATTTTTAATAAGCCTTAGCAAATAGCACGCGCTGTTTACTTGGCATTCCACTAAGTACGCATTTGCCTTCTTCCAGAGGGTTGTCTAGTGGTATACAACGAATGGTAGCTTTTGTGAGCTCTTTTATTTTCTCTTCTGTTTCATCAGTACCGTCCCAATGAGCACTTACAAATCCTCCTTTGTTCTCTATTACATCTACAAATTCATCCCAATTATCTACACTAGTGATATGTTCATTGCGGAAATCAAGGGCTTTTTTGTAGATGTTATCACCAATTTCATTGAGGAGATTTTCACAAAATTCTACGATGTTGTCAAATCCTACCGATTGCTTTTCTCCAGTGTCTCTGCGCGCTATTTCTGCCTGATTGTTTTCCAAATCTCTCGGCCCAATTCCTATACGTAGTGGAACACCTTTCAGTTCGTATTCATTGAACTTCCAACCCGGTTTTTGCTTGTCAGAATTATCATACTTCACCCTTACACCTATCTTTTTGAAATCTGCGAGTAGTTGTTGCACCTTTTCATCTATAGCTGCTAATTGTTCATCTTTGAAGTAGATAGGCACAATCACTATTTGTATAGGTGCAAGTTCTGGTGGCAATACAAGCCCTTTGTCATCTGAATGTGACATGATCAAAGCACCAATCAGTCGAGTAGAAGTACCCCAAGAAGTAGCCCATACATATTCCTGTTGACCTTCACTATTGGTAAATTTCACATCAAAAGCCTTCGCAAAGTTTTGCCCTAAAAAGTGTGAAGTCCCTGCCTGCAAGGCTTTCCCATCCTGCATCAATGCCTCTATGCAATAGGTTTCATCTGCCCCGGCAAATCTTTCAGTAGGCGTTTTTAAGCCTTTTATCACTGGAATTTTCATGAAACCTTCCGTAAACTCTGCGTATACGTCCAGCATCTTTTCTGTCTCCTCTATAGCTTCAGTACGTGTGGCATGTGCTGTATGCCCTTCTTGCCATAGAAATTCTGCAGTACGTAGAAACAACCTTGTGCGCATCTCCCATCTTACCACGTTTGCCCATTGGTTGAGCAGAATAGGTAAATCTCTAAAGCTTTGTATCCAATTCTTGTAAGTATTCCATATTATGGCTTCTGAAGTGGGCCTCACTACCAATTCTTCTTCAAGTTTAGCTTCCGGATCCACCATCAATTTTCCCGGTTTATCCGGGTCATTTTTCAAGCGGTAGTGGGTTACCACAGCACATTCCTTGGCAAATCCCTCAGCATTTTTCTCTTCCGCTTCAAACAAACTTTTGGGTACAAAAAGAGGGAAATAGGCATTTTCATGACCTGTTTCTTTAAACATGCCATCCATGCGTTGCTGCATCCTCTCCCAAATCGCATAACCATAAGGTTTTATCACCATACAACCACGCACACTAGAATTCTCTGCTAAACCCGCTTGTATCACAAGTTCATTGTACCATTTGCTGTAATCTTCTTTTCTGCTTGTTAGTTTTGCCATATTCTAAACTTTAACACATCACGCTCTGCCAGTGACTTTTCAATGGCACGTAATTTGTTTATTTTTGTACAATTAAATGGCAAATTTAGTTATTTTAGTGATAAAAAATTTACAAAATGAAAACCAGAGATATAAAACTTAAAAACCTTCCCGGCATGGTCATAGCACTTGTGGTTATGATGGCAGGGATTTCTTCCTGTACAGTTACGCAAACAGCTGCTACAGAAGCAGATGGCATATATTACAATCCTGCTACTGCACCTCAACCTCAGAGCAGAGTAGTGGTTAGCGATCAACCATATGGCCAAACACCTCAAGAATATCAGTATCAGCGTCAAAATCAGCATGTTGATGATATTCCTGTACGCATAGGTGGCCGTTATTTTGGTGATAACAATCAAGCACCTCATGCTTATAGCAATGACACTATTTATGTAGATTCACATGGATACGGTCCTGTAGATGATCATATTCAGTGGGGAGAGTACGCTGGCACCACCGTAAACATATATCATGATCCATGGATGATGGGTATGGGCTACGGCATGGGCTGGGGCTGGAACCGCTGGGGTATGATGAACCCATGGATGATGGGCCCAAGATGGGGCTGGGGCATGGGAATGGGCTGGGGCATGGGCTGGGCTCATTGGGGCTATAGTCCTTGGATGTACGGCGGTATGTGGTCACCTTGGGGTATGGGATGGGGCATGCACCCGTTCGGCTGGGGTATGGGCTACGGAATGGGCTGGGGCGGCTTCTATGGCGGTCACATGCTCGGTGGCTACTATGGCAACCCTTATATACGCCAGGCATATGCAGGTCGTGGCAACCAAAATGCCGTTATGGCCAACAACCAAGCTATGCAAAGCCAAGCTTTGAGAAGAGACGGTGGTCAAGTATCACAGTCAGGAAGTGCGCCGGCTAGAGTGAGTGGCACAACCCCTCAAATCAGACGCAGAACTGCAGATGACATACGCGCTACACAAGGTGCAGTAAGGCAGCAAACTACACCTACCAGACAATCAGGAGTAGTAGCACCAAGAAGAACAATTCCGGGTACAACCACACAGTCTACAAGACAAATGCCACCTACAAGAGCCACAATGCCAGCACCACGCAGTAGCACACAGCAACCACGTATGAATCAGCCTACGCGTTCTACAATGCCGTCTTCACCTACAAGAATGTCTGCACCAAGTATGCGTGGTGGATCAATGGGCAGCCCTGGAGGTGGTGGAGCCATGAGAAGCGGTGGCGGCGGTGGAATACGCAGATAATTTTAGCAAATCATTTACACAATCAAGCATTTTCATAGATGAAAAAACACATATTAACCCTCGCAATGGTGGGTATAGTTACAGGTATGCAAGCACAGGACGGTGGTTTTGTCCCAAGTTATATAGAAGATTTATATAGATATTCAGATAACAACTCTCTGGAAGGTACAGCCAGATTCAGAGCCATGAGTGGCGCCATGGGAGCACTTGGAGGTGATCTCTCAGCCACAACAGTCAACCCTGCCGGTACCGCAGTATTCCTCAATTCAGAGGCTTCCATCACCGGAGGTATGTTAAAGTCTGGTACAGACCTCACACTAGGCAACACTTCACACTCCAATAACGAAACCGTTGGGCAACTTAGCCAAGCGGGTGGGGTGATAGTATTTTCCGGCCTAGACAATGCAAACTGGCGTTCAGTAGCCATGAGTCTCAATTACCAAAGACAGTCAAACGTGCAAGAAGTTCTCAACCTTCGCACAGATGCATTAGTCTCTGAAAACGGTAATATTTCCCGCAACTACTATCACGCAAACACAGGTAATTCTGCAGTTACCAACTTCAACATCGCAGCCAATTACCAAGACCGCATATATATAGGAGCAGGGCTCAACATGCATTCATTTATCACTACCACAGACAATAGATATAGAGAGCATGATGCCGGTTGGGATGAAGACATTACCTATCGTCAAGATTTCACACCTTTCAGTAAAAGAGGGCAAGGCATATCACTAGGATTAGGTGTTATAGGTAAGCTCAATCAAAACGTACGTTTGGGAGCATCCTACAAATCACCTACTTGGTACATAGACACAGAAGAAACAGTAACCCAATACGCACTTTATCCGGGTACAGATGACACGGGAGAGTATTATGTAGTAGACTATGAGTCACAACTCTATTTGCACAACATGAATTCCGCACAATCCTTTACAGGTTCAGCCGCATTCATATTGGGTACACAAGGCCTCATCAGTGCAGACTTCACCTACCGTGATTATAGCACAGCCAAGTTCAAACCAGAAAATTCATTTTTGGGAGAGAACGACTACATGTCAGCCCACATGACATCTAGCACCGCTATACGCGTTGGTGGCGAAATGCGCATCCAAGATTTTAGAGTACGCGGGGGATTCAGATATGAGACCTCACCGTTTGATCAAATGTCAGTAGCCGTTGGCAACCAAAACGTAAATTATAGACCATTTGGTGACCTCACCGGATTTTCTGCCGGTGTAGGATACAACTTTGGCAACATGTTCATAGACGCATCTTATGACCATTTTAGTAGAGATCGCAACCATTTAATCTATGGTGACTACTACGCATATGGAGAGGGTATTTACACATCAGATCAAATAGGTGCAGAACAAGCGCTAGACCTGCTTTCATTCAACATGGGTGAGCGCGGTTTGGCAAGATCCATTTCACAGTTCACAGAAAAGCTGGGTAGCATCAACCTTACATTAGGGCTCCGTTTTTAGACCAGTCCTATCTCAGAATATACAATTTCATACTGCCTCAAATTATTGGGGCAGTTTTTTTTATTTTTATTAGGAGCCGGGAACCTGCTGTTCGCTTGTATCTTGCTCATCCACGGCCGCATCTAGCGGGTTTGTGGGCACGTCCGCTATCGCTCCAGTACCCAAAACCCTGCTAGCTGCATAGACCGTGGATTTTACAAGGATACCGCTGCCATCAGGGCTAGGCCATACAGCTGAGGCCTTTTTTTCAGAGCTGAGCCCGTATATTCATTCATTCATATAATACACTAAGCTTGTTCTTTTTCTTCAGTGGCGATAAAAATCAGAAGAACAAGACTATCATGTAATTTAAAGTTGAAAAAACACTTTCGAATTGGAAAAAATAAGTGAAAATACCATCATGCTGAATACTGCATAAGCTTATAAATCTTCAGATATTAAAAAATTGGATGAGAATTTTGAGATCCCGAAGAGGTCGTATGTTCTGGTCTTGGCAAATTTTTCTTGTCAAAGACAAGAAAATGGCCTTTGCGGGCTGGCCTAGCCCGGATGCGAGCGGCTATCCTTGCAAAATAGACAGCCATACAGCAATCTGGTGTGGCGGTGGCCGCAACGATAGTGGAGGCAGCCGCCACACCGATTGATGTGGCTGGATATGCGCAAGATAATAGCGGGCAGCCGGAAATAGCTCCAAAAAAAAATAAAAAAAAAGAGCGCTTTTGTACGTAAAAATTTATAAAAAAAAGCCGTTGAAATCAACGGCCTTCAGTTAAAAAAAATCGTAAATAAAAAGAAGATTAGTTCTTACAAACCATCATTCGGTTTCTCTTGGCAGTCACCATAGAGGTGAAAGCATTTGAGAACTTAAGAATGAAATCAATTGTCTCCTTTTTAGGTTTACTTCTAGTAGAAGATTTAAAAGTGTCAAATTGTGCCATACGCTATTCATTTATAGAATAAAACGTATTCGCAGCTAGTTTATTTTATTGTGAGTATCATATTTTTCTCTTCAATCATCTTGCGCAAATTTATTAGCGCATAGCGCATTCTACCCAAGGCTGTATTGATGCTCACATCCGTTTCTTCAGCTATCTCTTTAAAGCTATAATTTTTGTACAAGCGCAGCTCTAGCACCTCTTTTTGCTCTGCCGGCAATAAGTGCAAAAGCTTTTTCAGATCGTCAAAAATCTGTTCTTGAATCATATTCATTTCTGCATTATCCTCCCCGGATTGTATGAAATCAAAAATGCTAAATTCATCATCCTTTCCTTGATTTTCAGAAATTACTTTAAACTTAGATTTCGAGCGGAAATGGTCTATCGTGAGATTATAGGCAATGCGCAACACCCAAGGTAGAAACTTACCTTCCTCATTATATCGCCCTTCCTTTATGGTTACAATCACCTTCACAAAGGTTTCTTGAAACACATCATCTGCCACAGCATGGTCAAAGACCTTGCTGTATATAAAGCTATAAATCCTTTGTTGATGCCTATCTATTAAGATACTCAAAGCCGATTCATTCCCGTTGATATAGTGGTGAATCAATTGGCTATCTTTCAATGATTTCATACGTCGAGTTTACAAACGTAGAATTGTATCTATAGGCGTAGTTTTTACTTATTGCTACACAAAGCTAATAAATTAATTTTATTTTTCATAAACTTTAACACTTCCAATAAAATTTTTTCAGAAATTTTACGTCATTGGCACATCGCAAAAAAAATACTCGCCATATAGCGAGTATTCTATTTATTTCTTTATTTATCCTTTATCTAGGACTCTGACCAGTAGCTTGGTAGTAAATTGGCATTACCTTCGGCACTTCTGCTTGTAGTTGAGCTATACGTCTACCAGGGTTTGGGTGTGTAGATAGAAACTCCGGCGGAGCTTGTTGACCTCTTCTTTGAGCCTCAGCGTCCATTCTTTCCCAGAATTTTGGTGCTTCTCTTGGATCATATCCGGCCATAGCCATCAAATGAAGACCAACTTTGTCTGCCTCTAATTCAGCTTGTCTACCATAGGCCATAATACCCATAGAAGCGCCCAGCGGATATATCTGATTGAAAACATTTCTGTATCTCGCATCACCTATAGCCACATTACCTGCAAGCTGCAATCCTTGTGCAATCATAGCCTGTGACACTCTTTGAGCGCTATGCTCTGCTACAGCGTGGGTGATTTCGTGACCCATTACTACAGCAATACCATCATCATTTTTACACACAGGTAAGATTCCTGTATAGAACGCAACCTTACCACCTGGCATACAGAAGGCATTGAGGGCATCTTTTTCTATAAGATTAAACTCCCACTCATATCCATTGAGGAAATCTGATTGGTTTTGCTCTGCTAGATATCTCTCTACTGCGCCCCTTATACGATTCCCTACGGTGCGCAATTGATTGGTCTGCGCCTGATTGGTAGATAATTTCTCATTCGCTATTACTTCACTATATTGTGAGAAAGACATTGGAAAAAGCTGAGAATTGCTTATCAAAATCAATGGGCGTTTTCCAGTAATTGGATTAGTGCTACACGCCATGATTATGGCGGCAAAAGCAAGTACAAACATTTTTTTCATAATGCTGGAATTTTTTTACCACATATTCAATTATTGTTCCAAATGTAAACGGAAAAGTTTGGAAGCATTATCTCATATTATTTTTCTACTATAAAATAGTTTTAGCAGCAAGCTCACAAACAATGGAAAGTACTAGTTCTTGTTGGTACAGCAATAGCCTAGCTTACAGGTGTGTTATGTGGTAATTAATTATAACAGATAAAGCCTAAACATAAACAAACGAAATACTTTCAAAGTTTCTAAATATTGGTTGGCATGTAGCAATATTGGTTCATTTTTTCTATAAAAAGACACCTAATTTCTATCTCTTTTCACAAATGGATTGTATTTTTACCCACAATTAAGTTTTCTATGCAAAAGATCCAAATGGTAGATCTGGTATCGCAATACCAAAATATCCAAGAACAGGTTCAAGAAAAGATGAATGAGGTATTGAGTTCAGCTCAGTTTATCAACGGCCCGGAAGTGAAAAGTTTTCAGAAAGAACTAGAAGACTATTTGGATGTGAAACACGTAATACCCTGTGCCAACGGCACTGATGCGCTACAAGTAGCTCTCATGTCACTGGGCTTGAAACCCGGAGATGAGGTCATCACCGCCAATTTCACCTTTGCTGCCACCGTAGAAGTGATAGATCTGCTGCGACTCAAGTCAAAACTTGTAGATGTAGATGCTGAGACATTTTGCATAGACCCACAGGCTATTGAAAAAGCTATAACACCCAATACCAAAGCAATAATTCCTGTTCATCTTTTTGGCCAGTGTGCACCGATGGAGGAAATTTTAGAAATTGCTAAACAGCATGACCTCTATGTGGTAGAAGACACTGCCCAAGCGATTGGAGCAGGGTACACATTCTCCAATGGTGAAGTGAAAAAAGCCGGAACCATGGGTACCATAGGTACTACTTCTTTTTTCCCAAGTAAAAATCTCGGCTGCTATGGTGATGGCGGTGCAATATTTACCAATGATGATGACTTGGCGCACCGTATGCGCGGTATTGTAAACCATGGTATGTATGAGCGCTATTATCATGATGAGATTGGTGTAAATTCTAGACTAGACAGTTTGCAAGCGGCGGTTTTGCGTGTGAAATTACCTTTGCTTGACAGCTATAATGAGGCACGCCAAAAAGCGGCAGATTACTATGACAAGGCATTTGAAACGCATCCAAACATCCAAACGCCAGCCCGCAATCAAGCGGTTTCTACCCACGTTTTTCATCAATATACTCTACGAGTAACAGGCAAGGATAGAAATGCGCTACAAAAATTCTTGGCTGAGAAGGAAATCCCGGCTATGATTTACTATCCGGTTCCTTTGCATAGACAAAAAGCTTATGATGACGGTAGCTATGCTGATGAGGATTTCCCGGTGACTATGCAGTTGATAGATGAAGTAATTTCTCTACCTATGCACACGGAGCTCACACAAGAGCAACAAAATTATATAACAAGCCAAATCATTGAATTTCTCGGCAACTAAAACAATTCTTGTAACAGGAGGTCTTGGCTACATTGGCTCGCACACCGTGGTTATGCTTTTGGAGCAGGGGTTCTCGGTGGTAATTGTAGATAATCTGTCTAATTCACAGGCTTTTATAGAAGAGCGCATTCGTGAAGTTGCAGACGGGACGTTGCAAGTATATATTGAAGACGTTACCAACGAAAAAGCCTTAGAAGCTATTTTTCAAAAACATGATATTGCGGGTGTTCTGCATTTTGCGGCTCACAAAGCTGTGGGTGAAAGCATGCAAAAGCCCTTGGAGTATTATCATAACAATATTTCCGGGCTCATAAGTCTGTTGGCATGCATGAAAAAGTATGAGGTAGACAATATTATCTTTAGCTCTTCATGCACGGTGTATGGTGAGGCTGAGCAGCTACCCATCAATGAGCAGGCGCCATTTCAAGAGGCTGCAAGCGTGTACGGCAGAACCAAGCAAATAGCCGAGCATATATTGCATGATTTTGCCAATGCTTGCAGCAAAAAGATTGTGTCGTTAAGGTACTTCAATCCTGTGGGTGCGCATCCAAGTGCTCGTTTGGGCGAATTGCCAGGAGGTATTCCGGATAATTTAGTGCCATATATCACGCAAACAGCAGCGGGTGTGCGGGAGTATTTATTTGTATTTGGAAATGATTATCCTACACGGGATGGCACTGCTATACGTGACTATATATATATAATGGATCTGGCAGATGCCCATGTTTTGGCTTTGCAACGCTTGCTGAGCTTAAATTTTGAGGATTTTCAAAGCCCTGAGATATACAATCTAGGTACCGGCCGTGGGTACACTGTTCTAGAAGTAATTTCTGCTTTTGAAAAGGCATCCGGTACAGAGTTACCCTATAAATTTGCTCCCAAAAGAGAAGGGGATGTTACCGCTGCATATGCTGATAATAAAAAGGCTAAAGAAGAGTTGGGATGGCAAGCCAATACCTCATTGGAATATGCACTGAGCACTGCCTGGAAGTGGGAGCAGGCGTATAGAAGTGAGCAGTCCGGGTCTTGATATTGGGGATAAACTCTTATTGAGTGGTATTTATAGTTATGTCATAGTCTATTCACAGTGTTCACATATAACAAGCTTTTCTCAGTATGTATGCGTTTAAAAACTTGCCGATATGCTATTTGCGGCATGGCGTAGGCGAAGATGCCGCACTAAATAAATATTACCATTTATTAGGCATTCGGCGAAGCCAAAGCCCGCAAAGGATTTGGGCTTTCACAAAATATGAGTTTGGCGAGTTCATGCCGACCAAGTGGCAGGAAACCGCCAAAGACACAATTTTGTAGCCCAAAGACTGTGTACTTGTAGTCGAAGACCGATACCCTGCAAAATAGGCATTGGCATAGCCGCCCATTTTGCAGGATAGCTGCCCAAATTAATTACTTGCGAAATTTAAAGCGACTACTTGTCCCAGTCCAGGATCTCTTGCTGGGTGCCGGTTTGGGTAGCAAGTTCGTATCCTGCGTCATGATGGCGAAATATTCCCATTGCGGGATCATTGTGCAATACTCTTTTTATGCACTGTGCAGCTCTTTTCGTACCATCTGCTAGGATTACCTGGCCTGCGTGCTGTGAATATCCTATACCAACGCCTCCTCCGTGGTGAAAGCTGACCCATGTTGCGCCGCCCGCCGTATTGGACATGAGGTTGAGCAATGGCCAGTCTGACACGGCGTCTGTACCGTCTAGCATAGACTCAGTTTCGCGATTGGGTGATGCTACGGAACCGCAATCTAGGTGGTCTCTACCAATTACAATTGGTGCTTTGACTTTGCCAGATTTCACCAAATCATTGAATATAAGGCCTGCTTTCTCTCTCTCGCCCAGACCCAACCAGCATATGCGTGATGGAAGACCTTGGAAAGCAATTTTTTCCTTTGCTTGCTGCAACCAGTTGATGAGGTGAGTGTTTTCCGGGAATGCCTCTATAAGCGCTTGATCTGTGGTGTAGATGTCTTCTGGGTCGCCTGAGAGCGCTACCCATCTGAAGGGTCCTTTGCCTTCACAGAACAGTGGACGTATATATGCCGGCGTGAAGCCAGGGAAGTCATACGCGTTTTCTACTCCACCGATTTTGGCAAACTCCCGTATGTTGTTTCCATAATCAAAGGTTATGGCGCCTTTGGCTTGCAGGTCTAGCATGAATTGGACGTGGCGCGCCATGGAGTTGATAGCCATTTTTTCATACTTTTTAGGTTCACTTTTCCGCAATTGCAATGCTTCTTGCAAGGTGATACCATGTGGCACATAGCCGTTGAGCGGGTCATGCGCAGAAGTTTGGTCTGTGAGCACATCTGGAGTAATGTTGTCTTGGAGCAGGCGTTCTAGCACATCTCCTATATCTCCCACAAGACCTACTGAGAGGGCTTGTCCATTTTCTTTGGCTTCTAACACCCATGCTATAGCCTCATCGTAGTCATGCGTCATGCGGTCGATGTACTTGGTCTGGATGCGCTTTTCTATACGAGCGGGGTCTATATCTACACCCAAGAATGCTGCGCCTGCCATGGTAGCTGCGAGTGGCTGAGCGCCGCCCATGCCACCAATACCTCCTGTTACAAGTAATTTGCCGCGGAGGTCACTGTTGAAGTGTTTTCTGCCACACTCTGCAAAGGTTTCATATGTACCTTGGAGTATGCCTTGTGAACCTATATAGATCCAGCTGCCAGCAGTCATTTGACCATACATCATCAGACCTCTTTCTCGCAAGGAGTTGAAGTGCTCCCAAGTAGCCCAGGCAGGCACCAAATTGCTGTTGGCGATGAGCACCCTTGGAGCTTGCTCATGCGTGCGCACTATACCTACAGGCTTGCCGGACTGCACTAGAAGCGAGTGATCATTGTCTAATGTGAGCAGAATTTCAATGATTTTTTCTAGACTCTTACGGTCTCTAGCGGCTTGTCCAATGCCACCATACACTACCAATTCTTCTGGCTCTTCTGCTACATCCGGATGCAGATTGTTGAGCAACATGCGCAGGGGCGCCTCTGTTTGCCAAGATTTGGCATGCAGTTGAGTGCCTGTTGGTGATTTATATACGGGATGTGGAGCGTATTTGTCTAGGAAATCCTGAAAATTCATAATATTAAATATTGTAGATATGAAGCGTAAATGTAATAAAAAAACACCTTGAAATAAGGTGTTTTTGGCTAAAATTATATTGTTTTCTGTTTAGAATACATACCCAATACCTATATGTAGCATTTGCGGAGTATTGTTGGTTTGGAAATTCACATTGTTGTCTTGTACAAAGTCTGTGGTTCGCTGTCCCAGTCCGAAATCGTATCTAGCATATCCTTGAAACTGAGCTAGCTGCACAGAAGCTCCCACTTGCATACCTAGTGCAATGTCTTGTTGGCGAACCGTAGTAACATCAGACAGGCTGGCGTTGTCTTGAAAATAGTAGGAGAGTAGAGGACCTGCTTGTATTCTTGCAATATTGAGTACACTCATACCCAAACTCACAGGAACATCTATACGCTGTTGATTGATGTTTACTGAGCGTTGCTCCATAGTGTTGTAGCTAGATGAAGTGTTTACATACCACAACTCCGGTTGTACATAAAAGCCACCTAGTGAGAATGGTTTGAAAACACCAACGTGAAAACCTGCGTTGCCGCTACCACTGTTGGAGTACACATTGTTCGCAGTGCTCAAAACCCCGGCATCTGCGTTGTAGGTAAGACCTGCTTTTACACCCCAACCTCCCAAAATCTGGCCTTGCATAAAAAGACCGCTTAGTAAAAATATACCTGTGATGAATGCTCTCATTGTTGTTTTTTTTGATGGTTAATATTTGTGCTTCATCCCAAAGGCGTGCCATTTTGACAAATTTGTGAAGTTATATAAACCCTAAACATATTGCGTAAAATGCACTTTCAACACTTATGTTTCTGAAATTAAACATTTTACTATATGTTTTTAATGCATTATTGTCAATTAGATTTTTTTGATTCTTATAGTGTAATAAGCATGATCAACTAAGTTTTTTCTATGAACGAAGCTAGAAAATCAATAATGAAGTGATATCCTTTTCTCGTGAAAATTGATAATCATTCGGTAGGTATTTACCACCAATTTAGTTTTTAGGAAAAGTCCATACTTCCACTCAGAGCCTTTCTGTTTTACAAAACTTAGGATAATTTTATATAACTTTGTTTTATGACGAATCGCTGGATCATGCTGCCCAGACCATCAGAAGAATCTATTTCTGTGCTCATGGAACAAGTAAATCTTCCCCGCCCATTAGCTATACTCTTGGCACAGAGAGGTGTGGATGATTTTGAAAAAGCACGAGCCTTCCTGCGTCCATCTTTGGACAACTTATATGATCCATTTCTCATGAAAGATATGGACAAAGCAGTGGATAGAATTATCCAAGCACTGGAGATGGAAGAAAGCATATTAGTGTATGGAGACTATGATGTAGATGGCACCACTTCAGTAGCTATGATGTATCACTTTCTCAAATCTCTTAACGCTAAAGTTTCTTTTTATATACCAGACAGATATACAGAGGGTTATGGCATTTCTACACAAGGTATAGATCATGCCGCTGAAAATGACATCAGCCTCATCATAGCATTAGATTGCGGTGTCA
The DNA here is from genome assembly GCA_030535475.1 of Weeksellaceae bacterium. GTDB lineage: Bacteria > Bacteroidota > Bacteroidia > Flavobacteriales > Weeksellaceae > JAUNRT01. The sequence goes on along the minus strand of JAUNRT010000016.1, from coordinate 1,737 downwards.
AAGCCATAGACCAGACCAAATACGCGGCAGAACTTGGGATAGACTTCGTCATCTGCGATCATCACATGCCGGGTGAGCAATTGCCGCCGGCGGTAGCCATTCTAGACCCAAAAAGAGAAGACTGCGACTACCCATATGATGGGCTCAGCGGCTGCGGAGTAGGCTTCAAACTCATACAAGCCTTATGCACAGAGTTGGGGATAGATCAAGAAAGAGCCATGGAATACCTGGATCTGGTATGTGTGAGCACGGCAGCAGATATAGTACCTATAAATGATGAGAACCGCATATTAGCTTATTACGGTCTGGAAATCATAAATAGCAACCCACGTCTGGGTATCCAACTCATGATACCAGAAGAGAACAAAGGCTATATCAACATTTCTAGAATCGTATTTTCCATAGCTCCCAAAATCAATGCTGCCGGGCGCATACAGCACGCGCATGACGCCGTAAATCTCTTGTTGGTAGAGAATAAACTCACAGGACGGCAGTTCTTGAGTGATATCAATCAACTCAACACCCAACGCAAAAACATAGACAGTGAGATCACCAAATCTGCGCTCACACAGCTACAACAAGCACAAGATGATTCCAGCTACTCCACCGTGGTGTATGATCCTAGTTGGCACAAGGGAGTCATAGGCATAGTGGCCTCGCGTCTCACGGAGTTTTATTACCGTCCCACAGTAGTATTTACCAAAGGCGAAAACGGAACTTTAGTAGCCAGTGTGCGCTCTGTCAAGGACTTTGACGTGTATGAGGCATTGTGTGAGTGTGAGGAATTGCTAGACAAATTCGGAGGGCACATGTACGCCGCAGGTCTAAGCATGCCAGAAAGAAATTTACCCAACTTTCGGCGTAAATTTGAAAACTCTGTACGCAATCGCATCACAGAATCCCAGCGCATTCCAAGCATAGAAATAGATACAGAAATAGACTTTGACGTCATCACACCCAGGTTTCTCAAGCTACTCAAATTGTTAGAGCCATTCGGGCCTTGCAATCTTACACCCCATTTTCTCACCAAAAATCTGCAAAACTACGGTGGCGAGCGCACCATGGGCAAACAGCATGAGCACATTCGTCTCAATCTTTTCTGCCCCAAAACGCGCAAAACATTCACAGCAGTAGGTTTTGGTTTTGGCCAATATTTACGTGATTTTCAGAAATATACCTTTGATTTGGTGTATGTCATAGAAGAAAATATATGGCAAGGAAAGAGTCATACCCAATTGCAAATCAGGGATGTGAGATTTCATAAATAATGTTTTTTTTTATTTTTTGGGAGGCTCCCGGCAGAGCCGTGACCAGGCCATTGAGCTAAATCTTGTGCGGCAATGTCCGCAAAATTAGTGGCTGCACGGGTTTGCAGGCGTCAACTACCATTAGTTTTTATTTGTTTTTTAAAGGTATGGCATTTGCCGACCAATTAGCAACCCCGTTCGCTCACATTTTGCCAGGCCATTGCCCGCACAAGGATACCGCTCATGTCCTTGCCTCGTGCCGTTTTTTGGGCAAATATATATTTTTGAGTCAGCGGTATTTGCCCAAAAAACGGCACCAATTAAGAATATGCAAGTAGATATTTCTGCAATCGTAATAGAGTAAATTAACGTAAAAGACAATTTACAGGAAACTGCAACCCAAAACCAGGTGCATAAAACACATATGATACATAACTATATGTCCAATCTCACGATGCAAAATTTTATGCACAAAAAAACCGCCAGAAGC
>JAUNRT010000099.1 GCA_030535475.1 Weeksellaceae bacterium | reverse complement strand
AAAATATTTTCATCTTCATCTTACCAAAAATTGCATTTATTTGTTGAATTTAGGACCCATTTATACTACAAGAAAAAGGGCTCGCAACATGCACACGCAAACTCCGTCACCCAACAGCGGCGAAATACTCAAAATGAATTTTCTAAAAAATGTTTAGAATATTGAGAAAATCCCCTCAATAGATTGAAATGGAGTACTCTCCTATTCTCTCACCAGAATCAGCTTGTGGGTTTCGTACTTCCAATTCATAAATTCCTGCCGCAAGTTCTTGCCTTGCATTCTCACCAGATTTCCTCTGCATCACAGTATTGCCATCCTGTTTCAGTAGCATTTCTATGCTGCTTGGTTCTGCCAATACTTCTACACGGAAGTTTTTTGCCTGTTCTATACGCACAGCATAGCGGTGAGCTTGAGCGCCTTTTAGTGCACCGTTGAAGTAATACTCATTGTTGTCCACCAATGAACGCTGAAAATAAGCACCCTCTTCTTGATGTGTCTTCAGCTTGCTCACGTCTATTTCTGTTGTATCATCAAGGCCGGAAATATTCAATGTATCCGGTTGAGCCAGCGTGTCGTAAGTCACCATCACAGGCGCCTCATAAATATCTCCCTCTTGGCTCATGGTGGTAGTTTCTTGTTTGCAAGCTATAAATAATATTTGTACAGCACATAACAACATTATCCCACTAAAAACTCTCATCATATCACAGATTTCTACAAGAATTCATTTTCACAATTACACCTTTTGCACCAACCCGCGTACAATTTTTATGACATTGGGCATGGCCACTTTGGCTGCGTTCAATACTTCTTCATGTGACACAGGAAAAGCAATTTCCGGTCCACCTAAATCCGTGATTACAGATATAGCAGCCACACGCATGCCTTGGTGTCTGGCAACTATTACCTCAGGGACAGTGCTCATACCTACAGCATCTGCACCCAAGGTTCTCACCATTCCATACTCGGCAGGTGTCTCAAAAGTTGGCCCTTGCAGCCCAAAATACACGCCATGTTGCAATCTAATTTTTTGATCCTTGGCTACTTGATTCATGATTTGGATAAACTCCTTGTCATAAGCCACGCTCATATCCGGAAATCTTGGACCCAATTTATCATCATTTGCGCCACGCAGCGGATGCTCGGGGAAAAAGTTTATGTGATCTGTGATCACCATCACATCGCCCACTTTGAAAGATCTGTGCACGCCGCCGCTCGCATTTGACACTATGAGATTTGGGATTTGTAAATAATGAAAAACCCTCACCGGAAAGGTGACTTCCTGCATGTTATAACCCTCATAGTAGTGAAAACGCCCAGACATGAGCATCACTTTCTTGCCTTCTAATTGGCCAACTATCAACCTGCCGGTATGGCCTGCCACCGTGGTTTTAGGGAAGTGAGGTATTTCTTCATAGGCTATACTATGCTCAGCCTCTATTTCATGCTGCAATTTGCCCAATCCCGATCCAAGAATTATGGCAAAATCAAGTGAAACATCTCCTATTTTATCGCGCAGAAATTTTCCGGCTTCTTCAATTTTGTTGTACATAATTCTCTATCATTTCATCAAATTCTGATTGTCTATCAATCGCAATGGTGATGGGAAGGTAATACAAATTTTCCGATAAGGCAGATTCATGCTTCAAGCGCATATAATCTTTTTCTGTAGTGAGTATGATTGCTGGGTGTTGCATCTCATCATACGCCATACTTATTTGCGCAATATCATCTGGTTTGAAATCATGATGATCCGGAAAACTCAGATGCGAAACTTTGTTGAATTGGCTCTTTGCATACACTTCCATTGGCTTTGGGTTGGCGATGCCTGTTACCAATAGCACGTGACAGTCTCTACTTTCACTCAATTTCATTGGATATTTGGGATGAATGAGCGTGTCACCATAAACTATTCTAGAGAAAAATAGTGGCTGTGCAGCGCGTACTTGTAGCTTTTTTGCAATTTCTTGCTTTTGCTCATCGGACATTTCTTCCGGACATTTGGTCACAATTATGGCGTCAGCTCTACGCGCACCTACATAAGACTCTCTAAGATTTCCCATAGGCAGCAAATAGTCATCTACATAGAGTTGGGAATAGTCTGTAAGTAGAATTTGAAAACCTGCTCTCAATCTTCTGTGCTGAAAAGCATCATCCAATATTATGGCATCTAGCTCAAATTGTTTCAGCAGTTTTCGTATTGCTGCAATTCTGTCTTCACCAACGGCTACAATGATTCTGTTGCGAAATCTGTTGAAAAACAAAGATGGCTCATCACCAATTTGCTTGGCAGTACTGTCGTAGTTGGCCACTAAAAAACCCTTAGTTTTTCTGCCATACCCACGGCTGAGCACCGCCGTTCTATACCTGTTTTTCAGAAATTCGAGTAAGTAGGCGGTGTGTGGCGTCTTGCCGGTACCACCGGTAGATAAATTGCCTACAGAAATGATAGGTATCGGAAAGGATTTTGAGTATAGAATATTATGATTAAAAAGCACATTGCGTGCACTGGTTACTACCCACCACATTCCTGCCAAGGGAGCTAAAAACTTTCTCCAAATCATGCTGCAAATATAATTTTCCTACCTTTGAACAGAATGCTATTGCAGTTGCTTTTTTCAAATAATATCAAAAAGTTTTGAACGAAAATCAAATTCAAGAAATGGCCTCGTTGGTGCAACAGGGCGACCGGCTTGCAATGAGCAAAGCCATCACTTTGGCTGAGAGTAAACTTGAAACTCATCATCGGTATGCGCAGCAAATCATCTCATTGGTAGAAGATCCCGAAATTCATAGTAGAAGAATTGCCGTTTCCGGCATTCCCGGCGCAGGAAAAAGCACATTCATAGAAGCTCTGGGCCTACAATTGGTGCAAAACGGACACAAAGTTGCCGTGCTTGCTATAGACCCTAGTAGCCGATTAACAGGTGGTAGCATTTTGGGTGACAAAACCCGCATGGAAGAGCTTTCCAGATCTCAAAATGCCTACATAAGGCCTACCGCCACCGGCGGCAATCTTGGAGGCATCACGCAGCGCACCTATGAGAGCATGGTTTTATGCGAAGCCGCCGGCTATGACATCATTCTTATAGAAACTGTGGGTGTAGGTCAATCTGAAACTATGGTCAATGACATCACAGATTTCTTCATATTTCTGCAAATTGCTGCCACTGGCGACGAACTTCAAGGCATTAAGCGGGGCATAATGGAAATGACAGACCTCATTTTTCTCAATAAAGCTGATGCGCTACCGTCTGAATTGATTCATGAAAGTAAGATGGACATCAACAGAGCAATTCAGCTACTGCCTGCCAAAATGCCCAAATGGCGCAGACCCATAATAATAGGTAGCGCATACTCTGGTAACGGAATTGCAGAGGTGCTGCAAAAAGTTGACGAATATTTTCAAACCCCGGAAATTCAACAACAAATTGCTGATAAAAGACAAAGCCAGAGATGGTTGAGAGTGGAAAGTTATGCTCAAGAAATATTACAACATCGCTTACAAAGCTTTTTAGAAGAAGCAAGCAAGAAACAAGATTTTCTGGCTAGTGAAGATAAAAACCCTTATGCCTATGCCCAGCAATTATTAAAAGAGTTTCTTCCGTGAATCAGAATGTCAAAAACCATATTGAGCAGCAACAAGATTGCAAAATCCTTGCATCGCTCCCATTAGGTGGTGGCGATATCTCCGAGGTCTATAAACTGCAAACTACAATAGGAGATTTGTGTGTAAAAATCAATCAACTCAGCAATCTACCTATGTTGCAAGCAGAGAAGACTGCCCTACAAGAGTTAGGGAAAATCGCTGAAATCACTGTTCCCAAGCCTATATTATGTGAGGCTGTTCATGAGCACTCTTTCCTGCTTATGACATTTGTAGAAAAACATGCTAGTCAAATTTTTACATCAGAGCATGGCGCTCAATTGGCAGCACTGCACACACAAGAAAACAGTCGATTTGGTTGGGAATCAGATAATTTCATTGCCAATTTGGCGCAACACAACCCTTGGACAGATACTTGGAGTGAATTTTATGCTGTGAGCCGCATTGAGCCACAGCTCAAAATTGCTTTAGATCATGGCAGGCTAAATGCATCACAAATACCTTCTATAGATATTATAGCACAACGAGCTGCAAACATTTTCTCAGACACTCGTCCCAAATTGACACATGGCGACTTATGGAGCGGAAATTACTTCGTTGCGCACGATGGCCGATTATGCATATTAGACCCTGCGGTGAGCTACTCACATCCCGCTATAGATATAGGTATGATGAAATTATTTGGCAATATTTCAAAACAAATGAAGCTAGGCTATGAAGACAATATCAATGAAAAATTCCCTGATCAGGACGCCGTTGCACTGAGTCAACTTTACTTTTTGCTAGTTCATCTCAATCTGTTTGGTGAATCTTACAAATCCTCGTGCATTGGCATCATGAAAAGGTATTTTTTGGGTTAAAAGATTTTGAATAAAAAAACCAAAGTGCGGTTTATTCAAAAATTGCCTTAAAATTTCAATGTATTTTGATTAGTACAGCTGAAATTGAAAACTTAATGGGTGGAGAAATAGAAGGTTTTGCTTATGAATATTATTACGAATTGGTGGGACCTTCACCCCTATTTATCATGATACTTACATATTGCTTACAAAAGCCTACAAGAAAATACGCTACCGGATGTAATTTCTAAAAATCCTTATACACATATATGGATGCGATGCTTGCGGCAGGTGGGAGGCGGCTACCCCGCAAGGGATTTTGGCTCTTGCAAAAAAGGAGCAAAACGGGTTGATTAGCGAAGCGATAATGCCTTATAATAACTCCTTTTTATAAAATATTTTACGATAAGGCATTGAGCGCAGCCAAACCGATTTTGCGACATTTTTTGTAGCCAAAAGACCGCGGAGTAATAGCCGTACACCGACCCTTTTTCAGGGCAATTGGTGTTTTGGATTTTGAAAGTTTGACCGGGGTTTTTAGACGTTATTCACCGATATTTGTAATCTGGCGTTTCTTGCCCAGAAAAGGGTGCCGCCCAAATAATCTGCCTAAAAAAGGTCTTTGAATTTTTTCTTTTCTTCTGTTTCTGGTGGGTTTTGGTCTTCAGGAAATTTCTCTAAATAGCGCTCCCAAAGTTCTTCATCTACGCTATGATCATAGTTGGGCTGCTGCCAAGACCAGCGCTTTTTTTGTGGACCATAGCGGCGAAATATTACTGCAAAAGCTGCTCCTGTGAGGGCTCCAAATAGGTGACTCTCCCATGACATGCGGCTATGCTTCTCTCCTAAATTTATGATTTCTTGTGGGAATATGCCCCATAACATACTGCCATACAGGAATATAACAATCAACGAAACGGCAATGAGCGGCACGGAACGGCGCAGTACGCCACTGATGAAGAGAAAGAATGCGAGCAAATATACCAGGCCGCTGGCGCCGATATGACAGCCTATGTGATCTTCTGTACCAAATAGTCCAAGGTCTGCAAAGAGCCAAACTAGCGTGTGTGTGATGAACCAACCTGCGGTAAAAAGCAGGTAGGCTATGCTCTTGTAGAAGGTGATGGTGAGGAATCCAAGGACGAGCAATGGCACTGCGTTGTTGGCTAAATGCTCCCAGTCTGCATGAAAAAGTGGTGCGAGTAGGATGCCTCGAAGCCCGGATTGGTAGCGTGGTATGATGCCATAGCAGCCTTCCGGACTGAGTAAATGCATGATTATGAGTATGGTCACGAAGCTGAGGGGTATCCATACTGCGTTTTGACGTAAGAATTTGGTCACTGAAAGTGTTTGCGTGTGGTGTTCACATTTTGTTCCAATTGAGAAAGGCTGACAAACTTTCAGATATGTGTGAGGCTTGCTGAGAAATCCACTCCGGGCTAAGCCGGCTTGCCTGCTCTATGCTTTGCAGATAGAATGCGGATGCATGTCTGCGAATGGCTTGCTCTGAGGATGGATTTGGCTGGCCGCTAAACCAAATGGCTATTTTTTGGAAACCTTTTGACTTTAAGTAGTTGTAACTGAGCAAGGTATGATTGATGCTGCCCAGATAGTGCTTGCTTACTAGAATGATATGGTCTTGCGGCTGCAATAGATCGGCAATGAGGTGCTTGTGATTGAGTGGGACGAGTAAACCTCCTGCTCCTTCTATAATAAGTGTATTTTGAGTGACTGGTCGTGTGATGTCTTGCAAGTTGAGCAAAATACCTTCTTTTTCCGCAGCGGCATGTGGTGAGAGCGGCTCTGGCAGCTTTATGTACTCTGGGTGTATGCGACCATGTTTGTCTTTGCAAAGTGCTTGTATGGTGGCTGTATCTGAGTCTGTTTGTGCGCCGCTTTGAATGGGTTTCCAGTAATCTGCTTGTAATGCGGATACTGCAACGGCGGCAGCTACGGTTTTGCCAACTTCTGTGCTTATGCCGGTAATGAATATGCTTTGACTAGACATGGGTAGCGATGGTGTTGAGTAGCAGGTCTATTTCTGCTTGTGTATTGTATGCATGCAGACTGATTCTCAGCCTTTCTTGACCTTGTGGAACAGTGGGGCTATAGATGGCACGAGCCGATAAACCTTTTTGCTGCAAGGTGTATTCTAAGGTTTTTAGTACAGATTTAGGCGCTAAATATTGCTGAATTGGCGTTTGAGGATTCGTAACCAATCCCGGGATGTTTAATTGTGCTGCTTTTTGATGAAAATAGGTAATATTGTCTTTCAGTGCTTGATGTAAATGCAAGTTATGTTGCATAAATTTATGTGCGTGCCAGGCGGATTCTGCACTGGCATTGCTAGGTGCTGTGGTATAAATAAAACTACGGCAGAAATTGATGAGAAAGTTGCGTAATTCTTGGCTTCCTACTATCGTTGCTCCATGGCTGCCCAATGCTTTCCCAAAGGTGTGTATTCTGGCAAAAATCTTTTCGTACTCTACCGTTTGGTACATTCCTTTTGCCTGCTCACCCAATACTCCTGTTCCGTGAGCTTCATCTACTATGAGATACCATGAATTTTGATGACAGATTTCTATGAATTCAGATAAAGGTACTAAGTCGCCATCCATGCTATACACAGATTCTACCACCACAAAAACGTCACCCGTTGCGCGCTTCGCGCGTTTTTGAAAATCTTCTAAATCATTGTGTTTGAAAGCAAAAGATGTGGCATGACTCAGCCGAATGCCTTCGCGTATAGAGGCATGAGATAGTTGGTCATATAATATGGTGTCGCCTTTTTGCGGTAAATATGCCATAAGGCCCAAGTTGGCATCGAAGCCTGAGGAAAAATATAAAGCTGCAGGTGCCTGGTAATAATGCGCCAAGTATTCTTCGAATTCTTCAATATAGGAGGAATTACCACTGATAAGTCTGGAACCTGTGCTTCCTGAGTGCGGCTGGGAAGGAATGAAATCTGTGGTGTGGCGTGCGACACCGAGATAGTCATTGCTCAAGAAATCGCCGGTGGCTAAATTATAGTGTTTGAGACTGCGCAACTCATCACCATCCATCCGTTTTTGAAGCATTTTGCCGGCTCTTTGGGGAAAATTGAGCATGGGAATTAGTGGCGTGTAAGATGTTGGAAAAGATCTTTCAGAAACTGCCTTTTTGACTCCGGGCGCACTCCGCGCTGCAATTGCTGCTGAGCAACCTCAAATTGGTACTGAAGGTGTTTTTTCACTTCGCCATAAGACTGGCGCAGTGTGTACTTGGTGTCATAGACATGTGTAGCTTCTGAATTGGCGCCATTGATTTCTATCACGGTGAAATCTCCTTTCTTCAAAGATTCTACATTTTGAGCTTTCACGTCTAATCTACCATAGCAAAAGTTGGGGATGTTTTGCAACATGTGATTTAGAGAGTCTTCGAGCTCTTGCGTCCATAATTCACCTGCATCATAGAACCGCGTGCCTCTGTTGTGATTGCCAATTTCTTCTAAGAGCAGATGCTCGCCCGCAGGTAATGGTTCTTCTAGTCTATCATGAAATCTAAGATACAAATAGGCTTTGCGATAATATGCCCTTGAATTTTCTTCAATCAACTGTCGCAGCGTGCTCTCGCCATCACCATGATATATGAGAAATTCCTTGCCGGTAATTGATACTATTTTACCTTTTTCTGCATCAGGCATTTTCACGAAAAATAGACCAAATTCATGCAGCGAGTCATACCAATGCTGCGCAATATATTTACCTGAATGCTGTTGAGTAAAAGCGGTCCACTCTCGTTGGTTGTAAATGACATTAACGCCTTTACCTCTCTCGCCTACATCCGGTTTTATGATGAAAGGAAACTCAAATGGGGTTTCTAGGGTTTCATTGGGAGATAACAACAATGACTTGCTTTCCGGTAGATACTCTTTGGGCAACATATTTTGCGCCTCAGACTTAGAATATCCAAAAAAGCCACCATATTTCATGTCGGGATTTACCGTCGTGAAATAGAGCCACTTACCCGACTTCCAAACATACTTTAAATATACAGGAATCATTGGAATATAATAAATCCAAAAAGGCCAAAACTCATAGTGAGTGATCTTTTTCAACTCATGTCTGATCATGACTTTTGAAATTGTATAGTAGAATTTGCCAAACCGAATTCCTCATGAAGCATTATTTCCGGAAAATACCTTTCTGTAAACACTCGAATGATAGCAAAATGATGCACACAATGCTCCAGCAAATACAGCAGCTCTCTGGTAAGCGTACTGCTTAGGCTTTGATGATGCAAAGGGCTATTGAGTTGCAATTCGCAACAATGATCTGACAAACTTTCCAGCCAATTTTTGGACTCGTACACTAGGCTAAGTGCAGAATCTGGATTTTCTTCTATAGCCGTATTTCGTACTCTTTTATCGTAATCAATTACGCCGCTATTCAAATCACGCTGCAACACCAAAAAAAAGTCAAGAACATGTCTCACATGCATCCCGGGACTGCTTTCAAATTCATTTTTACCCATGTAAGTAAATTGGTTTTCACTGAACTGCGAAATCACATCTCCTAACATGTCTAATTGCCTTTGCAATTGCTTGTTAAGCATAGTCAAATTTTTACAAATTTACTGAAAATCCCAAAGTGGACAGTGTTTATCAGTCAATTTTCTCTAAAAAACACACGTATGAAGTTTGAAAATCAATCCAAATTTTAAATGGATTTAACTATCCTAAATTCAACAAATAAATGCAATTTTTGGTAAGATGAAGATGAAAATATT
>JAUNRT010000098.1 GCA_030535475.1 Weeksellaceae bacterium | reverse complement strand
GGCTGGGTGAAGAGAAGCAAGTGGTTTGTAGCCTCTGGCGGAAAACACACTTGCGACTACTGAACCCGCCTAGACCACTGCGGAGTAATAGCCGTACACCGACCCGAAAAAATGCTTGTGGTTGTGCGGCATATTTTGGTAGGCTGAAAAGGCATTTTTTGGGTGCCGCCCAAATAATAATTTTGCTTGGGATATTGGATGTTTTGTGCATGGCAAATTGGCAAGGTGCATAAATTTTTATACTTTTGAAGAGGTTTGATACCGGAAATTTTGGTAATAAAAAGATAGATATATGATAAATAAAAAGGTGGATTCTGTGGAGGCTGCTCTGGAGGGTTTGGAGGATGGTATGACTGTGATGCTGGGTGGTTTTGGGCTTTGTGGCATCCCGGAAAATAGTATTGGGCGCATGGTGGAGCTGAATGTGAAGGGGCTTACGTGCATCTCAAACAATGCGGGTGTGGACGATTTTGGTCTTGGGCTTTTGTTGCAAAAGCGGCAGATAAAGACTATGATCAGCAGCTATGTGGGTGAGAATGCAGAGTTTGAGCGACAAATGCTGAGTGGTGAGCTTGAAGTGATTTTGACGCCTCAAGGTACGCTGGCAGAGAAATGCCGTGCGGCACAAGTAGGGATTCCTGCTTTTTATACGCCTGCGGGATTTGGCACTGAGGTGGCAGAAGGAAAGGAAACACGTGAGTTTCACGGCAAAATGTATGTGATGGAGGAGGCTTATCAGGCAGATTTCAGCATTGTGAAGGCTTGGAAAGGAGATGCAGCCGGTAATTTGGTGTTCAAGGGTACTGCACGCAACTTCAATCCTGTGATGTGTGGTGCGGCGAAAATCACGGTGGCTGAGGTGGAAGAATTGGTGCCTGTGGGCGAATTGGACCCGAATCAGGTGCATATTCCGGGGATTTTTGTGCAAAGAATTTTTGAGGGTGAGAAGTTTGAAAAACGTATTGAGCAACGCACGGTACGCGCTTGATAATCATAAAATTGAATAGACTATGAGTTTAGATAAAAATCAGATTGCGCAACGTATTGCGCGCGAAGTGAAGGATGGTATGTATGTGAATCTGGGTATTGGGATTCCGACTCTTGTGGCGAATTATGTGCCGGAGAATCTGTCTGTGGAGTTTCAAAGTGAAAACGGCGTGCTGGGCATGGGCCCATTCCCTACTGAGGATGAGGTGGATGCGGATGTGATAAATGCCGGTAAACAAACTATAACTACTATGCCGGGAGCGAGTTTTTTTGACTCTTCTCTGAGTTTTGGCATGATCAGAGGCCAACACGTGGATCTTACTATTTTGGGTGCTATGGAGGTGGCCGAAAATGGTGATATTGCCAATTGGAAAATTCCTGGAAAGCTGGTGAAAGGTATGGGTGGCGCTATGGACCTGGTGAGTAGCGCAGAGAATATTATCGTGGCGATGATGCATACCAATAAGGCCGGCGAAAGCAAAGTGCTCAAGGAGTGTACGCTACCACTGACTGGTGTAAACTGCGTGAAGAAGGTGGTGAGCAATCTTGCTGTGATGGAGGTGCTGCCAGAGGGTGGGTTTAAGCTGCTGGAGCGCGCTCCGGGCGTGAGCGTGGAAGAAATTCAAGAGGCTACTGAAGGCCGACTTGTGGTGGAAGGTGACGTGCCGGAAATGCAATTTTGAGTGATATGAATTTTGTCAGTTGATTTTATGTAAGGGTTTGAGAATAAGGTTGTAACTTTATCAAAGAATTAGTAGTTAACGTAAAATTAATATAGACATGGTTACATTTCATTTACCGGCAAAAGGCTTGAAAGGCGTTGCCAAAACACGTGAGTTTGAGTTTGAAGTTGATGAGCCGGAATTCAAAGGTGGCTCTAATGTGGCGCCAATGCCTATAGAGTATTTGCTGGGTGCACTGGCAAGTAGTATTGGTATCAATATGCGCTCGTATGCTGATGAACAAGGCTGGGATGTTGGCGAGATAGATGTAGAAGTGAGATTTCACAAAGGTGAGAATGATGAGCGCATTGCGCTAGAGAAAGTAACCTTTGGTAATGAGATTTCTGATGAGCAACATGCGGCGCTGATTGAGGCCAGTAAAAACTGCCCGGTGTCTAAGATGCTTTTCTCTGAAGTGCATGTAGAAGAGATGGAGTAGAAGCTGCTTCTATTTTTATTCTTTTTGAGGAAACCTGTTGATGGAAGTTTTTGTCAACAGGTTTTTTTGGATCAAAATTTTACTTCTTGCAAGATGTCCTAGAGAATATATCTCTGAAGATTGTGATTTTTTGGATTTTAGTAGAAAAATTTTGATAATTATACTGATTTTGTAAAATAGATTTTATTGTAAATATTACCTTTGTGAACTATACTTTTTTTGAATTAGCATGATTGAACTTGTTGAAATACTCAAATATTCTATTCCTTTGCTCATCTTGGGTGTGATTGTATATTTTTTGCTGGACAAATTGCTCTCTGAAGAGTCTGCTCGCAGAAAAGTGGAATTGCAACTCAAAGACCGTGATATGCTTGTGCCTATGAAGTTGCAGGCCTATGAGCGCATGGCGCTTTTTTTGGAAAGGGTGCGACCTACTCATTTGGTGCGTAGAGTTGAAATTTCTGAGAATCTAGATGCTTATGAATATCATATTGTAAACACGATACAAGAGGAGTTTGATCACAATCTGAGTCAACAAATTTATGTGCATCCGGAAACGTGGAAGATAGTATATGCCGCTAAGAATACTACTCAAAACTTCATAAAGCAATGCCGAGAAGGGCTCGGACCTAATGCTACTTCACAGGAATTGCGCGCTGAAATCATACGCCGCTCGTTGGATGGCAGTGCTGCTACGAATGCCGCTTTATTGAAGTTGCAGAAGGATGTGCAAGGTGATTTTGAGGCGTGATTTTGAATGTTTTCACGGTTGCTAACGCGCAAGTTTTCCTTTTCTTTCAGATTTAATCTATAAACAAACCATTATATGCCAAAAGTACATTACACAGATTTTTACTCACACATTTTGGGTATCTCGCTCAAGGTGGAAATCACCGGTCAATGGGGTTTGCCCATTCTTATGTTCCCAACCACCAAAGGCAGTTTTGTGCAAAACAGAGATTTTGGCCTAAATGATTCTGTAAAATGGTTTACTGAAACGGGAAAAGTGAAATTGTACAATATAGAGACTATAGACACTAAGTCTTTATATACTCGCAATCTATCGCCGTATCAAAGAATCTATAACTACAACAAGTATCATGAGTTTTTGGTAAAGGAGTTTATACCTTATTTGCAGCGAGAGAATCAAACTCATCGCATCGCAACAGCAGGTTGTAGCTTTGGTGGGTACCATGCTGCGGATCTCGCATTCCGTAATCCAGATTTGATCTCACACTTGTTTAGCCTTTCAGGCGCTTTTAACATTAGAGATATGGTAGAGGGAACTTCCTCTGATTTGGTATATTTTCACAATCCAAACGAGTTTATGCCAAACGAACAGCCTTGGCGTTATCAACACATGAATTTAGTATTGGGCGTGGGTGAATATGACATTTGTCTCAATAAAAATCTGAACATGTCGGGCATTCTTAGATCTAAAGGTATTCCGCATACTTTGGATGTGAAGCGCTGGGCAAACCACGATTGGCCTTTGTGGAACAGAATGTTTCCGGAGTACCTGGGTTGGTACTTTTAATGGCTCGATAAATTTCTAAAATTTCTAAAGCACACCTGTTTGAAAAACAAGCTTGTGTGCTTTTTTTATGCAAAAGAACGGATTACTTAATTATTTTCAAATCTAAAGCTGACAGTTCCCACTGCATGCGGCCCAGTGGTAGCATAGCATTGATGTACGCCATGTGCGTGAAGTGCTGAAAGTCATCTAAGTGAATTTTGTCTTCATGGATTTGCTTTTGAGCAAGCAATCGCTGACGGTAAGTGCCATTCAGCAAGTATGTGGTAGGTGTGTACCATTTATCTTCACGCATGAAGCATAAGTTGGCATAGCTACTATCTGTAAGAAAGCCGTTTTGCGTAAAGATTACATCATCTACTTTGTGCTCTTGAGGAATTTCTAATGCGCTTCTATCTGTACTTTTAAACGGATATTGCAGTGTTGGCGACTCTATGATGCCGATGCTGTTTATAATTTTTGAGGAATAGGGAGAGATTTCGATGGTGAAATCCTGTGCGTCATAAATTATTTTTAACTTATGTATACCTTGAGATGGGAGAGTGATCTCACCTAAAATTTCTTGTAAATCCCAAGGCTTTGCACATGTGAATTTGTGCACAAATGTTTCGGTCAGCCGTTTTTGATGCCAGTCTAGGTGACAAATTTTTCCGTCCTCTATGCGTATGGTCTCAAAGTATTGGCACATAGATTTTGTCTTGAATTTCTTGATATTCGGCGTCGGCGTAGCTCATGGCAGTAATTCCGCCACCAGACTTATAAACCTTGTTGCCTATTGTGTCTTCTTCTATGAAGCGAATCATTACACAACTGTCTAACGTTGTACCATCAAAATATCCGGCTATTCCGGTATAGAAACCACGGTCATGCTCTTCTGCATGACGTATGATTTCGCAGGTTTTCTTTTTTGGAGCACCACTGATTGATCCAGCCGGAAGCAATGCTGCCAAAATATCACCTAAATGTTCGTGCCAATCCTCCGGCAAATCACCCATTATATGCGTGCTGGTTTGCCATAAATTTCTTCCCCTTATATTCAGTTTTTCTGCATAGCGAAATCTTGCGATTCTCACATTTTTCGCCACAATACTCAAATCATTGCGCAGAAGATCTACTATAGTATTGTGCTCAGCAGTCTCTTTAGCATCTTGCATCAGTTCTTCTAATGCTCCTTCTTTTTCTGCTGAAATTGTGCCTTTCATAGGAAAAGTGTGGATGGTGTTTTCTGCAATTTGTACAAAGCTTTCTGGGGAAAAGCAAACCCAGTTTTTATGCAGTATTTTATACTTAGCCTTTGCAGCAAGAAATATATCTTTCAAAGACGCTTCAATGCTGATGGGTGTAGAAAAAGTGAGATTGGTAAGGTAGCTATTCCCATTCAGCAGATTTTGCTTTACATAGTCAAATGCTGTATCAAACTCAGCGCGTGGGAGCGGAGTTGAGGTTACTGAAACATGGTGGCTTTTGGCATTTTGCTCCTCAGTCAATGTAATTTTTGGAAACTCAATTTGCAGATTTTCATTGGGCAATTCATCAGGCAAATAAATTTCTGCCTGCTTAGCTTCAAAATCAATCAGAAAAAAGACAGCTTGGCGTTGTGCACCATATTGATTGAGTTGATTTTGCCAATGATGTGTTTGCATGAATTACGAGAATGGAATCACAAATTCTAGCGCCAATTTAGCACAAAAAGATCAATAAGAGGTCAGTACCTCAAATCCATGTGCGGGAATCTCTATGCTCAATTTTCCATCTATAAGCATTGCGCTATGGCCAAATTCGCTCATAAATTCCTTGTTTTGCAAGTATTTTGGCAGTTTTACTTCAATTTCTTGCATTTTTTCAGCAGAGCTCAGCACCACTAGACTTGCTTTGTCTAGATAATTTCTAGCATACACCAGTGTGTGATCATCGCTGTGCAAAATTTCTGTTTGTCCATAGAGCAATTCCATGCGGCTACTGCGCAGACCTGTAAGTTTTCTTACCGTATGTAGCAAGTCACTTTGGTCTTTGTTTAGCCCGGAAAACTGCATCATGCGTCGGCTATCGGGGTCATCACCACCGGGCATCCCAATTTCATCTCCGTAATATATCACAGGTATTCCCGGTACAGTCATATTAAACGCGAATAATTGCGCCATTTTATTAAAGCCTTTTCCCGGAACGTTGTTTATAGTCCTAGTATAGCCGGCTTCTTTCGCATCTTCATCAAACCTGAGACTACCGTCTGCATAGGAAATAGTACGTCCTTTGTCGTGATTTCCTGTTATTGTTCCCATCAAGTGGTGAGAACCATAGTATGTCAAGCTTTCAGATAATGCTTCGCCTAAGTTTTTCATAGAATATCCGGGCTGCATGAGCGCCGATCTAGCCTTATCAAAAAGGTTAAACTCAAATTGCCCATCCAGCATTCCAGTGTTCACATAAGAAGCTATCAATTCGTGGCTACCATAGGTTTCGCCGATTTGGTAAAGCGCACGGTTTTGCGGCATGGTGATTTCTCTCTTTAGCTGATAGGTGAGCTGTCTCCAAAAACTATTGGGGATATGCTTGGTAGCATCATGTCTGAATCCGTCTATTCTGAATTTTTTGAACCAAAACACAGCACTGTCTATCATCACTTTGGCTACATCTTCTCTTTCCAAATCAAGCGTAGGCATGAACTCATCAAACCAAGTAGTGAGCCGCTGCTCATCATACAATCTTATGTTTTTGCGACCATCCGGCAGTATGAGATCCGTTTTCCAATCCGGGTGTTTCTCCAGCAAGGGATGCTCTTCATGCACGTGATTGGCCACATAGTCCAGCAACACATTCATATCTTGATGATGTGCTTGGCCTATAAGTTGTTGAAATTCTTCATCTGACCCAAATCGTGGGTCAATCTTAGAAGAAGAAATCGGCCAATAGCCGTGATATCCACTAAATTTTGTGTCCACACCATATTCCTGCATATGACCATACGGACCTTCAGGGTTCAAGATTATTGGTGAAACCCATAGAGAGTTTATGTTCAGGTTTTTGAAATAATTGTTGCGAATCTGCATCGTAATTCCAGCCAAATCACCGCCATGCCAATCCGCTGCAGGCAGTACCTCCGGGATATTCAGTGGTCTGTCATTGCTAGGGTTCCCATTGCGAAACCTATCCACCAGTACAGAATACATGATGTTGGTGTGATGATCGTTTCTGTTGAGCAAAGCCGTGCGTGCCACGGGTTGCCCGTATGAAAATGGAATCCACAAATCATTTCCAGCTTTTTTGCTATCAGAAGTGTAAACGCGCAATTGCGATTTTGCAGTGATTTTCGCATAATCCGGGATGCGTAATGTGAAATACGTACCATTTGCAGCATTGCTTTCACTCGATACATATTCTGCAGCAATAGGATGATTATCAAGTACAGGATATATAGATGCATTGGATGACGCCGTCCAGAAGCGAATTTCCTTTTTGCCTTTATCAAAACCCACAGCAGTGAAGAATGGCGCTGCACTCAAGTCACCCACCTCCAGTACAGAGTTGTAGCCGCCCATGCCATTAGAAATCCTATTCTCGTTCAAGTTGTCTGTAAATTCTTTGCCATCACCCACCAGTACATATTCATAGCGCCCGGGGCTCAAAGTTTTAGTCAGAGTATACTGTCCATTCTTCGTGGTCAGCGGATCGGCAGACACATCCCAATTGTTGAAAGTGCCTTTAATCTCAAGTTTTTCGTATGTATCTGTAGGCTGAAAAGTGAAAGTATGTTGCACCTTGTTACTGCGTTTCAGCGGTATCACCACCTGCGTATTTTGGACAGTAAGCTCCAGAAAATCCATAGGCTTCTCCATAGCACCATGGAGTATGAGCGTGTAATTATTCACCACCTGCACATCAATACCACTCGGCACACCGGTGATTTTGTAAGCAGTTTGCTCTACATTTGGCAGAAAATCATGCAATTCTATCTGCGTAGTGCCATCACTCACCGTCACCGTAGAGTATGGCTTATCCCACAAAGCTTGGGCAGGTAACAAACATGAAACCCATAAAATCACCAGCAAAAACCGCATAGAATTCATAATCAGTTAGATAAGTATTGTTTGTGATATCTCACAAGATTGTTTATAGGCTTAGTTACAATCTCGCCCACTCGCAAATTATATTCAGCCGCTACAGCACGCAAAGTATCTTCGTAGTAGTGCGCCACAGAGCCGATAAAGTTGATTTCAGCCTCTTTTATTTGTGGGTACGGCAGTACCTGCGCATAGAAAAAATCACTCAAGCAGCGATAAATTATTTGCATGATAAACGGCTCAGACTTATAATCCGCAACAAATCTGCTAAACGTGGCCAAATACGCATTCGCAAACTTATTATCATACACATTTTTATTGAGTTTTTCAATGCTCAAATTATAGCGCTCATCAAAAGCTTTGTGCAGATTTTCAGGCAATTTGTTGGTAAAATAGGCCTTCACCAACTCGCGTCCCAAGTGGTTTCCGCTACCCTCATCACCCAAAATATAGGCAAGAGAGGGCGTAGCCTCATAGATAGATTCCCCGTCAAAGTAGCAGCTATTAGAGCCCGTTCCCAAGATGCACACCACTGCAGGTTTGCCGTCATAAGCCGCATAGGCAGCCGCCTTCAGGTCATGATCTATCACATTTTTGGCATTCACAAAAACTTTGTCAAACGCCACCTGCACCACCTTTCGCAGACTCTCCGAAGAGCATCCGGCACCGTAGAAAAACACCTTTTCCAGCCGCTCCGCCACACCCATCAAATCCTCATTTTTGCGCAGCTCTTGCTCTATCTCTTCAGAATTGATGAAATATGGGTTAAAACCTATAGTGTTGGCCCGGAAAACCTCCTCAAAATCATTTTCCAAGACTACCCAATCAGATTTGGTAGAACCGCTATCTACAATTGCTATCATATATCAATTCACTTCGTATTTATGCCATAAAATTAAGCTTTGTGTACAAGATACACAAATATTCACACAAGATTCCCACACGTCCCATACATTTCCCATCGTGGGCAAGAAACACAGTCAGGCAGTGCAAATATGAAATCAGAATTTGAGCTAAGATTTTTTTTGGGCGCCACCCTTTTTGCCGGCAGTTTCCTGCAGGACTTTTGGTTTAAATATGGAGTTTAGGTACAGCATTACAATCATCGTTTATCGTAGGCATGCCGGCACAAAAGGGTCGGTGTTCGGCTACAAGTCCGCAGGATTTTGGCTACAAAAAATGTCGCAAAATCGGTTTTTGTTAATCTCGCAACCCGTTTTGCTCCTTTTTTGTAGAGCCAAAATCCTTTACGGGCTATTCGCCTACCACCTGGCGCTTTTTTTGTTACACAAAAAAACAAGGGGATAATATAAAACACTCTAAGTCAAATCCTTAAATCAAATCATATATTTGAAAACTCAGCGAGTAAATCCTTGCTAACTGAAACTTTGGAAGACTCAATTGACTCGAGTTTAATGATGCAACTATATTCGCTAAACAAATTGCAAGTACCGTGTGATTTTATATAATTATCTATTGATATTTAGGCGCATCACAGCAATTATTGTCCTTTTTTTCAACAGTTTCA
>JAUNRT010000097.1 GCA_030535475.1 Weeksellaceae bacterium | reverse complement strand
CTTGTTTTTAATCCTGCTAAAGGTGCAAGTACTATGCCAAAAAGCCTTACTTTTCTATAAAAGACAAAAAGTTTCCTACTTACTTATGTGAGAAAGTTTATTTACGAAATTATTCTTCAGCCCAAATCGAAACTAATGAATCTATCTCACCCCTTAAAAAACTGATAATTTGATGGTTAAATTCAATTTATCTATTTCTAAATCACATAAAAAAGTTTTTGATTTATGGCATTTTTCCTTTACCAAAATGAAAAAAATAACAAACCTTCCTTTAAAGTTTTCACTAAAAACTTTGCTATTCCACACCAAATCCCTACCTGCTTCTCCCATCCCACCTCAAAAATTGCCGGAAGGCAATTTTGCGGCAGGGACATGAGCTATATCCTTGTGCAGGCTGTGCCTATTGCAAAATTTAAGCGAGACGGGTTGCGAGTTACCCGACAAATGCCGGCATACCTTAAAAATCTAAAACTCTATGCCGGTAGTTGCCGGCAGCAAACCGGCGCAGCTACAATTTTGCAGGCACAGACCAGCAAGATAATGCTCAATGGCCCGGTCTCTGCCATTTTTTTGCAGGGCAACGCCCAAAAAAATGGCAGAGAGCCGCCCAAAAGAAAAATTCACCTGTTTAATTACTGTTCTGCTTTACTTTTAAGTATAAATCTTCGTGTGAGGTTCTTGGATGACAATAGCTTGTATTTCATTTTTTGCATCGAAATGCTGATTGCATCATATCTTGTTCTGTCCTTGAAATTCCATTTTTTTGAGCAATTTCTTTCCATTGTTTTACAGCATTCAACACTTCTTGCAATATTTTGTTCATATCAGATTGACTTAATCTGAAGTATTCTCCTACGCTCATGGCCAAATCAAAGTCTAAGGCATTATTTTCCATATCAATATTCAGTGCCAAGCCTACTTTGTCTATGGAAGGATTTAGGTCAAAAGCCGGTGATAATTTCCAGGAATCACCCTGCAAAAGAAAACCATGATTGCGAAGATGATCATCTGTATTGGACACTGCAATATTAAACACGATTCTGCGCCACAATTGATGCAATTGTTCACGTACATTATCTGTATGGTTTTGAATAAATTCTACTATGTCAAGATAACTTGCTGGTTGATTTTTCAGAGTTTCCTCACTATGACCAGTCATGGTCATGGCTGAAGAAAAATGTATTCTTTCTCCATAGATTCTATCAAAGCGTTTGGTGAAAAAGGTATGATATCCCTTGCCTACTTTCTGAATTTTGCATTCTGCCATTTGTATGCCTGCTTTTCTGCATAATTGGTAAGTCAAAAATTCCCATGCGGCTTTGTCTATGGTATCATTTTTTGAGGGGAATTTTGCAATCCATAATTCTTGATTCTTGTCAATAATATTGGCTTTAGGTCTTGCGCCACCTAAGGAAGACCCAGGCGTTATCAACACTTTCAACCATTTATTTATGGCATCGCTATCTGGATGATTTTCATATTGAAAAACGGCTTGTTGCAATTCTGCCACACTAGACCACGGTGGTGTAGATTTCTCTGAATTGCTATCCAAAAAATCACCTTCCATTTCAAGCTTATACCGAAATGCTCCCATTCTTGTTTCATCATATACACCCAGTAAATAGTCAATTTCATACAGAATTCTTGGGCTTCTACCTTCTGCCTTGGCCAACTGTATTTCTCTACGTTTCATCAAGGTTTTGCCCCAAGTATCTGGCATGCTGTCTAGAAAAATTCCAAAATTCTCTTTGTGATTTGGATATTGCGGACCGGAATAGAATTGAATATCCGGATCTAGGAGTCTTTGCGCTTTTGATTGTAACCAATTTCTATCGTATTCAAAGCTAAATGCTTTACGACCTTTGGCTTGATGAGCCGACAAAATACCCACGAGTTTTGGCGTTGACATTCCAAACCAATGTGCAAAGACATAGATATCCGTTTTGCTACTTGCCATCTTATAACAACTCTAAGTCTTGAAGTTTTCTGCCAAATTCATCATCGGCCGCCAATTTCAAAAAATCTGCTTGCAAGCCTAATACTCGCAGCACATTGAAATATGCACCTATTGCCACACCGCTATCTCCTTTCTCTACCAGATATAGAGTTGAACGTGCTATGCCTGCGCGTTCTGCAACTTGTATGGTTGTAAGCTTTCTACGCTTTCTAGCTAACTTAATATTCTCTCCCATCTGCTCTAAAAGTGCTTTGTATTTGGGTAACAATATTTGTTTCTTCATAGATAATGCTCGTTATTTCATACAAAAATAATGAAAAAGACTGAAATAACGAACATTTCGATAGAAAAACTATCTTGTAGGTGTATTTGTTGGAAGTTTACTATTTCGAACGGGTTTTTGAAATTTTATGTTTGCAAATGATTCAATTTTTCCACATGGATGCCATACCTTATTCAAAATTCTTTGCATATCGCTTTCATACATGCATGCATGTTATCTCTAAATTCTCGTCATTTGAATTTATTTTGCTATACCTCACCAAATCCCAACCTGCTTCTCCCATCCCACCACAAAAATTGCCGAAAGGCAATTTTGCGGCAGGGACATGAGCTATATCCTTGTGCAGGCTGTGCCTTTTGCAAAATGTAAGCGAGACGGGTTGCGAGTTACCCGGCAAATACCGGCATACCTTAAAAATTTAAAATTCTATGCCGGTAGTTGCCGGCAGCAAACCGGCGCAGCTACAATTTTGCAGGCACAGACCAGCAAGATAATGCTCAATGGCCCGGTCTCTGCCATTTTTTTTTGCAGGGCAACGCCCCAAAAAAAATGGCAGAGAGCCGCCCAAATAAAAAAAATAATTCATCCAACTTAGCGCTTGCTTTCTACTTACATACATTCACACTGCATAATTATTTACTACAATTTTTCGATAATTCTGCTTAGTTTTTGGCCACTAAAAAAACCGTAGGACTGCTGCCCTACGGTTTGTGAACTGTGGGTGAAGTGCACCCTTTTTATGAAGCTAGTTGTGTAGCTTACTTCACTTCTTCAAAATCTACGTCTTCTACGTCGCCTGCGGCGTTGTCACCACCTTGTGCGCCTGCGTCTTGTGCTCCTGCAAAGTCTGCACCTGCGGCTCCTGCTGCACCGGCATCACCACCCTCATTCATAGCTGCATATAGCTCTTGTGAGGCTGCGCTCCAAGCTGTGTTCAGCTTCTCTAATGAGCTGTCTATACCGGATACATCTTGAGATTCATGCGCTGTTTTGAGCTCTGCCAATGCCGTCTCTATAGGCTCTTTCTTGTCTGCAGGTATCTTGTCCCCAAACTCAGAGAGTTGTCTCTCTGTCTGGAATATCATAGCGTCTGCAGAGTTGAGCTTATCTACCTTTTCTTTGGCTTCTTTGTCTTTACCGGCGTTCTCTTCTGCCTCTTTTTTCATACGCTCAATATCTGCGTCTGAAAGGCCACTGCTGGCTTCTATTTTAATGGTCTGCTCCTTACCTGTACCTTTGTCTTTGGCAGACACGTTGAGGATACCGTTGGCATCTATGTCAAATGTCACCTCTATCTGCGGCGTACCTCTTGGCGCCGGCGGAATGTCTATGAGGTCAAATCTGCCTATCTCTTTGTTGTCGTTGAACATGGAGCGCTCTCCTTGCCCTACGCGTATGGTCACAGCGGGCTGATTGTCTGCTGCTGTAGAGAAGGTCTCAGACTTCTTGGTAGGGATAGTGGTATTGCTCTCTATAAGTTTGGTGAACACGCCTCCCAGGGTTTCAATACCCAAAGATAGCGGCGTCACGTCTAGTAGCAACACGTCTTTCACATCACCGGTAAGCACGCCACCTTGTATGGCCGCACCTATGGCTACCACTTCATCCGGGTTTACCCCTTTGTGTGGCTTTTTGCCAAAGAATTTCTCTACCTCTTCCTGTATTTTGGGGATACGTGTACTACCACCTACCAAAATCACTTCATCTATATCGCTCGGGCTCAATCCCGCATCGCTCAAGGCCTTCTTACACGGCTCCATAGAGCGGCGTACAAGATCTTCTGTCATTTGGTCAAACTTGGCACGTGTCAACTGCTTCACCAAGTGCTTAGGACCGGTAGCAGTAGCCGTAATATATGGTAGGTTGATCTCTGTTTGTGTAGAAGATGAAAGCTCTATTTTTGCCTTCTCCGCTGCCTCCTTCAAGCGCTGTAGCGCTATAGGGTCTTTGCGCAGATCCATATCTTCTTCTTTTTTGAACTCGTCTGCCAACCAGCTGATCACTACATCATCAAAGTCATCACCACCCAAGTGCGTATCACCGTTGGTAGAGAGTACTTCAAAAACGCCATCACCCAACTCTAGAATAGAGATGTCAAACGTACCTCCACCCAAGTCATACACAGCAATCTTCTCATCACCGGCTTTCTTGTCCAGACCGTAAGCCAAGGCAGCAGCCGTAGGCTCATTGATGATTCTTTCTACTTTGAGACCCGCAATCTCACCTGCCTCTTTAGTAGCCTGGCGTTGCGCATCGTTGAAGTATGCCGGCACAGTGATCACCGCACGGCTCACCTCCTGCCCCAGATAGTCTTCAGCAGTTTTCTTCATTTTCTGCAAAATCATAGCAGAAACCTCCTGCGGAGTATATTCACGATTGTCTATAGACACGCGCGGCGTGTCATTGGCACCTTTCACTACTTTGTATGGCATTTTGGCCACCTCATTACCCATCTCAGAGAAGCTGGTTCCCATGAAACGCTTGATAGAGAAAATAGTCTTCTCAGGGTTTGTCACCGCCTGTCTTTTCGCAGGATCACCCACTTTACGCTCACCATTTTCCACAAAAGCCACCACAGAGGGTGTGGTACGCTTGCCCTCTGCATTAGGCACCACGGTAGGGTCATTACCCTCCATCACAGCCACGCAAGAGTTGGTAGTACCAAGGTCTATACCTATAATCTTACTCATATTTGCTATTTTTTAATTGTTCTTAAATTATTTACCCCAAGCAAGACAAAACATATACCATTGCCCATATAGCCGTTCAATTGTCATATTCCCAAGAGAGTGACTGACATTTTGTCGCTTAGCATCATTTGGATTATTGGGGCGGCAGCCTTTTTTGAATTGAAAATTGAAAGTTGAAAATTGAAAATTTCAGCTATGTATTTCCCTGATAGGCTGAGCATAAATTTGAAGCATATCATATTTTTTATTTGGGCGGCACCCTTTTCCGGGCGAGATCAGACAGCGCTTTGCTAGTGCGTTTTCAGAATAGAAAAGCCTTATGATTTCCATGGCTTGCGTCTCTACACGCCCGGAAAAGGGTCGGTGTACGGCTATTACTCCGCGGTTTTTTGGCTGCAAAATTGTGGCTGCATGGTTTTTCCGCAGGAGCTCCAAACCCCTGCAGCTCACATTTTGCAAGAGCCAAAAAACCTTGCGGGGTAGCCGCCTCCCACCTGCCGCGTGCTTCGCACCCACACCTAGTGTTTAGAATTTTGGTTTTTGAGTTAAGATTTGCGAGCAGTGAATGAAGGGGTTTGTGGTCACGTAATATTTGATATTTAAAAATATTTTTTGCGAACAGATACAATTTTTATCTACCTTCCATTTTTGAAAACCCAATTTCTCAGTTTTCATAGAATTCTCACATATTTAGAACAGTATTCATTGGAAATTATGGTAAATAGAAAATTTTTTTCGATCAAAGCTATTACCTTGGCCACTTTTGTTGGTGGACCTCTTGCCACTGCCTACATGGTCAAAAAGAATTATGAGGCCATGTTGCAACCAGAAAAAGCTAGAAATTCTTTAATAATTGGTGTTGGAGCCACCACATTGATAATAATATTTCTTTTTCTGACGCCTGAACATATCATTGATAAAATACCAAACATCGTTCTCCCTATTCTTTACGCTATGGCGGCCTATTTCCTAGTCGAAGAAATTCAAGGCGCTAACATCAAAGTACATGAAGAAAATGGTGGAGAATTCTATTCCAATTGGCATGCCGTAGGAGTTGCGGTAATAGCTACGCTGATTTTTGCTGCAGCTCTCGCAATTAGTGTATTTGCATTTGATGGTTTATCTTCTAATCAAGTACATCAAGAGTTTGAATCCACACCGGCTTATGAAATGAAAATCGCAGAATTTGTTGAAAATGAAAACGAAGTTTTGGCGGTTTTTGATGACATGTAAAACCATTCAAAAGAGTATTTGCTAGGTGAATTTACCAAAGGAATTTCCATTTGGCAGGAAAACAAAAAAATCCTTGGAGAAATTAGCCAAGTGGAAAAATTTCCGCAAGGTATATTCCGTGAACAAGAAATGCTTTAAAAATATTGTGATTTGAGAATTGAACAAAACCAAATTATGATAAAAAAATATACGTAAGACCCTGATGGTTATAATGCAGAACTTTTGGATATTGAGATGAAGATCAATCAATTGGTAGATCAATTAGAATCAAACTTAGAACACCATGAAGAATGGAACACAACTAACTAAATTTTTAGATTTCATAGCAACTTTGGACAATCTATATTTCGCACGAAACTGCATTAACCTAAGGCATCAGCTAAAACAATAAACAGAGCCTAATATTTTTAGCCAATCTTAAGTTTCTCCTTATCTTCTAATAATTCATGTGGCAGAACTTTGCATCATAAAATCTAAAAGTTATGTTCACACCAACACACCTCCACGCAATGATAGTTCACTTTCCCATTGCACTACTCATTTTTGGGTTCTTCACAGAAGTGATTCATTTTATCTGGAAAAAGAAATTCTTTGCAGATGCAGCATTTTTTCTTCTCCTGTTTGGCAGCCTGGGTAGCCTTGCGGCTTATATTTCCGGAAACCTGGCAGGTGAAGGCATGGAAGAAGGTAGCCTGGAAGCAGCTATCGAAACTCACGAACAAGCAGCCATGATTACGGTGATATTAGCCGTAGTTACCCTGGTGGTTTATATTTACTCTTACTGGAAAAAAGCTTTTCCACGCAACGTTAGAATTATAGGTTTGGTATTTTTTGCTGCCACAGTAATTACGGTTGCGAGAACCGGCTACCTTGGCGGTCAATTGGTATATAAACATGCTGCTGGTGTAGAATTAGGACTACCTAATTTTCAAGAAGACTAGGCTGGCTTTTTCCAATTTCATATATTTATGAAATCAATAAGCGAGTTTATGAGAATTCTATTGGTAGAGGATGAGCCAGATATAGCAGGTTTCATCAAAGAAGGATTAGAAGAAGAAAATTTTGCAGTAGATGTGGCCCACAATGGTCGCATCGGCTGCGAAATGGCTTTAGAAGGTATTGAAAATTATGATCTCATTATCTTGGATTGGATGCTGCCGGGCATGAGTGGTATAGAAATATGTAGAAGCGTACGCAAGCAGAATATTTCTATACCCATCATATTTCTCACTGCCAAGGATACAGTAGATGACACAGTGTTTGCCCTAGAAATGGGTGCCAATGATTATATGAAAAAACCTATAGCATTTGAAGAACTTGTGGCTAGAATCAAAGCACATACCCGTAAAAAAAGTACAGAATCCAGTGTTTATTCTACGGGCAATATAGTGCTAGACTCTGAACGTCATCTAGTGAGAGTGAACAATGAATATGTAGCCCTTACACAAAAAGAATTTGCCTTGCTAGAGTATCTGCTTCAGAACAAAGGAAAAGTATGCCGTAGAAATCGAATTATTGAAAAAATTTGGGACATTCATTTTGATAAAGATGATTCTGTGATAGACGTTTTCATCAATGCATTGAGGCGTAAGCTAGACAAAAAAGGCGACACTTCTTTTGTGCAAACCGTGCGCGGAGTTGGTTATCGCATAAATGAAGACTGATGAGCCAGTCTTTCAAAGCGCGGATAGCCAGCATCAATACCATTGCAGTTGTCATAGTGATGGCTTTTGTGTTTGTAGTAATTTATCTGCAAGTACATCACACCTCTTTTCAACATTTGGATGATGATTTGCGCAAAGAAAAAGTAGAGGTTTTTCAAGAGCTTGATCGCTCAAAAGATCATATTTTCTTTCATTCCAAATTTGAACAAGATGAGCTTGAGCACCATCAAATGGAGGCTAACCCTACTTTTCTACAAATAGTTGATGCAAATGACGTTGTAATTTACAAATCGGCCAATTTAGGCGATAGCCACTTCAGTTTTATGCCCAAAAACTTAGAAGAGCAATTTTATAGCGCAGATGTGAGTGGTCAAAAAATGAGGTTCGCTC
Source organism: Weeksellaceae bacterium (assembly GCA_030535475.1). Lineage (GTDB taxonomy): Bacteria > Bacteroidota > Bacteroidia > Flavobacteriales > Weeksellaceae > JAUNRT01. The sequence continues at coordinate 1,154 of JAUNRT010000097.1, read as the reverse complement.
AATTTCCAATTATCAATGATGCAGGACAATTCCTAGGTTTCTTGACCATAGGCACTTCTGCTCAAGAAGCTTATGTGGTACTCGAGAAGTTGCTCCAAACTTTGATTTTCTCTTACATATTCCTGATTGTCGTGTTATCCTTAGTAATGTGGTTTGCTGCCGATGGCTCCATTAAGCCCGTTAAAACTTTGATAGCCAAAGCAGAAGAACTTGATGAAAATAATCTCAATCAAAGATTACCCTTACCCAAATCAAAAGATGAAGTGTACCAATTGGCACAAACAATAAATGCACTTCTGGATAAGGTGGAAACCTATGCTCGGCAGCAGATGCAATTTACCGCAGACATATCACACGAGATGCGAACACCCCTCACCGCTATAAAGGGAACCTTAGAAGTAATGCTGCGGCGAAGACGTGAGCCGGAATATTATGAAGAAAAATTGCAAAAACTACTCAACCAAACCAATAGACTCAATTACCTATACGACCAAATGTTGCAGCTTTCAAAAATTGATAATATCACCAAAATTCCTCCAAAAGAAAAAATTTTCTTGCAACCACTTTTAGAGAAAATCAAAACCTCTTTCTCTACAAGCAATCATGACACCGAAATTATTCTACTCATATCAGAGGATGTGCAAATACTATCTAATGTAGATATGCTGGAAATTGTTTTATCTAACCTGATAAGCAATGCCTTGAAGTATAATAAAGATAATAACTCTATCGAGATCCTATTTGATGAAGCGAGCGTAACCTTGAGCATCAAAGATCAAGGATTGGGTATTTCGGAGAATGATTTAGATCAAATTTTTCATAGGTTTTACCGTGCAGACAACTCATGGAGTTCTACAATTTCCGGACATGGAATTGGGCTATATAGAGTGAAAAAATATTGTGACTTATTATCTATCCACATCCAAGCAAAAAGCAAGCTTGGAGAAGGTTCCACTTTTTCACTTACCTTCCCAAATCGGTAAAAAAAAGGTGAACCAGCGCTGAAGAAACACGCGCAGAAAAAGCCAAAAAATCTTAAGCAAATCTTTATTTTCTACTTATCTAATTTGAATTGAGTCGCCTATACCTTTGTCGTAGAAATTTAACCAATAAAAATATTCGACAATGAAAAATTTAGTAATTCCTGTGCTATT
>JAUNRT010000096.1 GCA_030535475.1 Weeksellaceae bacterium | reverse complement strand
TACTTATAACTTTGTGAGATAAGATAAACTAACAAAAAAAATGGCCTTGAGCTCATTGGCCTAGTCCGGATGTGCCGGAAATCCTTGTGCAGGCAGCAGCCTTGGCAAAACCCGGCCTGGCAGTACCGGGTCTCAGCTCACCTGCGAGAGTGTGCTGCCAGGCCTGGATTTTGCGGCTGATGACAAGCAAGATTGTAGGCAACAACCGGGAATAACTCCAAAAAATAAAATAAAAAAAATACCGCTACATCAATGAAAATGCAGCGATATTTTAAGAAAAAAATTATATGATTATTCTGTATCGAATTTGAGACGGAATACTTGCTCTAGGTCTTCATTGTTGTAGAGATTGGTTTCGAGGTCTTTGATGATACCATCCCGCAAACCGTAAACCCAGCCGTGGATTCCGAGCTCCTGACCATTGGCCCAAGCTGCCTGAACTATAGAGGTTTGTGCAAGATCCTGCACTTGCTCTTCTACATTGAGCTCCACGAATCTATCAAAACGGGCAGACTTGTCTGCAATATTTTCCAACTCTTTGGCGTGATGGCGATATACGTCCTTGATATGACGCAACCAGTTGTCTATAATACCTACCGAAGTATTGCCCATAGCAGCAAATACTCCACCACAACCATAGTGACCACAAACTATTACGTGTCTCACTTTGAGCACATTGACGGCGTAGTCTAGTACGCTAAGCATGTTCATATCTGTATGAACCACGAGGTTGGCAATGTTTCTATGTACGAAAACTTCACCAGGTTTGGCACCAATGATTTCATTTGCGGGAACGCGGCTGTCCGCGCAACCAATCCATAATACAGGAGGTTTTTGACCTTTGGATAATTCTTCAAAAAACTCAGGGTTGAGGTCTATTCTTTCCTGTACCCACCTTTTGTTGTTGTCTAGTAAATTTGAATAAAATGATTTCATTTATTGATTTTAGTGTTTTTGCTAAATTACATGAAAATATTGGTAATTTCGCTACAAAAAACCAATTTTATAATAATTTTAATACTTTTTTATTAAAATTTTTACAGTTTAGTGAAAAAGTAATTCTTTCTGTTCTTGCTCCCAAAGAAGGAAGTGATGAATTTCTTTATCTATCTTTTTGAGACCATATGTGAGGATAATAAGGTCATCTAGGAAGCCTATAGGACCAAAAACAACGGCGGGCAATAGGTCAACAGGTGACACAGCATATACTGCCGCGGCCAAACCTATAATAATATGGCGTTTGCGTTTGGGTTTGTAATCTCCCTTTAAAAGTAGAGGAACCATACGCAAAAATGCGTTGAATTTATCTTTTGTGGTTGGATCTTGCAATAGTTTGCGATTTTTCCATGCATTGTATAGTAATACGCTTCTTTTCATTTTAGTAAATGGTAATTTTTTTGTTTTGAATAAATGCAATAAGCATTCCAAGTTTTAACAAATTATCTGCTAAAGTTGACTGGATCATAGGTCAAATCTTACACACGATTATAGATCTTTGTTATTTGGAATATATTTGAAATTATTAACCTTAAACCTTGTAAATAAATCTGGGTAATTGGGTTTACTTCTTATGGCTTAATAGGTGTGAACTTTGCGCTACAGCTATTTTTTGGTTTTGGATTTTTTGTTTTTCTTGCGCTGATGGCTTGCCGTCATTTTTGCAATGCGGTCAGCGAGTTCTTCTGTGCTGAGTGATGCGCGTAGGCTATCTACTTTGATGGGGAAACTCAAGGGTGTAAATGCATCTGATTCACGAACTATGACTTTGCTCTGTGCAATGCGTTGGAAGGCTGCTTGTAGGCGTTGTTCTTCTAAATGATAGTTGAAAACCTCTGTATATGCTTGTCTAAGTAGAAGATTTTGCGGCTCATACTCTTCTAGCACTTTGAATATGAGATTACTGGAAGATTGTATGTTTTTGAAGGTTTTTTGCTTGCCGGGATAGTTTTGAATTACGAGGCCGGATATGACTGCAATATCTCGGAATTTTCTGGCTGCCATTTCTGTAGCATTCACACTGGCTACTACATCTTGAATGAGATTGTGCTTGCCTAATATTTTGAAAACATTGTCTTGATGGATGGGTATAGGCTTGTCACTGAGCAACTCAAATCCATAATCGTTCATGGCCAAGGAAAAACTTATGGGCTCAATGAGGCTGATACGGTAGGCTATGAGCGCAGCCATGACCTCATGCACCAAGCGGCCTTCAAATGGATACATGAAGAGATGATAGCCGTCTCTTGCATGGATTTTCTCTACTAAGAACTCTTCTTTACCCGGAATATGCGAATGCTCCTGTTGCTCAACCAGCAAGGGATGTAAGAATTTGAGTTCGCTTTCACCTCGGTTTGGTGTGAGTGCTTCTGAGAGTTTTTGTCTGAGGAATTGCCCTAAATTGCTAGATAAGGGTAGTCTGCCACCCATCCAACTGGGTGTTATGGCTTTGCCTTTGGCTGCTTTTACAAAAACTGTCATGTCTTTGACAAGGCTTATTTGCAATGTGCGGCCGGCCAAATTGAACTTATCTCCTATTTCCATTTTAGAAATAAAATATTCCTCCACCATCCCTATATAGCCACCACCAAGAAATTTTACCTTGAGCATAACATCACTCACAATTGCGCCCATGTTCATTCTATGCAACATAGTCATGCGGCGACTGGTAACCTTGTACAGTCCATCTTCAATGACAACTCTATGATATTCTTGATAGTTGTTGAGCGCTTGGCCACCTGTGGTGATAAAGCTGAGTGCCCATTGCCACTCTTCTTGGCTGATTTGTGAGAAACAATGGGTTTGGGAGATGATTTGGAAAGCATCTGGTGCGCGAAAGCCATCACCTATAGCCAATGATACTAAGAATTGAATGAGCACATCATAGCATAGCACCATTGGATCTTTGTTTTCTAAAACACCCGCTTTTACGGCTTCTTTGAGCGCTGCAACTTCTATGAGCTCTAAGGAATGTGTAGGAACAAAGTATATGCGAGAGGTTTCAAAAGGTGAGTGTCCGCTCCTACCGGCTCTTTGCAGAAACCTGGCTATGCCTTTGGAGCTACCAATTTGTATGACAGTATCTACTGGTTTGAAATCTACTCCCAAATCTAAGGATGAAGTGGCAACTACTGCCTTGTGTTTTCCCTCGGACAAATTATCTTCTATCCATTCTCGTAGCTCTTTGTCTATGGAACCGTGGTGAATTGCCAGTTGTCCCGCGAGATGTGGGGCGCTATTCAGAATGTTTTGATACCACAATTCGGCCTGATTGCGTGTATTTGTGAAAATAAGACTCGTACGACTTGCGTCAATTATTGGAATAACTTTGTCCACCATGCGGGTGTCTAAATGCCCAGCCCATGGCAATTCCTTGGATTGATCAGGTAGTACAGAAAGAATTTTGGTTTTCTTGGAATGTTTGGTGGTGATAGTGACTTTCTCGTTATCATAAGGTATGAGCACTTCACGCGCTTGTTCCAAATTGCCGATTGTAGCCGTGATTCCCCAAATTTGAATTTTAGGAAAATGATGTTTGAGATAGGAAATACAGAGTTCTGTGATTACTCCTCTTTTACTCCCAAGCAACTCATGCCATTCATCAACGGCAATGCAATCCAGTTTTGTGAAAAATCTTGCGTGTTTTTTCTGCGCGAGAAGCAATTGTAACATTTCCGGTGTCACAATGAGTATATCCGGCATTTGGCGCAATTGTTTGGCTCTTTGTGCAGGGCTCACATCACCATTTCTCACTTCTACTTCCCAATCCAGCCCTATCTCATCCAGCGCTTCTTGCATAGCGCGTTGCAAGTCTTTGGCTAGGGATCTCAATGGTGATACCCAAAGTAGTTTGAGTCCTTTGGTTGGGTTTCCATGGTTTAGGTGATCTATGACCACACTCAAAAACACTGAAAAAGTTTTTCCCAAACCAGTAGGTGCTATGACCATTCCGCTTTTACCTTGTGCATAGGCTAGCCAACTCGCTTTTTGAAAATCAAAGGGTTCTTGATTTTTAGCAGCCATCCATTCAGAAATGATAGTATAGCCTACCGATTTTTTGAAGCTGGTAAGGGAGGTGGGCCTTTTATTTTGCATGGATCAGAGCTTTCACGTCATCAATATGATCGATGTCTTCTAAAGATTTTTCTTTTCGCCAACGCTGAATTCTTGGAAAGCGCAATGCAACACCGCTCTTGTGTCTATTGCTGTATGCTATACCTTCAAATGCTATTTCAAACACCAATTTAGGTGGCACTGTGCGTACGGGTCCAAATTTTTCGGTGGCGTTCTTGTTTACAAATTTACTTACCTCTTTTATTTCTTCATTGGTGAGGCCGGAATAGGCTTTGGCTACTGTAACCAATCCACCATCTGTGCGCACTGCAAAGGTATAATCTGTATAGTGACCACTGCGTCTGCCGCTACCACGCTGTGCATATATCATCACAGCATCTATAGTAAGAGGATCTACTTTCCACTTCCACCAATCACCTTTTTTGCGACCGGCATGGTATTCAGAGGATAACTGCTTGAGCATAAGCCCTTCACTATTTATTTCTCTAGCATTTTCCCTGATTGGGACTAATTCTTGCCAATTGTCAAATGCGATACTTTCCGAAATTCTGGTACGAATTGGCTGATTTTCTTCGAATAATTTTTCCAATGCATCCCGTCGTTCACGCATAGGTTTTGCTCGTAAGTCGACAGCTTCATACTCCAAACAATCATAGGCAAAAAATGAAATGGGTATATCTTTCATCATTTTGGCGCTGATAGTTTTTCTATTCAAGCGTTTTTGTAAGTGATTGAAATTGAGAACCTCATCATCTTTCACTGCCAAAATTTCTCCATCGATTACAAAATCCCCAGTCCAGGCAGAAAATTCTTCAACCAACTCAGGAAACTGTTCCGTCACCAATTCCTCACCCCTAGACCAGATAAAAATTTCATCTTGGCGCCTGATGACTTGTCCTCTTATACCATCCCATTTATATTCGGCAATCCATTCTTGTGGTTCTCCCAACTCATGCAACTCCTTGTCTAACGCATAAGCTAGACAAAACGGATAAGGTTTAGACAAATCTGTGTTTACATGTTCGCCGGCAATTAGCTCATCAAAGCTTATCTCCTCAGGGTGCCATTTACCGGCAAGTGCATGCATGATTTCATTTTTTTCACTCCCGGCAAAATCAGCTAGCGCATTCACCATACCGTTCTTAGAAACACCAATACGCAAACTTCCGCCTATGAGTTTGTTGAAAACAAATCGCTCTGCTTGACCCAGTTGCAACCAAGCTTCTACTACATAGATTTGTTTCTCCAACTCATCCATTGCGCGTAGTTTTATGATTTCATTCATCCAAACATGCAGTGGTTTATCTTCCCTTATGCCATCACCTTGTACCAAAAGAGCCATAGTCTCGCTCAAGTCCCCTATGGCAGTGTAACATTCCTGGAACAGCCAAGCGGGTGTCTGCGTCAATTGCATGCACCACTCTCTCATCTGGTTAGAGTTCACAGGTCTTTTGGGTCTTTTACCGGTAAAGAGTGCCACCACCCAAAGTTTATCTGCATCATTGGCTTCAGTGAAATACCTTACAAGCAATTCTTTCTTTGCCAGCGTTTTGTTGGTATTTTCTAGTGCGGATATGAGTTGTGCAAATCTTTTCATCCGTTCTCTACTTCATTTTGTGCATCACCACTCATTTCATCCACTTCATCCGTATCTGTATCGTCGCCTCCAAACTGAGTTTCTAAGGCGTGTGCATTGTAGCCCAATTCGCGCAAATATCTAGAAAACACTTCCGTATAGCCATGTGTTACCAAAATTTCGTCTGCCTCTGTGGCAGCTACTGCTTGAAGCAAACCGTCCCAATCTGCATGATCGCTCACCGCAAATCCGGCATCTACGGCATTCCACCTACGTCTGCCTCTCACCTGCATCCAACCACTGCATACAGCTGTTACCGCATTGGGTATTCTCTTGACCATTCGGCTACCCAACAGAGCCGGAGGCATAATATATATGTTGCCGGATTTTGGATGTGCCATGCCATACTCTGCCAAATCATGCTCTGGCAGCTTCACACCCACAGCATCAAAAGCATCATTGGTGCGCTTCACCGCACTATGTGCATAAATAGGTGCAATATTATCCAGCATTTGCAACACATCTTGCGCCTTGCCAAGTGAATATCCAAAAAACACTGTATTCTTCCCTGCTTTATGATTCTCTATTGTCCAATTTCTTATTTCTTCCGTCAATAGATTATGAGCTTTCCAGCGATAAATAGGCAAACCAAAAGTACTTTCCGTGATAAAACTATGGCATTTTACCGGCTCAAAAGGCGTGGAAAGATTGTCATCATGTAGCTTGTAATCACCGGAAAACACAGCAACTTGGCCCTTATATTCCACCCTGATTTGCGACGAACCTATCAAGTGTCCCGCAGGATGCAAGGACAAAGTCACACCATTTATATATGTTTTCTCACCATATTGTAACGTATCAACAGAAATTTCTGCACCCAACCTCAATTGTAGGATTGGCTTGGTAAGAGTGTGACAAAGATAGTGCTGCATGCCTCGTCTGGCATGATCGGCATGAGCATGTGATATCACAGCCTTATCTACTGGAAACCAAGGATCTATGTAAAAATCACCTGGTACACAATATAGGCCTTTGGAAGTGAGCTCTAGAAAATTAACCAAATCCTTGCTTATTTTTGATAAATATAGAAAATATTTGTTTATTTCAATTAAATCGCGGAAAAGACCAGTTTTGGCAAAGGTTTTGTAAAAAGTTTATCAGAAACAATCAAAAAATTATTAATTCAAAAACTACAATTATGAAAAAGTTTACAAGTGTTTTTCCTTTAGTCGCGTTATTCTTCCTTTTATCTCTCACCTCATGCCAGGTGGTTGAAGGTATTTTCAATGCAGGATTTTGGGTAGGTATATTAGCAGTAGTTGGTATTATTGCGCTTATCCTTTTCTTCCTAAGACGCCGATAGGAAATCAAACGATACTTAAATAAGTATTTACCAATTAAAACGAGAAAATTGCTGCCTTGCGCAGCATTTTTTTTATCTTTGAATTGTGAAAATTCAAGACAACCTCAACGTACCGAAACAAAACCAGGGCGCATCACATGATACGCACGAGAAACGCTGCTTTGACAACGCACAACTAGCTCAAGAATTTTTTGAAATCGCCAAAAATAGACTCCTCAACATCAATCATTGGAAAGAAATTGCAGGGGAATTGGGTAGCGAGTTCAAATTGTTGAAAAAAGATGGCGAGCACATCAATCGCAATCCGGAAATGGGCGATTTTGTGCAAATTTCAGTACCCGGACTCAGCAATCCTACGGCAGACGGGCATGATTATGTGCAAGTGATGGAAGTGCATGAATCACAAACCCCGCAGCCCAAAATCTCTTTCACCGTACGGCCATGTTCCAACCCAAAGGTAGAAGAAGATAGAGAAATAGCACATTTCTATGGACTATATGCCACCAGTACATTTGCCGTGCAACTACAAGACAACTGCGTCATTGCATCAGTGCACGGTCGCAATGAGTTGCCTCAAACTACAGTAGAAGGATTCACTGAAAAGCTCCGTAACGCACTTGTAGCTGTAGGCGGAATATTAGGCGCCGGAAAAATTCAGTGGAAGCTACTCACCGCAGGTGTATTGCAAGAGATAGATTAAAAACACATTATCTAATAAGTCAAATAAAACGGCATAAAATTATGCGGTTATAAATGCTCTTAACTATGAATTTTTTTTATTTGGGGGACTCCCAGAACGGCTTAGGCCGTTCCGGGACCGGGCTTTCAACTTAAATTGCACGCCATAGTTGTTGCAAAATATCTGCGTGGGAAGTTTTTCCGTACCTCCAAACCTGCCCACTTGTATTTTGCTAGACAACTATGTTGCGCGCAATACCGTTTCAATCCCTGTCTCGATCCGGCCCGGCTTCGCCGGGCCGGATCTTCGAGGTTATTTTTTAAAAGCCACCAAAATATTTCTTAGAATAGAATCAAATCCATGAATAGCTTAAACACAGGTAAAGCAATGAGTAACAAATGAATGTAAGTGAATGAATAGGTTTTTCAATTTAGGTTGATATATTTCGCTTAAAAAAATTTCATTCCTAAAATTTGGTCAATAATAACCATCATATTGCATAAAAAGCTACTATCAAAATTCAGGTCAAAAAAAAACCGTTTTCTCCAAAGGAGAAAACGGTATGTTTTGAAAAATTAATAGCAGATTACTCTGCAGATATTAATTGTTTATAGCGTCTTGAAGATCTTTAGCTTGAGACTCAACGTTGTCTAGTTGGCTTTCAGCAGCATCCAAGTGGTTATCTAGTCTATCAGCAGCATTCTCAGAAGCACCGTGAACGTCACGGATAGCTGAACCAGATCTAGACTGAATGTCTTGAATGTGAGCATTAAGGCTATCTATACGAGCTTGGATATTAGCTACCAAAGTAGTGTTACCAGAAGCTTGAGCCTCATTAAGCTCATTTTGAGCCCTGTTCACTTCTTCCTGAGCGCTGATAAGTGCAGAGTTTAGGTCTTCTTGAGCGCTAGCTACGTTAGAACCTTCTACATTAGTTACATCAGTTGCTACAGGAGTTGTAGTTGTTGTTTCTTTTTGACATGATGTAGCAGCAAACAATCCTACTACCATCAAACTTAAAATTACTTTTTTCATAATCAATTTTTTTGTCCTGCAAATGTACAATAAATTTAACAAACACACTATGCAAGCCAAATTACTTAACTCAATCTTATAAAAGTCTAGCTCAATTTAGACTTTTTTTAAACAATTTTAGATGTAATATATCGTTGATTCTGCCAAAATTTTATCATTGTCTTTTGATCTACTCCTATTGCTTGTAATTGTATATAATAAATATACTATTAGAAATTTCCCCAATTATGATTGCAAATAATGCTACTTCAATTGCCAGACTTTACCTAATGAATCATAATTCGTATCTTTCGGGAAAATCAAAAATATGCAACATAATTATAATACCCTGTCAGAAGCCATAGAAGGCATGAAAAAGGAAGGTTACACAGAAGATTTCAACCTTACAGAAAACGAAATAAAGTGTATGGGCACTGAGTTGTGCTACAATCCAGAATCTTTCGAGATACACAATGCTCTGCGTTTTGAAGGTATGAGCAACCCGGATGATAATTCAGTTCTATATGCCATTGAGGCCAATGACGGGACCAAAGGATTACTTGTTGATGCTTATGGTGCTTATGCTGAAGCTATTTCTCCAAAGATGGCACGCAAATTACGTGTAGATTACACCAAGGACTAAGCCACCGCTATCCAGATTATTGCACATCAGTATACACATCTTGTCTAAGTTGTGAATACTGCTGTGCATTTTTTTTACATCAATTGGCGAATTAGCGATAGGATCTTGATTTTACAAT
>JAUNRT010000132.1 GCA_030535475.1 Weeksellaceae bacterium | reverse complement strand
TACAAATTACTATCAAAACTTGACAATTCCCGTACAATTGCAACAATTTACGTAGAAAGTAGTCGCCAGCTATAAAAATCTCAACTAAAGATTTTTATGTTGAAGTTGTAGTATAAAATTTGAGTGAAAATACCTTACTCATAATATTATTTTTCTCTATCTAATGTACGGTATTGTATTGCCTCTGACAAATGCTGAGAATTCAGCCTTTCGCTCTTGTCTAGATCGGCAATAGTTCTGGCGACACGCAAGATGCGATCATAGGCTCTGGCAGAGAAACTCATTCTGTCCATCGCGTTTTTCATGATTTCTGTAGATTGGTCATCCAAATGGCAGAAGGCATCTAATTCTGCTGGTCCCATTTGAGCATTGTAGTGAATATGGTTCAAATCTTTGTAACGTTCTACCTGCACATTACGAGCCTCAATAACTCTATTTCTTATTTCTTCGCTTTTCTCACCTGTACGCTCGGCTGACATTGAGTCAAAATTCACAGGTGTAACTTCTATATGCAAATCAATTCTATCCAGCAACGGACCAGAGATCTTATTCATATAACGTTGCATTTCCAATTCAGAAGAGGTGCATTGTGGGTCATCTAAGAAAAATCCACTCGGAGTAGGGTTCATAGAAGCCACGAGCATAAAACTGGATGGATACGTGACTGTGAATTTGGCTCTGGAAATAGTTACCTCTCTATCTTCCAGCGGTTGTCTCAACACTTCAAGCACGCTGCGCTGGAACTCAGGAAGCTCATCTAAAAAGAGTACACCATTGTGAGCCAAAGAAATTTCTCCCGGCTGTGGATAGCTACCGCCGCCTACCAATGCTACATCAGATGTAGTGTGGTGCGGAGAAGTGAATGGTCTCACACTCATGAGTGAGGTGTTTTTTCTGATTTTGCCGGCTACGCTGTGTATTTTGGTGGTTTCTAAAGCTTCTTGCAGGGTGAGCGGAGGCAGAATGGAGGGCAATCTTTTGGCGAGCATAGTTTTCCCGCTACCAGGTGGGCCAATGAGCAGAATATTGTGTCCGCCTGCGGCAGCAATTTCCATGGCTCTCTTTACTGATTCTTGGCCTTTCACATCAGCAAAATCATGCGGGAATGCTTTCACGTTTTCAAAAAACTCTCTTCTTGTATCTACAACAGTGGGTGTGATTGCTATGCCTTGGTCAAAAAACTCGATCACTTCCTTTATATTTTCAACGCCCAAGACATCCAAATCATTTACAACAGCTGCTTCTTGCACATTCTGTTTAGGTAGAATCAGACCTTTAAATCCTTCTTTTCTCGCTTGAATAGCAATAGGCAGAACACCTTTGAGGGGTTGTAAACTACCGTCAAGTGAGAGTTCACCCATGATTACGTAATCCGCTATATTATCAGCCTGGATCACCTCAGCAGCTGCGAGAATACCCATGGCAATGGTCAAATCGTAGGCTGAGCCTTCTTTGCGCAGATCTGCCGGTGCCATGTTTATGGTAATTTTGCTTCTGGGAATTCGGTAGCCACAATTTTGCAATGCAGCATTGATGCGGTGCGCGCTTTCACGCACAGCACTGTCCGGTAAGCCCACTAGAAAATAGCCCACACCTTTTTCCACGTTTACTTCTACTGTGATAGTTATGGCGTCTATGCCGTAAAGTGTGCTTCCAAAGGTTTTTACCAACATGATCTGAGCTATTAGAAATTTAAAGATATAAAATTTCTAAAACAAGTCTCAATGTATTGACGCAAATCTAAAATCAAGGAAAGGTATATATTG
>JAUNRT010000015.1 GCA_030535475.1 Weeksellaceae bacterium | reverse complement strand
AAAATATTTTCATCTTCATCTTACCAAAAATTGCATTTATTTGTTGAATTTAGGGCGTATTAATTAAAACAACGATGTAACATGAAAATTTTTTTATCCTTTTTCGCTGCAATTCTATCCAAAGTTATCTCAGCATAAACTCTAATTCATAGGCTAGAAAATTTTGAAACAAAGGAAATCATCCAGAGTGATCATATCGTTCTATCAGTTCCCAACAAATCTAAAATGTAATGTTCAAAATTGTGAGATTTCTTCACCATTCATAGTTTAATGGACTCAATGACTTTTACAAGGAAGTTAGTGTAGATAGTTTTGTGTTGGATTTTTATTTGGGAATCTTTCGCTTTTATGGACCATTTATTAATGAAATTTGATAAATTGACTTCGTTATCATAAACCTATTATCAAGCGTTCAATTACTCACCAACACTACAATATAAAATATTGTTGATCTCTTGGCTCCTGCAAGTTTTCACCGACTTTTTTTGGCGCGTTTTTTCAAAAATCTTAATGGCTATAGTTTTCGTAGGTTTTTTATGAAAATACTTGGTGCTTCTATATCCTCAATTTACAGAGCTGATATCATTTTCCTACCTTTGGCATGATTTAGGAACAAAGAAGAATATGAGAAATAAAATAATTTTTACGCTTTCGGTATTATTAGTCGCAGGTCTTTTGTGGAACTGCAAATCACTAACTTCTGATACGAATACACGATGAATATGAGAAATAAATTATTCCTTACGCTTTCGGTATTAATGCTTACGGGTCTTTTGTGGAGTTGCAAATCCCAAACTTCTGATAATCAGACACAAAATACTAGACCTGCAACAGAACGCACTCAGGTAGCAGAGGCTACGGAAGGTCATCTCTTTGGTGAAATAAAAGAATCTGACCTCAAGCAAGAGCCATACAAAGAATGGTATGATGCATATTATAACCTCAACCCGGTGAGTGATGAAGAGATTGCCACCTTGAAACCGCTTTTGCGCGATGTAAAACTCATTACTTTTATGGGTACTTGGTGTGGTGATAGCCAGCGAGAAGTGCCCGCTATGTTTAATATTTTGGACAGAGCCAAACCTGCAAATTTCACGCATGAAATGCACGCTGTGAATGACATGAAAGATAGCAAGTATGGCGAAACTGAGGATATGAATGTGGTATATGTGCCTACTTTTATTTTCATGAAAAATGGTCGGGAAATAGGTAGAATAGTAGAATCACCTGCTGGTAATTCCCTGCAACAAGATATGATAGACATATTAAGCGGGAAACCTTATACGCCTCTCTACAGTGAATGAGAAATTTCTTGGCAAAATACTTTAGCTACTTTATAATTTTGGGGCTAGCGATTGCCTTATCAATTTCTATGATCAAGTGCTTTGATGCGCAGTCACAAAGCACTACCAACGCTTCCCATACCATAGCCTATGGCATACAGCGCCTAAACAAACTGGTGGTGGCAGAGCAAACTTATTCTAATTTCTACTCGCGCAAAATGAGCAACAAGGTGCTTGGTATCAGTGCATTGTCTTTTGACAAAAATGTAATGATCAAGGCAGAAGCTCGGGCGCAAGCCAGCTATGATCTTCGTGAAATGCGCGTAAGAATAGACTCTATTAATGAAACAATTTATATAGAATATATTCCTGAGGTGAAGATTGAGGTGTTCCCGGATGTGGATTTTTTTGAGATGGATCAGAGCGTTCTCAATCGATTTACTTCTGAGGAGCTAAATGATGTGAAGAGATCCGCTATTGCTGAAATACAAAAGCAAATTGATGAGAGCGCGCTACGCCAAGAAGCGCGTGAACAATTGATGGACAACTTAGAAGACATCTACCTTCTGGCAAAAATCTATGGCTGGAAGGTTGTAGATGACACCAACTATGCGGAAAGCCTCAGGAGACGTATGCAGTTCTGATTTGGAACTAAATGCGTATATTTCACACTACTTGATACTATCATGCTACAGGACCAACACCATAGAGTGCACAACTATTTGCGGATTTCTCTCACGGATTTCTGCAATTTCAGATGCGTGTATTGTATGCCTCAGGAAAAAATGGAGTTTCTGCCGCATAAAAGATTAATGCAGCGTGACGAGATTTTTACTCTTGCTGAAAAATTTGTGGATCTTGGAGTTACGAAAATACGCTTGACCGGCGGCGAACCGTTGGCGAGAAAAGATTTTGCGAATATAGTTAGCGATTTGTCTCGCCTTAGGATAGAACTTACACTCACCACAAATGCATTCTTGTTGCACAAACATTTTGACACTTTGCAAGAAAGCGGCATCCGTTCTGTAAACATCAGTCTGGACACTCTACAGCCTGATAGATTCAAGAAAATTACCCGCAGAGATGCCTATAACAAAGTTTGGGAAAACATAAATACAGCAATACAACGTGGCTTTCGAGTGAAACTGAATGTCGTGCTTCTCAAGGATGTGAATGATGATGAAGTTGATGACTTTGTAAAACTCACAGAAAACCTACCGATTCATGTAAGATTCATAGAATTCATGCCTTTTCACAAAAATGAATGGCAAGCAGAGAAAGTTATAGACCATTCTGAAATCATTGCTAATCTCAACGCTTCTTACCCACTTTTCAAGCTTAAAGACGGTAAACACGATACAGATCGTAAGTTTGGAGTTTTAGGTCATGATGGCACGGTAAGTTTCATATCTACGCTTTCTCATCCCTTTTGTGATCATTGCAACCGATTACGCCTCACAGCAGACGGCAAACTCAAAAATTGCCTTTTTGGAGCAGAAGAATTTGACCTGCTCAGCCCATTGCGGCAAGGTGAAGATGTGGAAAGCATCATCCGTTTGGGAGTGAGCAAAAAATATGCACAGCTAGGTGGACAGTTTACAGACTACAAATCACTACACGCAGAAGACCTCACCAACCGTAGTATGATACAAATTGGCGGGTAATAATTCATTGACAAATACTGAAAAATATGCATAGTGTAGAAGAGGCAAAAAAGATAATAGCACAAAACACTCATCTGCTACCCTCTCATCATGCACCATTACTCCAAGCACAGCACAAGTATTTGGCAGCAGACTTGTATTCACCGATTGACGTTCCCACTTTTGATAATTCTGCAATGGACGGATATGCACTGCAAATCAAAGATGTTAAGAATCATGAAGGTTTACCCATAAGTGCTGAAATCGCGGCTGGTGATACAGGTATTAGACATCACTTGGCAGGAACAGCAACACGCATATACACTGGCGCACCTGTGCCTATAGGCGCCGACACGGTGATACCACAAGAAATGTGTCGTGTGGAGAATGCACAGCTTTTTATAGACAAAATGGTGGATGTAGGTGCAAACATCAGAAAAAAGGGTAGTCAAACATCCAAGAATAGCCTTGTAATGCGCCAAGGCAGCGAAATCACAGCTGGAGCGATTGGCTTTCTGGCAACTTTAGGTTTAAGCGAGCTTTCTGTGTACCAAACTCCACGGGTGAGTGTCATCACCACCGGATCTGAACTTGTAGAAATTGGAAAAGAATTGAAACATGGGCAGATCTACAACAGTAATGCACTAGCCCTCACCGCACTTTTAAATGATATTCATATCACACCTACCCACACTTTGCATTCAACAGATAATCTGGAATTGTTGCAGGAAAACATAGAGAAATGTTTGCAAAACTCCGATTTGGTGATCATCAGCGGAGGTATATCTGTGGGCGACTATGATTTAGTGAAACCTGCTTTGGAAAATCTGGGAGTAGAACAACTTTTGTACAAGGTGAAACAACGCCCGGGAAAACCCATGTATGTGGGTAAACGTGGCAGCCAATTGATCTTTGCTTTGCCTGGAAATCCCGCTGCTGTTTTTGGATGTTTTCACTTTTATGTAAAGCCAACATTAATGCAAATGATGGGTAAAAAGCATACTTTTGCAGAATTTGCCATTCTAGGCAATAATTTTACAAAAAAACAAGGCTTAACGTTTATGATGAAAGGGGTGAAAGAATCAATGAAGGTGAAAATTTTGGAAAAACAACAGTCTTATCAAATGGATGCTTTTGCAGAAGCAAATGTTCTAGTGATTTTGGATGAGGACAGACAAGAATATTTGGCTGGCGAAGAAGTGAGAATTCTAGAAATCTAAGCTTCACTCATGGAAGATTTACAGTTTTTGTTTTTTGTCGCCATGTTGGTGGTGTCTTTTTTATACGCATCCGTAGGACATGGTGGAGCAAGCGGCTACCTGGCTTTAATGGCAATTTTTTTGTTTCCGCCGCAGGAGATGAAGATAAATGCTCTGGTGATGAATATTGCTGTTTCTGGTTTGTCTTTTCTGTCTTTTTATCAGCAGGAGAGATTTCAGCGACGTATTTTCATAAAATTGGCTTTACTCTCTATACCCATGGCCATGCTTGGTGGGTATATGCAATTGAGCTCTGATTGGTTCAAAATTGCACTGGGTATAGTGCTTGTGTTACCTATTTTGAAGTTTTTGGGTTTGATTCCAGGTTGGAAGATTGTAGAGCGCACTCCCGGTGACTGGATGCTTTATGCAGCAGGGGCTTCTATAGGATTATTTTCCGGATTGTTGGGAATAGGTGGTGGTATCATACTTACACCTTTAGTGATTTTGCTAGGCTGGAGTGATGTGAAACAGGCAGCTATGCTCAGCGCTTTATTCATTTTTGTGAATTCTGCATCCGGGCTGATTGGCGCCTCTTTTGGGAATTTGGAATTTTCTGACTCTCTGATTTGGATGGTGCCGGCAGTGGTATTAGGTGGATTTGCAGGCGCCACAATGGGTAGCCAAATCTCCTATACAGACATTTTGAAAAAAATAATAGCTGTGGTATTGGTATTTGCTGTGTACAAACTTTGGTTTACGTAAGAGCATTGAAGTATTTTTTAGCCATAAAAGCATAGAATTTTGTAATTTAGAGTTTTCAAGCCCGGTATTTATGAAGGTAAAAGCATTTGGCGTTCTTAGTGATCACATCAAAGAAGAAATAGAGGTTGAGACTCCAATAAGCCTTGACAAACTAATTAATGCCTTACATGAGCAGTATCCGGCACTTGCCAAAATAGATTTTCAGGTGGCTGTAAACAAAGTGTTACAGAAAGACATGAGTGTTTTGGTGAGTGATGAAGATGAGGTGGCACTTCTCCCTCCTTTTTCTGGTGGATAATAAAGTGCTATTAAGTTTTGTCCTTTTTTATTCACCAATGGTGTAAGCATTTTTCTGCATTGGATTCAATTGGGTTATGCACAAACTTCCCGTAGGGAAGTTGAGGCAGGGCACGCGCGGTATCCATGTGAAGGCAAAGCCGTTACGAAACACAGCTTTGCAGTACCGGGTCGCGGCTCATCCGCGAGAGTGTGCTGCCAAGCTGATGTGTAGCCGGCTTTGGCAAACATGATTTAGCGCAATGACCCGGTCCCGTATTTACGGGAGCCTCCCAAATAAAAAAATAAAAATAGCAACTTTTTAGGCCGAGTTTCTACTGGCATTTATGTTTCCGAATAGTGCCCTTGTGACTAATTTTTGGTACAGTTCTGTGTGTTCTGATTCGGTGTAAATCTGATGCAATGCATGCTGCTGTATGACCAACAATGGAAGTACGATCTTCTCACGAATTTGTATAGATTGTCTTGATACTGGTTCATCCTGCATCAAAAATTCATAGCCTGTAAGGTCTAAAAGCAAGTCTTTGGTGCGCAAAAATTCTTGGTGTACGAGTTTCCAAAATTCACCATATTGCTCATCATCTGAAAGATAGGCCGTAAGTGGAAAGTAGCACTTGGAAAGCGACATCATAGAGTTCTGCACTAGGGTTTTGAAAAAGTATGATTCTTGGAACAAGGCTTTTGCCTCTTCCCATCTGTCTGCTTCTTTGAGTCTTTGCAAGGCTGTTCCAAGGCCATAGTATCCAGGTACATTTTGCTTGAGCAAACTCCATGATCCAACAAAAGGAATGGCGCGTAAATCATTGAGATCTAGTTGTTTTTTGTTTCCTCTCTTTGCCGGGCGACTACCAATATTGGTGCTTCCGTAGAAGCGCAATGTGCTGAGGTTTTCCAAGTATGGTACAAATTGCGGATGATTTTTGAGCTGGGTATATGCCTCATGGCTCCAATTGGATAGCTGCTCCATAAGCTCTCTGTGTTCTGGTGAAAATGCAACACTACTACTATCAAATACTTGATTTTTGAGACCTGCGGTGAGCAGTTGTTCTAGGTTGTAAGTGGCCTGTGCGTGGGTGCCAAATACAGATGTGATGGTCTGACCTTGGATGGTAAGTTCTATGCTGCGGTTGCTGATGGTAGAGCCCTGTGCAGCATAGAATTGATGAGTTTTGCCACCGCCCCGCGCCGGTGGTCCTCCTCTACCGTCGAAGAATACAACTGTGTGATTGTGCTCTCGTGACACTGCAGTGAGGGCTTCTTTAGTCTTGAATATCTCCCAATTTGCCTTGAGATAACCGCCATCTTTGGTGCCATCTGAAAATCCGAGCATGATGGTTTGCCTGTTGTTTCTTGAGCGCAGATGGCGCGCGTAGGCTTTGTGGCTATAGAGCTGATGCATCACAGTTGCTGATTGAGCCATACCGGTCATGGTCTCAAAAAGGGGAATAATGTCTATGTGTATCTCGTCTTCTGCATAACCGCAAATTCTGAATAGCGTAAGCAGTTGCAACACATCCAGTTGGCTCTCAGAGTTGGAAATGATATATCTATGAACCGACCTCTCACCATATCTTGCCTGCAAATCTTGCAGTTGGCGGATGTTGTCCAATGTATCTTGCCATATTTCATCTTCAAGTTTTGGGTTTTCTATGACAGGAAGTTGATTGAGTAATTCAATTTTTTCTGATTCGCTGCTGTTCTCATAATCTTTTTGCAAATATTGGGTCACCAAGGCAGCAATGAGCGCATTGTGTACACTACTGTCTTGTCGTATATCTAGTGTGGCAAAGTGCATAGCAAATAGATGCACCCGCTGTATGAGGTCTTGCAGCAATGGCAAATGAAGGCTATTGTTTCGCTGAATCACCTCTTCTCTTATACGGTGGAGTATATCTAGAACGTATTCCATGCTGATGTTGCTGCTCTTCTCTGTCATATTATCATACAAGCAGTTGCTGAGCTCATCAAACATTTCAGACACATGCTTGAAAGTGAATTTCTTGCGCAATTCTTTTACATGATTGTAGTAAGATTTGAGTACGGCTATGTGTAGTGAGTGCACTACTTGGGCTGTGGTTTCCGCTGTGACATAAGGGTTGCCATCTCTATCGCCACCAGGCCAAAAACCCAGTTGAAACAAGGAGTTTTGGCTTTCTGAATCTAAATGAAACAGGTTTGTCACATGAGAATAGAGTTGCCCAATTGCATCATAATACACATGACGCAGATAGTAAATGATGCTCTCAGCTTCATCCAAGGGTGTAGGCTTTTCTATGTTTACAAGAGAAGTAAGACCTAGCTGCTGCAGGAGTATGTCTATCTGCTGTATATCATTCTGCGGAATGGCCTTCTGCAATTGTTGCATGATGCGCTGCACATTGTTGGAGTAGAACTGAGTAGGGTGCGCTGTAAACACAAGTTTTACAATAAATTCCTCAAGATTTTGCTGAACGCTCTGTAGCGCATCTCTATCTTGAGCTACTTGATGAAAATGACTTATAGTGCCCCAAGTTGCAGCAGGAAACAACTCTGAAAATGCCGCATCTTCTATACTATCAAACAATACTACCTGCCGCTCAACATACTGCACAATGCGAAAAAGTAAATCTATTCTTGCATTCTCTGACAAGCCATCCGGGAAATGTGTTTGAAAGAATTCTTCTACCACCTCAGTGGGTGATTTCCCATCTTCCAAACCTGTGCGAGAATGCTCATAAAGATAGGGCAGAAATACCCCAATATCCGTCATCTTTTCATACGGTAAGGTAAGAAAAAGACTATTATAGATTTGGTATTTATTCCTGACGGTTTGGCGGTAGAGTTCTAGTTTTTCATCAATATTCATGGACGTTAGCTTATGCAAAACCTTATAGCTACAAACATTCTGCCATGCAGTCTTGCGTTAACTCTTATCTCAAATAATAGCGTAAGTTTTACTTACCGCAAATGAGATAAAACCCTTAACAATCACCACTATTTTTATCAGAGTCTAGCCAAAACACAATCAATAGGCTCCACAAAAAAAATGCTGGCACAAACCAGCAAATTATCTTCATGGTATATCTACTACTTCCAAAACAGGAAGCCATGGCACAGCCTATTTCTTCAACACCTTATGTGTGATTCTTTTACCCGACATAGTGTGTACCATGATGAAATAAACGCCATTAGACAATCCACGCATATCATAACTAGGTGCTGCCTCCCAATTGCGTACATTCACACCAGCCATATTGATGCAATCTACAGAACGTATCTCATGCAACTCCACACCTTGTATAGTAAATTGATCAATTACCGGATTTGGATAGACAACAGATTTGCTCACCACCACCTCATCAGTTGCAAGACCATTGGGAACAAAACGGTACACCGTACCATTAGCTGGAGAATGGCTCAGAAAGCGAACATTTCCAGCGCTCACCAACTCAGGATCGTCAGGCATACCCTCAAGCCACAAAGTGTTTGGTGAAAAAACACCTACTCCATCCAGTACATAAAAGTCCGGCATCATCCCTACAAAGGGTCCCACCGCACCTCCAAAGGCAAACTGCGCATTTACAATTTCCGTCTCTCCATATCTATATTCTATAGCATTATCCGCCTCATACAGCCACACTTGGAAATTTGTGGTAGAAATATCCGCATCTATTTCATTTATTGCATTGAGATAAATCTCATAATATAAACCCAAGTTCTCAAACTCAAATTTGGCAATTCTATTCCCAACTTCTCCCTCTATGACATATCGCACGTGAGACAAGCCATTAGGTTGTCCATCATTGTCACCGGAAGCACTTAAAGCAGCATCCACCAACACTGTTCCAAACGGCACCAGTACATCATATTCTTCCAGCCCGGCATCAAAACTATACAACATACCGTTACCTATAAGCCCACTCATTTCTATGGAGGTGAGCGTAGTTCCAAACAATTCAAATTCAAAGCCCAAATCCACAACATCTTCCAATTCTAACCAAATAGTACCATCTGTCAATTCATTCGCATTCTGTAGCGTAGCATACTCCTCCTGAGAATGAGTGAAAGTGTATGGCAACTGCGCTAGCAAAGTACCAAAACAGCAAAAAAATAAAGAAATAAAAAGTGTTTTCATGATATATAGAAATTTTGAGTAATTCGAAATGACAAGAAATATAAGTAAATCAATTATTTCACCTCCATACTGTTGAGGTACCAATTGTATTGCACTTTGCAATTTATGACAATTAGCGCAAAAAAAAAAAAAAAATCCAATAAAAATTTAATATTTTATGGAGGCTCTACGTGCAACAAATGAAATCCTACTCTGCAATAGCTTGAAATTAAATAAACAAATCAATAGGCTATTTAATTAGCACGTTTATTCAGATACGTGAGTTTCCATTAATGCACATGCATATCCACCACCAATCCTTGGTGTGAGCGTACATTGAACACCCTATTCTTGTCCAAATACAAATACTGCCCGCGAATCCCATCCAACTCTCCCGTCAGAGGTTCGCGCCCGTTAAACTTGGCATATTGCAACTTCTGCGGGTATTCCGCCACCGGGTAGTGAAACTCCAGAAGTTCAGTTTTGCGTCTAAACGCCTCAGGAAACACATCAGCATGCTCATCATACACGCGCTCTTTCACCGCATACAAGTCGCTGATTTCCCCTACATTAGATAACATAGAGCGCCAATTGGTCTTGTCTGCAAAATGCTTTTTCAGCTCCACCTCTATCACACCCGCCTCATACCGATTGGTAGTCTCCGCAATCACCAGCACTTGAGAAGCCCCTTGATCTATAAACCGCGTTGGAATCTGTGATTTTCTCGTCACACCCACCTTCAGACCACCAGAATTTGCCAAATACACCACATGCGGTTGCAGCTCAAACTTTTTTTCCCATTCCAAATTCCGCTGCTCCTTTCCCAGATGCGCCGTAGAAAGCTCAGGATTTATGATGCTCGGCGCCGCCTGTGGCAGCGTAAAAAAACAGCTTTGGCAATACCCAAACTGGTACAGCGGCTTATCCAATCCACAACCTAAACAAGAATTGCTCAAATGGGTCATGCTTATCTGCCTGCCAATCAGCGCGTTCATGTCCACAATATCCGCACCTATCGTCAAATAATATTGAATCGGTTCACCCATCTCAGCAAACATTTTCAGCAACTTTCCCTTTAATTTCATAGCAATTAACTTAAATTTTTCTCCTGCACCTCAACCCCAAAGATATGCTTTTTCACCAAAAAAAGGCATTCACGCAGCACATAAATTTGCCAGAAACAGCAGTGCACAACATACATACTAATGACATAAAACAAATTGAATCATCACAATACATGATTTTTTATTATTTGGGCGGCACCCATTTTTGGGCAAGCAACGCATATATTTTATAGATTGGGATGATTTGAGTAGAAAAAAGCGCTTTTCTTCGTAGCAATCATACATAACATAGCCCAAAAATGGGTCGGTGTACGGCTATAACTCCGCGGTCTTTTGGCTACAAAAAATGCTGCAAAATCGGTTTTCCTTAATCTCTCAACCCGTTTTGCAGCTTTTTTGTAAGAGCCAAAATCCCTTGCGGGGTTGCCGCCTACCACCTGCCGCGCACCCCGCAAAACGCTTACTCATTGTATTTTACGAGAATTTCAGCGGCATAACCTCAGCATTTCTATGGTATTCGCAAAGATTACCAACCGCAAATCACATTCATTGTAATTCATGTAAAAATAAAGAGACAAATACCCAAATTATGAACGCTTTGTATCAATAAAAAAAGCGCAGCCATTCCAGCTGCGCTTTTCTTAATTAATAGTATATAAATCCCTAACTATCAGCGTTTTCATCTATAGAATCCTTATTCAAGCACGAATCGTAATAACGACATACATGCAATGAGACCATAGCTATGCACTTTCACATCAGCACCACATGGGTGTTCTGTGTCAAAATATAGATGCCAATAGGTAGAGCCTCTACCTTTTACAGGCCATATACGCTTTGCTTATTATAATGCTTCACGAGCAAGTAGTAAACAATACCACGATATTTTCTTGGGTTTGACGTTCCCATGATTTCAAACACCTTTTGCATTGCCTCGTCTAGATTGTCTTGCTCTGTGAGTCCTAGCTTTTTCATCAAGAAATTGTTTTTTACTCTATCCACTTCTGTCTGATCTGAAGCCGCCACAAACTCCGCATCCTTGTTATAGAGTGCCGGACCTAGACCTTTGGCTACAGCGTGTAGTAAGTCATGATCTACTTTCTGGTTCATTTCACCAAGTTTGGTACTGAAGTGATCAACTTTTTCTTGTAATTTGCTCATAATGAATTTTTTTTGATAATTTCTAAATGCTTAAAATTAATAAGTTTATTTCAATTCAGCAAATTTTTAAGGTTAATTTATGATATAAAGTCGGCGCACCCTATGAGAAATAGAAGTAAGAATCTCATACGGAATAGTACCTGCCCAATCTGCCATCTGCTGCAAATCGGGATCATCCCCAAAAAGGATTACCTCATCACCCTCTTTACATTCCACATCAGAAACATCTACCATGAGCATATCCATACATATAGTTCCAATTATCGGACAACGTCTTCCATGTACATTCACATAAGCATCTTGTGCAGAAATGCTTCTGCGCAAGCCATCAGCATATCCCACAGGCAGCGTTGCTACACGCATTGGCTTTTGCGCCACAAATCTCCTACCATAGCTCACAGAATCACCGGCAGCAATTTCGTTGATTTGCGAAATCACCGTTTTGAAATACACCGCAGGCTGCAAATATTTTTTGGCAGCTTCATCATTAGTAACACCATACATGCCTATGCCCAAGCGCACCATGTCTAGTTGCGCATGACGGTAGTTTACAATCCCTGCTGTATTGAGAATATGTAGAATCGGTGCAATATCCAGTTTAGAACATATTTCTTGACTCATGGCTTTGAAATTCTCAATTTGTTTTTCTGTAAAGTCTCTTTGCTCTGCATTATCACTCTCTGCCAAATGAGAAAAAATTGACACTACTTCTACCGCATCATTATTTTTCAGATGTGAAATGAGTTGAGGTATTTCGTCATTATCAAAGCCTAATCTATTCATTCCCGTATTCAGTTTTATATGAATCGGCCAAGGCTTTTCTACTTGCTTCATGCGCAGCGCACTTTCAAAATTTTGTAGCACTCGCATGCTATAAATTTCCGGCTGCAAATGATGTGTAATCAGCGTGTCATAGCTATTTTGCTCTGGATTCATCACCACAATGGGTGATGTAATGCCCTCACGGCGCAGGTCGGCTCCTTCATCGGCATAGGCAACACCTAAGAAGTCAAATCCTATCTCGCTCAGAAGTTTTGAAAGCTCTATGCTGCCGGTGCCATATCCAAATGCCTTTACCATACCCATCATTTTGGTTTTTGGCTGCAACAAACTTCTGAAGTAGTCAATATTTTGCCTGATATGGCTCAGATTAATTTCCAAAACCGTTTGATGCGATTTGGAAGACCATGCTTGATATATTTGCTCTAACTGAAACCTGCGAGCACCTTTTAGCAACACAGCATTATGTGCAAATTTCTCAGAAGGGTTATTCTTCAGAAAACTTTCAGTGTCTGGATAGGTGGCTACCAAGCCAAGAAACCTTTCTGCATAGCGGCTGATGACATCGCCTATAAGTATCACACGGAAAGGATAGCAATTTACTCGCTCACTCACATTGGCATACAGGTCAGCTTCGCTTTTGTTTACTTGCTCTATATCTGTGAGTATCAGAGTTTTTCTTTCTTGAATTTGGTTATCCAATACTTGCAATGCAATAGGAAGAGAAGATAGATCCGCTGTGAAAGCGTCGTTGATGATGAGAATATTGTCCCTACCATCTTTTATCTGCAATCTCATTTCAATGCTTGGGAGTTGTGCGCTCAATTCTTTGCATTCCTCCACGGAAAAACCTAGATGTAAGGCGGCTGCCAATACAGCAGCTAAATTGAGCAATGAAGCCTCATCTGCATGCTCAAACGGAAAAAGTATTTCTTCTGCATGCCATTTCATCACTGCCATATGCTTCTCAGCATCATATCTCAGGATCTGCAGATCATTATGCTCTTTTCTACCAAATGTGGTAATTTCCTTGCTTGCAAATCCGGGATTATTTGCCAGATATTGCATAATCTCTGCATCATCACCGGAGAGTATGATGCTCGGTGTGTCTTGGAAAAGACGAAATTTCTCCTCAATATGCTCATGTTTGCTAGAGAAATGTGCGGCATGCGCAGTACCCACATTAGTGAGAATACCCAAATTGGGCTTTGTGATTTCCGCCAGATTTTGCATTTCTCCTGTTTCAGAGATACCCACTTCTATCACAGCATAGTCATGATCTGGCTGTATCTGTAATATTGAAAGTGGAACACCCAATTGAGAATTATAACTTTTGGGGCTTTTTGAGATTGTGTATCTGCTCATGAGCAGCTGTGCCAACCACTCTTTTACAATGGTTTTGCCATTGCTACCGGTGACACCTATCAAATATGCGGCTTCGTTATGTCTATGCGCTCCTGCAAAAATTTGCAAAGATTGCAAGGTATTTTCTACTTGGAGTATCTGCGCGTCTTCCGGCAAATACACTTCTTTACTCACCACAAAGCAGCGCACACCCTGCTCATAAGCCTCAGAGCAATAGGCGTGGCCATCTCTTTTCTTGCCTTGAAGCGCATAAAACACAGCATCTTTAGGTCTTGTAATCTGTCGGGTGTCATAGGCCAACTCCTGCAATCTATGATTGTGAGTTATTTGACCTTGAGCTTGCAAAAGCATAGCCAACTCCTGCACACTATACTCCTTGCCTAATATCATAACTCTTCTTCCTGCTTGAGTTTGTTCCAGAAAGCGGCTCGGCTTAGCGGCTCATAGTGCTCCAGCTCACCCAGCTCTACCAGTGATTCACTTTTGTGTTTTCGGTGCGAATAATTGGCCAAATTTCCGGTTTCTACGCATATCGCATGCACCTTTGTCACATATTCTGCAATGGCCATGAGCTGCGGCATAGGACCAAATGGTCTGCCTTTAAAATCCATGTCGAGTCCTGCTATGATTACGCGCTTCCCATTGTTTGCCAACCAATTCGCAACTTCTACAATTCCCTTGTCAAAAAACTGCGCTTCATCTATGCCTACAACATCACAATCTGATGCCAAGAGCGTGAGGCTAGCGCTAGAATCTACCGGTGTGCCTTTGAGCGCATTGTTGTCATGAGAGACTACAGCTTCTTCATCATACCTCACATCTATAGTGGGCTTGAAGATTTCTACCTTCAGTCCAGCTATTTGTGCGCGTTTCAAGCGCCTGATCAGCTCTTCCGTCTTCCCGGAAAACATAGATCCGCAGATGACTTCTATCCAGCCGGATTGATTTTGATAATTGATTGGGTTTTCAAGAAACATGCATCAAAAGTAAACATTTTACTGCGTATCCTTTCGGCATCAGCTACCGCCATACATCTGAACCATACTATTTATTTCCTGTCGCTGATACAGCTCAGAAAAACGAATTTATAGGTAACAGCGATGCGTCGGCACGCAGTAGGGTGAGAATTATTCGTCTTTTTTTAGACAGATTTGTGTGGTATGGCTTAGTCTTCTTGGTTAAAACCTTTCACCAAGCCTTCAGAAACACCCGTGTTGCTATATCCACCGTCATTGTATATGTTTTGTAATGTAACTCTTTTGGTAAAGTCACTAAACATCATTACACACAAGTTGGCACAATCTTCTGCTGTAGCATTGCCCAGTGGAGACACCTCATCTGCCAAGGCCAAAAATCCACCAAAACCTTTCACACCCTGCCCTGCAGTGGTAGGTGTAGGTGATTGAGAAATGGTATTTACACGCACATTCCTTTCTTTGCCCCAGAAATAGCCAAAACTTCTGGCAATGCTTTCAAGATATGCTTTGTTGTCTGCCATATCATTATAATCCGGGAATACGCGTTGTGCAGCAATGTATGTGAGTGCAAGTATGCTGCCCCACTCATTCATACAATTCATGTCCCAAGCTGTTTTCATGACTTTATGAAACGAAACAGCCGACACATCCCAGCCTTTTGTGAGCCAATCATAGTTGAGATCTGTGTAGTGCTTGCCTTTGCGCACATTCACACTCATACCTATAGAGTGAAGAATGAAGTCTAATTTGCCAAATTTTTCAGTGGCTTTTTCAAAAAGGTTGCGCAAATCTTCCATAGAAGTGGCGTCTGCTGCAATGACTTCGCTATTGGTGGCTTCTGCCAATTTATTGATTTCTCCCATGCGCATAGCCACAGGTGCATTGGTCAAAATAAACTCTGCACCCTCTGCATGGCAACGCTCTGCCGTTTTCCAAGCAATAGAGTTCTCATCCAATGCGCCAAATATGATTCCCTTTTTTCCTGATAATATACCACTCATCTTTTCTTCAATTATAATATTGTAGCCCAAAGGTAGTAAATTTTGTTTCTCGAAGATTCTCTATTTGCAATGAATAGATACTCTTTACAAAACTATACTGCCGAGCAGGTATTTCCCAACACTTTATACCACTGCCATAATGCGCCTTGTTGTGCTACAAACATTGATGTAAAAAAGTCTCTTTAGTACTATAAATGTCGGTTCAAGAATGTAAAGGTTCTTAAAATCGAAAATTATCCGGACAAGGACTAGTTGAGAGTATAAAACTCTTTTTTTTACACTTGTCAAAACAAAAAAATGGGCTTCGAGTGCCCATTTTATTGTCATAGTGCTTATTTACCATTTGCGGCAAACGTGGCTATGTTAATGTCTATTTTACTGATCTTTAAACCCCATGTTCATTGACGCTCACCATCCATTGGATGCCAAATTGGTCTGTGAGCATGCCAAATGCTTTTGACCAAAAAGTAGCTTGCATTGGCATTGTAACAGTGCCACCCTCTGAAAGTTTTTCAAACAAATCTTTGCATTCCTGCTCAGAATCCGGGCTTACAGAAAGGGTGAAATTATTGCCTTTTACCAATCCCGGTCCCCACTCACCACCAGAGTCGCTGCCCATAAAATGGGTATCACCTACTTGCAACGCAATGTGCATGATTTGGTTTTTCATATCTTCTGCCATTGGCGGCTCTCCTTCTTGCGGAGGGATGTCTCCAAATCTATTGATGCTGGTAAACTCGCCACCAAATACTGATTTGTAAAAATTGAAGGCTTCTTCACAGTTGCCATCAAAAGTCAAATAAGGATGAATTCCACTCATAATAGTTATTTTTTTAATTGATTGTATTACCTGGTTGTACATCACCATCCGGTGACAGATTCACAAGCTTGCCTTCTGCGTTTTCTACAAAGAGCAGCATGCCTTGGCTTTCTATACCTCTTATCTTTCTAGGTGCAAGGTTTACTAGCACCGTAACTTTCTTGCCTACCATCTCTTCCGGAGTGAAGTGTTCTGCAATACCGCTCACTATGGTTCTATGATCTAGGCCTGTATCTACTACAAATTGTAGCAACTTGTCTGCTTTTTCTACCTTTTTCGCCTCCAAAATTGTACCCACACGCAGATCTATTTTTTGAAAATCATCATAGGTGCAAGTTTCCTTGGCCGGTGTGACATTGATGCTGTATGCAGTAGCGGTGGCATTATCAGCCTTTGTGTTTTCTAGTTTTTGAATCTCGTTTTCTATCATTTCATCTTCTACTTTCTCAAACAAAAGGCTTTGCTCGCCTATTTTGTGGCCTTCTTGCAGCAATTCATGAGCGCCGAGCTCTGACCATGGACGCAGGTCTATATTCAGCATTTTCAGCATCTTGGCTGAGGTGTCTGGCATAAATGGCTCTGCGGTGTGTGCCAGAAGAGCCGCAATCTCCAGTGCATCGCGCACGATAGCTGGCACAGCCTCCGGCTGATCCTTGATTTTTTTCCAAGGCTCTTGTGCTTGTAAAAACTGATTGCCCAAACGTGCAAGGTTCATCCACTCATTGAGCGCATTGCGAAACTCATACTTTTCTATAAACTCGCCAATTTTTGTGGCGGTAGTGTGCATGTCTGCCAGCTCTTCAAAATCTTGACTTTTTGCCGGCACTACGCCATCACAATACTTATCTGTGAGCACCATCACACGGTTGAGGAAATTACCTGCTATACCTACGAGCTCTGAGTTGTTTTTGGTTTGGAAATCTTTCCAAGTGAAGTTGTTATCCTTATTTTCCGGCATGTTGGCAGTAAGCACAAAGCGCAGCGTGTCTATAAACTGCGGATAGGTATCTACAAATTCATGCGCCCACACGGCCCAATTGCGTGAGGTAGAAATTTTATCATTTTCCAAGTTAAGAAACTCATTGGCCGGCACATTTTCCGGCAATATGTAGTCGCCATGTGCTTTGAGCATTGCAGGGAAAATGATGCAGTGAAAGACAATATTGTCTTTGCCTATAAAGTGCACCAGATGCGTATCTGCATCTTGCCAATAGGGTTTCCAGTCTTTCCCGGAATTTAGGCTCCAAGCTTGTGATGCAGAAATGTAGCCGATTGGCGCATCAAACCACACATATAGCACCTTGCCGGCTGCTTCATCCAGTGGCACTTGCACGCCCCAATCCAGGTCGCGGGTCATGGCGCGGGGTTGTAACCCATCATCCAGCCATGATTTTACTTGCCCCAGCACATTGCTCTTCCAGTCGTCTTTATGGCCTTGTAGTATCCACTGGCGCAAGAAATCTTGGTATTGCTGTAGTGGCAGGTACCAGTTTTTGGTTTCGCGCAGTTGTGGTGTGCTGCCGCTGAGTGCAGACACAGGATTTATGAGCTCTTCCGGGCTTAGAGAACTACCACATTTCTCACATTGGTCTCCGTAGGCACCGCTGTTGCCGCATTTGGGGCAATCACCAGTGATGTACCTATCTGCAAGAAACTCACCAGCCTCCGGGTCAAAGTATTGTTCGGTGACTTTTTCTGTAAAAACCCCTTTTTCATAGAGATTCATGAAGAAGTTGGCCGCGTTGTCATGATGCAGCTCAGATGATGTGCGGTGATAGATGTCAAAAGATATATTGAGCTTGCGAAAAGCATCTTCTATGACTGCGTGATATCTATTGACTACTTCTTGCGGCGTAGAATTTTCTTTTTTGGCGCGTATGGTCACAGGGATGCCGTGCTCATCAGACCCACACAGAAATAGCACGTCTTGCTGCTTGCGGCGCATGTACCTTGCATAGATGTCAGATGGTATGTATACTCCGGCCAGGTGCCCAATGTGCAGGGGGCCGTTTGCGTACGGCAGGGCCGCGGTGATAGTGTATCTTTTTGCCTCCAGAGCGGTATATTTTAGATAGCAAATATAGTGGAATGTGTGTGAAATCACAAAGGCATTTGTGTATGGCTATGGAAGTGCCGGTGTAGGTGTGATGGTGTGTGAAAGCTGCGTTTTTTGATGTTTTCTCTTGTGGGTTTATTTTTTATAATTTTTTTTTTTGGAGCTATTTCCGGCTGCCCGCTATTATCTTGCGCATATCCAGCCACAGAAATCGGTGTGGCGGCTGCCTACACTATCGTTGCGGCCACCGCCTCACCGGAATTCTGTATGGCTGTCTATTTTGCAAGGATAGCCGCTTGCATCCGGGCTAGGCCAGCCCGCAAAGGCCAATTTTTTTTCTTTGAAAAAAAAGTAAGGCTGCTCTGGGAATGAAACGCGATAAATCTTGTGGAGAAGCCTAGTTATACTAATCAATAGATGCCAAAGCGAAGCAAAATGGCCTGAGCCGTGGGCCGCGGCAGGTGGTAGGCGGCTACCCCGCAAGGGTTTTTGGCTCTTGCAAAATGTGAGCTGCAGGGGTTTGCAGCTCCTGCGGAAAAACCATGCAGCCACAATTTTGCAGCCAAAAACCCGCGGAGTAATAGCCGGACACCGACCCTTTTCTTGGGCAATTGGATCTATGTATGTTTTGAATTTTGGGTGGTTTTCTAGGGTTTTGACGATTGCTATAACTATTGGCATTATTTGCCCAAAAAAGGGTGCCGCCCAAATCAATAAAAAATTTTAAGGAATTGTAGTGTGTATGCGCTGATTGACTTGATTTTTGGGCATGAAAAAAGCCGCTCTGTGTGTGAGTGGCTTGATGTTTAATGTTTGGGTTGGTGCTTAGAAACCGATGGTGGCTTCGAGCATCACGCCATTGAATTTGCCTCCGTAGAGTGGAGTGTTGCCCCACGCTGCGCTCTCATTGTAGTTCTGGTTTACGTACTCAAGCTTGGCCAATACGTTTGGTGTCATGAACCAACCTGCAGCTAGGTTGAAACGGTTGATGTTTCTGTTGTCTGCATTGTCCCAATCTTTACCTGAAACTGTGTTGTACTTACCACCTACGTAGTACTGCTCTGCATTACCGAATCTGTAGATAAGCTCACCTGCTAGTTGCATGAAGTTGCCATCACTGTCTCTTCTTGTAGTTGGGTTCACAAGTCTGTTACCTGTTACATTCTCTATGGTACCGAAGAACTCAAGGCCTCTGTACTTGACGAATGGGTTGATCTGGAAAGCTAGCATTTCTCTAAATCCAGGGTTGAATCTACCTGTGGTGTAGTTGCTGGTGCCTAGCGCTGCTTCTGAATCTAGCAATACGTAGTAGTATCTAGAACCTGCTCTGTCTGCTCCATATAGGTACTGACCTGTGGTGAGACCGTTGGACTTGAGCAATGAACCTGTAAGTCTGAAACGAAGATCTGGGTTGATCTGCTTGTCATATCCTACTTTTGCGTAGAGTGTAGGTGCGTTGTCTGATGTAGGGTTGAGGACAACGTTTTGGTTGAGCTTACCATTGGAGATACCACCCATTACAAACATGTCATTGAAGTGACCATAAACTTCTAGGAAAGGTTCTGTGGTGAACGCGTCCATGATGTTGTTGCCTACAAACATGTTGGTGATAGCACGGGCGTTGTCTGTACGACGGAAGTGGTTGTCACCAAAGTTGATGTCATCCATACCTACTTTCACTCTTAGGTGATCCATAACGTTGCCCATGAAGCCTGGTGATATGAAGTCTAGGTTGTCTATCTGGATGTAACCACCTTTTACCCACGCCTCATTGTGGTGACGTGCAGAAAGGTATGTTCTCAAGTGCATTTTAACGCCTTTGGCTAGGTATGCGTTGAGGTCTAGGTTTGCGGTAGGCAGGTTGAAGTCTGTCCCGAGGTCTCTCATCTGTATAGGTGCGCCATCTACGGTAACACCAGCCGTGCTGTGGCTAAGGCCTTGGAATTGCAATGCAAAGTCGCCTCCTACTGAAACGTGAACTCCGTTGAATTCTGGCTCATTGCCTTTTGGATCTTCAAATACATTTCTGTTGTACTTTTCTGGAGCTAGATACTCGCGCATGGTAGGTGTTTCTACCGGCTCTAATTGATCTTCTACAATTACCTGTGCAAAGCTGAAGCTCCCTGCCAATAACAACCCGAGGGCTGAAATTTTGAATACTGACGTTTTCATACTATCTTTTGATTTGGTTATTTCTTGTGCAAATTTAAAGCAAGATTTTTTACATATCAATAATTTTAGTTGTTATTTGCTTATGATAATTATCAATGGTCCAAAAAAGCATGATAAAAATTACTTATTTCTGGCTTTGAGAAATTTTGTTTGTATTTTTAAAAACACAATATGCTGATAATGAGCTGATTAAAAGAATTCTATTTTTTGGCTCTGCCGGATGAATTTTTGCCGGGTGTGAGGGCTTAGTGTACAAATGACAATAGTCAGTATTTAGGCACTAATTTTGGAATAATTTTGTCTAAATAATTAAATGAATTAAAAACCATAAATGACATTATCATGAAAAATTACAGCTTATTATTCATTGTGTTTTTGTTTGCCTCTGCCATGCTTACCGGCCAAACGTATCAGGTGCAGAGTGCAAAGTCTAGCATGAAGGTGGAAGGAACTTCTAATGTGCATGACTGGAATATTGTGTCTAACCAAGTGACTGGGAACATACAGGTGACTAAAAGTGGTAACACTATAAATGCGCTACGCGGTATGACTCTTACTCTGCCTACTGAGTCTTTGAAAA
Source organism: Weeksellaceae bacterium (assembly GCA_030535475.1). GTDB lineage: Bacteria > Bacteroidota > Bacteroidia > Flavobacteriales > Weeksellaceae > JAUNRT01. The sequence goes on along the minus strand of JAUNRT010000015.1, from coordinate 16,228 downwards.
GTAACCGCTCTGGTATGGACCGCAATACGTTCCGTGCTCTGAAGTCTGACCGTGCAAAAACTATTACTTATACTGTGACTAGTGTTCAAAGTTTACGCTCTACAGGCGCCAATACTTATGCAGTACGCGCTAACGGGCAATTGACTGCTGCCGGTGTGACTAAGGATCTGCCAATAGATTTTACTATACAGACTAGTGGAAACACTCTTACTGTGAAAGGTGAGAAGACTATAAACATGAAAACATGGAATATAGACCCACCTACTGCTCTTATGGGATCTATAAGAACTGGTGAGAATGTGAAAATAATTTTCAACGGAACTTTTAACTAATCATATACTGATCAAAATTATCAAAACCATTGTTTTCATATTTTTTGATGGTCGCTGCAGGCAACTTCTTGTAGGTTGTCTGCAGTTTTGCTTTTTGCTGTGCGGGCTTGCGTTTGCGCAGACTCCTTTTAAGAGTGCGAATTATCAGGTGCTATCTTCTAGCAAGATTGAGATACATGGCAGTGCTAATGTGGCAAGGTTTAGCTGTGTGTACCCTACTTCGCACCTTGTGCATGTCCCCATTCGCACGCATTATTCTAAAAACAGGGAGTATTTAAACTTCCGAAACACTAAAATACAAATGCGGTCTGCACACTTTGATTGTGGTAACCGCAACATCAATAGAGATTTTAATGAGCTGATACAGTCTTCTACGCACCCCAATGTAGTGATAGATGTGCTGTATATCTATGAAGATATGGCTCACATGATCATCACTATTGCCGGCAAATCGCGCACGTATAGTGCCAAAATAACTCATAGCGGACAAGGTGCCAATATAAGAGGTCGCGGGCATATAGATTTGAAGTTGAGCGATTTCAACCTCAGCGCACCACGAAAAATGCTGGGGCTAGTGGTGATACGCGATGATTTGCGCATCCAAGTAGATTTGCACTTGCAAAAAATGTAGAGAAATTATTATTTTTTGACTCTACGGCTCGGGTGAAGTGAGCTGTTTTCGAACTTTTAGTGGTAAATTTTTCCAAACGCAGTCATATGAGTGCTGTAGCATTTGATGCACTATGTGCTCTGGCAATGCGTGGATGTGCACTGTGTTCCAATGTTTCTTGTTCATATGATAACCAGGCTTTACCGCTGAATACTGTTCTCGCCAGGCAGTGGCTAGTTCCGGGTCACATTTTAGGTTGACGCTGGGCTCTACCTCCTCTATATCTGTAAGCGCAAAAATCTTGTTTCCTACTCTGCAAACCAAGGTTTTTTGATCAAATGGAAAATCTTCTGTGACGTGCGGAAAGGCTAAGCAAATTTCCCTTAATTGTTCTATGTGCATATAGGAGGAGATTATTTTTTCCAAAAGTAGGGCGTGAAAAGTATAAGCACTGTAAACAATTCTAGCCTGCCAAGGAGCATGAGAAATGCGCTAAGCCACTTGGCCGGGGTGGCCATAGCTGAGAAATTGCTTACGGGATCATATTTTCCTAATGTAGGTCCAATGTTTCCCAAAAATGAAATAGGAACAGTGAGCAGGCTTAGAATTTCACCGTCGCTCACACTGCTTCCTGTGTCTAGCAAGCCCATTAATATAGACCCGGCAACAGCACAAATCATATATACCATAAAGAAAGCCAAAACATGACTTATGATGTTTTGTGAAACGCTTTTGCCATTGAAGCGAAGCGGTATGATAGCGGAAGGATGCAGTAGGTTTTTAAATGCTCGCAAACTGCTTTTGAGAAGGATTACGTGCCGCACTACTTTTATACCACCGGAAGTGGATCCTGCCATACCGCCTGTAAACATCAACAATATGAAAAGAACTGAAACGAATGTGGTGAAATTGGCTAAGTTTACAGTAATGAATCCTGTTGTGGTGACTATAGATACAACTGTGAAAAGCGCATAACGCAGAGATTGCTCCATTGTATAGGGAACGGGAAGCGTATCTGCCTGGCCAGAATCGAGTTGTAAGCTATTCAAAGCCGGGTCTGCCTCAAGATAAATAATGCCAGAGATCACTATTGTGAAAAAGCTAATCAACATGAGATAATGCCGAAATTCTGTATTTGTAATGAGCTTATCCCATTTTCTTTTGATAAAAAAGTAACCCAAAACAAAATTGGAACCTGCCAATAACATGAAGAAAATTATGATATACTGTATAAGAGGTTGATGATGCCAATATGCAACGCTTTGATTTTTGGTAGAAAAACCACCTGTAGCCATTGTGCTAAATGCATGGTTTACAGCATCGAATAAACCCATTCCTGCTGCCCATAGCATCAAAGTCTGCGCTAATGTGTACACTACATATAGTATCCAAAGTCTTTTGGCAGTGTCTGTGATTCTTGGGTGTAATTTGTCTGTGGTAACACCCGGGGCTTCTGCTACAAATAGCTGCATGCCTCCAATACCTAGTAGAGGTAAAATGGCTATAGTCAAAACTATGATACCCATACCGCCAATCCAATGCGTGAGTGAACGCCAAAGTAGCAGTGATTTGGGTAATATTTCGATGTCTTGAAAAATGGTGGCACCCGTGGTGGTGTAGCCAGACATGGTTTCAAAAACAGCGTTGGTGAAGGAGAAGGTGTTGACTTGATCCTGTGCCCATTGGTTGTCTATAAGCACATACGGCATGGAGCCTGTGAGTGTGAGAAACACCCAACCCAATGTTACAATGATGTATCCTTCCCTTTTGGTTAGTTCTCTTTTGGCGTTTCGCTGCCAGTATGCCAAAAATGCTCCGATGCCTCCACAAATACCAGAAGCCAATAAAAATGTATAGGCAGCTTCTTCTCCATAGTAGAAGCCCACAGGTGCACACGCAAGCATAAATAGTGCGTTGAGACAAAGTAGGACGCCTAACAAACGAATAACTACCGCCCAATTAATTTTTATAAAACGACCTGACATCTTATTTGAAAAATCTTGCGATATTGTCTATGTTTTCGTGCTCTGTAAGTACTATAACCTTATCACCCGGTAACACTACAAAATCTTTTCCGGGTATTATGGGGATTTCTCTTCTAATGATTCCGCCAATAATAGCGTTTTTCGGAAATTTGAGATCCTGAATTGCCGTATGAGCAATAGAGGCTTGTTCTGAGACTGCATATTCCAGAATCTCTGCATTGATGTCTGCCAATACAGTACGGTCTAGCACTCTTCCTTGCCTTACATACTTAAAAATCATGTCAGCGGCCATGAGTTTCTTGTTGATAAGGGTATCAATGCCTATGTCTTGACTGAGGTCTATGTAGTCTATATTTTCTACAAGGGCTATTGTCTTTTTCACCCCTTTGTTTTTGGCTAATAAACTAGCCATGATGTTGGTTTCTGATCTTCCTGTGACTGCAACTAAGGCATCTGTGTCAGAAATCCCCTCTTCTACCCACAGTTCTGTGTCTCTAGCGTCTCCGAGAATTACTAAAGCGCCCGGCAATTCTTCTGCAAGCACCTCAGCTCTTTTTGGATCCCGTTCAATAATTTTTACTCTATGATTGCCTTTGAGAAGGTTTTTTGCCGCTTTGAAGCCTATACTTCCACCACCCAAAATCATCACATCTTTCAAGGCATCTTTGTCTTTGCCAAGTACTTTACGCAGGTTTATGGAAGTGTTTTTAACGGCTAAAAAGTAAACTTGGTCATCTACCTGGTAAACGGTGTCACCTCGGGGAATTATGAGCTGATTGGTGCCCTCTTCATATCTAGCAATGGCTATAGGCATACTAATGCGTTCTATACTTCTCTCTGAAATCTCCCTTACTGATTTACCAATTAGGGGACTTCCGGGCTCTAATAAAGTTCCTAATAGATTGAGCAATCCATTTTCATAGCTTCTAATTTCATTGAATGCTGTTTCTTCGATTAAATGAAAAATCTCTGTTGCTGCCAAATCAACCGGTGAAATGAGCGAATCTATGCCCATTCTCTGCACATTGAGCATGTTTTCTCTTTTGAGATACTCTGGATTGCTCACTCTAGCCACGGATTTTTTTGCTCCCATTTTTTTGGCTATAAGAGCACTCACCAAATTTGTGTTTTGCAAGTCTGTAACTGCCACAAAAATATCACAGTGTTGCACGTTGATTTCTTGCAATACTGCAAAGGAAGTACTGTCACCTCTATAAGTAAGTACATCCATTTTGTTTTCGATTTTTTCCAGTTTTTCCTTATCTAAATCAACCACAGTGATATTTTGGGATTCACGACTTAGTAATTTTGCAATATGAAATCCTACTTCACCGGCACCTGCAATGATAATATGCATTGTTTGAGTGTTTTGAGTATAATGATATTAAAATTCAATACAAATATAGAGAGGATTTACTACAGTCCTGCAAATTATACACAATCCATGCTTGGGCTATAGATTGCGTGGTATTTTTACAAGTTGAAAAAAGTAAAATAGAACTATAAATACTTCAAAATACTACTAGATTTAGAAACCGAAAGTTCAACTTCTACACCCATCATCATGGCGTAATTTTCTACGATATGACCTGCTTTGCAACCAAAAGCAACGGGAATATCTAAAGATTCTAAATGCAAGGATAATATCTGCTCTGCCACCTCATCAAAATTATATGAATACGCGGGGTTCTCTTCCGGCACATCCATTTGTGTAAAACTTCCCACTATCACTGCTTGCAAACGGCTAAAAAGACCACTTCTTTTCAACGCCATCATCATGCGATCTAGATGATACCAATTCTCTTTCCAGTCTTCCAAGAATAGAATAATATTATCTTGTTGTAAAGCTGTTTTACTACCTAGTTGACTGTAAAGCAATGAAAGGTTTCCACCCACTAATCTACCTCTTGCAGAGCCCAATTGATTTTTGGTGTGATATGCCCAGTGCTTATCTTGTAATTTTCCGCTCAACATAGAGTGCATACTGTCATAGACCACCTCTCCTTGTTCTGGTAAAATGCGCTTTGCCGTCACCGCATGTAAGCTGGCAACACCCAAATTATTCAACCAATTATGCAGCACAGTGATATCTGAGTAGCCAATCAACCATTTTGGTTTATCTAGAAATCTTGCCACCTCTAAATTGTCTACCAAATGTATGCAACCATATCCACCTCTTGCACACCAAATGGCATCAATTTCCTCACTATCCAATACAGTTTGCAGTCTTTGCAAACGATGTAACACATCTCCGGCGTATTTGTAGCCAAAATCATATTGTACAAAACAACTCTCGTCAAGCACGGGTATCCATTCCTTTTCTCTTAACCAATGTAAGGCGAAATCTAACTCATGCGCAAAAACCCTTCCGGCCGGTGCCACAATGGCCACCTTACTTCCAGGTTTCAGAAATTCTGGTATTACAAGATTGTTGTGAGGCATATGCTCTTGAAAAAAGCCTTAATAGATTATGAATTCCCGCTCAAAATTACACCAAGTTATATATCTACAAAATTTGAAAATCCTTAGCGTCCGTAAAATTCTATATTAACTGATACATACTACAGGAAATAAAATCCAAGAAACGAAATATTGTTATTTTTGAAAGCAATATTACCGCTATGAATTTACAAGCAAAGATAGAGAGAGAAATGCGCATTGTAGAAGATTTTCCTTCTACAGGTATATCTTTTAAAGATTTCAGTGGGCTTTTTCGAAATCCTAAGTTGTCTAAAGATGTGATAAAAGCACTTGCTGAAGATTTGCATGGTAAAGTGGATGTTGTATGCGGTATAGAAAGCAGAGGGTTTATTCTTGGCTTCCCGCTAGCTTTAGAGCTTAATGTACCATTTGTACTTGTGCGCAAAAAAGGGAAGCTTCCTCCACCGGTAGTGTCAGCCAATTATGATTTGGAGTATGGTTCTGCCACGCTAGAAATGGTAGAAAATCACATAGAACCCGGCAATCGTGTGCTCATCCATGATGACGTGCTTGCTACAGGAGGTACAGCTGCAGCTTGCGCCAAATTAGTAGAGAAGATGGGTGGTGAGGTAGTAGAATTCAATTTTTTGATAGAGTTGGCATTTTTGAATGGAAGAAAACAACTCAATACCCCAGTGAAATCCCTTATATCATATGCAAAATAGCCGTGTTTTGAAGAACAAAACACGGCCATTGCAACAATTAATAACTTTGAAATAAGGCTATTACCAGTTGCGTCTTGTTTCTGCCAATCTATCTAATACTGTTCGCATTTTGCGCACCGCACCATCAAAGGCTGGTTTTAGCTCATCTGCTTGGTCGCTTACGTGTTCCGGATCCAAACCTTTGAATCGAGCTTCTATCACACATTTTTTGTCATTGAGTGTGTCTTTATTGCTGCTTCCGTCAGAAAAATAGACTTCTATCCAAGTTACATACTTGTCAAATCTGCCAAGAACTCTTTCTACCTCAGAGCGATAAAACTCCTTAAACTCCTCGGTGCCATACACCTCATTATCTGTGTTTACTTTTATCTGCATAATGCTAATTTTTGATTTTAAATTCTTAAACAAAAACTTAGCCAAAGCAGGCATTTCTTACTCTAAAAATCGCTCTAGAAGCCACAAATACAGATTTATTCAAATTTATTTCAGTAGTTCGTTTCATATATTTCTAGAATAACTTTCCGCATTCTTCTTTGGATACTATTTATCATGAAAAAAATTAATTGCTCCATCAACTTTTTTAGTTATTAATTGCACAAAGTCAACACCTTTTTACCACAAAAAAAACCGCTACAAGTGTAGCGGCTTTAAAAGCTTTCTTACCCGATCGAACGGTTAAGGGATTTGTACACCACCAAAGGAATTAGGATCTACTTGTGGAAGAGTAGAGCCGAAACGTTGATTGATGGCTTGTATGAAATAGTTTGCAACCACGGCATTACCTCTAGGTGTTAAATGCACACCGTCAAGAGAAAAAGCACCACCAGTCACAAAAGATGCGTTGTAATCCACACCAGAAAATACTATGCCTGATTGTAGTTCGTTCATGCGACTATGCATATCTACCAATGCTAGTTGGTATTGTGCTGCAAGTCCTGCAATAGCCTGATTGTATGCTGTTGTAGCTTCTGCCACCAATTGCTGCTCAGATGGAATCAAAACCCATCTGTCTGCCAATGGATATGTAAGTCCATTTACTGATAGTTGACCTGCTTGCTCCTGGCTAAGACCCATGCCCATAAGCTGCTGTACACGGTCTGTATCTACTTGCCCAATAATGCTGCTTGCTGGTAGTACAATTAGATCATTCTCATTAGACTGACGCACTTGACCAAAGATAGATCCAAGAAGTTGCGCTTGTTGAGCAGGAAGACCTGCTTGTGTAAGTGCTCCAGCCAATTGCTGTGATATATTAGGTAAAGTTTCATCTACTAAAACTACTCCTGATGCTTCTTCTGCGCTGAAATGAATTTGTCTCTCCGCCACACCCAAAGCTTGAAATACCATATTTAGGTTTGAGTAAAACTCATTGAGCATTCCGATTTGTGACGCATAAGCCGCATTGGAAGAAGTAAGCGGTTTACTTGGTACTGTATTGAAATAAGGGATGCTGGTTACGCTAGGTATATTGGCAATAGCACCTTTTGCACCACCCTGCATCACTAAAGCCTCAAGCATCTGTTGGATAGCTCCTGCAACCACTTGAGGTGCGGATATATCATTTGATCCATATGTAGCCGGGTTCAAATTTCCTGCTTGGTTCACACCAACTCCACCGCTTGTTGCGTAAGAGAGCACATCATTGTTTCCTATCCACAATGTGAAGAAAGTTGGTTGTTGTGCCACTGCATCCGCAATTACAGATGTGGTAGGCGACGATGCAAATCGAGCAAAATACGGATTGGCAAGACCTTGAGATATTCCTTGAGGATTACCGTAACCTTGAGCGGCTAAATGAAAAGATTTAGCGCCAGGAACTCCCATATTGTTCACTGGACCCTGCATGAAAGAGGCTTGGAAAGTGCCTTCAGCATTTGAGGCCACTGGTGTTAAAGCACCATTTATTACTTGTAGTCTCAATCGACCCGGAACACCCAGATCGGTAAATCCTCCAACATCATTAGGCATAAGGGGTTGTACGAATGCACCACCACCAGCTCTTGCCATCTGTGTAGCCAATATATTTGGATAAGAATTTATCTGCCCACTGCTATAAAGAGCATTGTCTGCATAACCAGCGGTAAGAGAGTTACCCAAAGCAACGTATTTAGAAAAATTAGCGTCGCCAGATTGTACGGTAACATTGTTCACATCATTGTCAAACTCATCATTACAGCCAACGGCAAATACGAGTGCGGCAAGAAATATTGATTTATAAAAAAGTTTCATTTTATTCTTTTCGTTTAGAAATAATTATTGTCCCAAATTGTAAGATAGACCCAAACCAAAGGCAAAGCCTCTAACCAAAAGATTACCATAGAAGCCTGCATCTGCATTGCTTATATTTCTCTCAGCTCCATAGATATACTCAGCCATGGCATCTATACCAAATCCACCAATTCTATATCCCAGACCTCCAGCAAATATGTGTAAATCTGTAGTTGGAGTTTCAGGAGAAAAATGTTGATCTGGTGAAGGCGTGCCATCAAATTTGTAACCTAAGCGAACATCAAAGTTATCTACTACGTTATACTCTGCTCCAAAGCTATAGTTAAAAGTGTTTTTGTAATTTTTAGTTGCAATGCTAGGGTACTCAGATCCGCCATTTTGTAAATAAATATCCAATGATCTGTAAGCTTCCCAACCTACACCACCAACTTCACCTGCCAACATCAATCTAGGCGTTGCTTGGAAAGTAACACCGGCCAAAAACTCTGACACCAATGGCAACTGAGCCCTGAATCTATTCGTTGCAAATGGCATGTTGCCAGTGACAGCTCCTGGAACGTTGCTCCAAGTTGCAGTACCACCTTCTACTTCCATATTCACATTTGAACGGTAAGAGAGACCTACATTTACCCTGTCATGTGGGCGTATGTATGCACCTATGCTATATCCCATACCCTTAGCATCTTTGCTTTCCAAGGCCAAGGTAGCATCCTGGTTACCTACTGCTACAGAGCGAGCAATACTCACCTCGCCCATACCTATAATTACACTACCACCTACCGCAAACCAATCAGTAAACTTATATGCCAAAGTTGGTTGAATGAAGTAAGATTTAAGTGAAATATCATTTATCATATATCTGCCTTCCCACTCATTTCCCCAATCTACAGTACTACCAAAAGGTGTAGTAAAACTCACCCCTACTGCCAAATCATCAATTGGCTTGTAGCTAATCGCTGCGTATAACGGTGTACCCATTGGATTGTTGGTTTCAGCAGTGCCCAAGGTCTGTGGATTTTGGTATTTGGCTGTGACATTGATGCCAAAGCCACCTACTGCTACACTCAATTTTGAATCAACAAATGCTAATGCTGCCGGGTTGAAGAAAGCCACACTTGCATCATGTGACAAAGCTGAACCTTGTGCTCCCAAAGCCGCTTGTCTCACACCTTGTAATGAAACACGGTATCCTCCCGCATATACAGCTGAAGGCAAAGTAACCAAAACAAGGATCCAAACTAATATTGTTTTGCTCATGTTGTATGTTGTTGTTAAAATATTTTAAACAAATATAATCAAATTTATCACTTAAGCACCATATTCACCCGTGCTTCATAAGAAATTTTGCAGTTTTACCAATTTCTTGCTGCCCTATTTTCTTGAACAACTTCAAAGGTACTACTTCCTAAATTTCTGTATATTATTTACTTTTCAGCCAGGGTATTTTGCAAGGCTTCTGCAATCACAAAAGCCTCACTCCAGCAGGCCTGAAAGTTAAATCCACCTGTCACAGCGTCTATATCTATGGTTTCTCCGGCGAAGTATAATCCTGGAATGAGTTTACTCTCCATAGTTTTGAAATTGATCTCACGACGGCTAACACCTCCGGCAGTCACAAATTCTTCTTTGTGTGTGCTCTTACCTTTAACTTCCATTTCTACACGACTCAGAGATTCTGCTAGTCGCACCAAGTGCTTATCAGATAAATTTTGCCAATTGGCATCTATTCGCACCTCGGAATATTCAATAATTCGTTTCCAAAATCTTTTTGTAAACCCAAAAAGAACAGTATTATATGGAGATTTGTTTGGGTTGTCTGCGCGTTGCGATTTCAAGATTGTTAACACTTGCTCTGTGTTGAGTCCTGTAAGGCTTACCTGAATCTTAAAAATATAACCAAGTTCTGCTAAATGCCTTGCTGCATGTGCACTCAGCACTATCACCGCTGGACCACTCAAGCCCCAATGCGTAATGAGCATACTCCCGGTATTATTAAGTTTGCTATCCACAATCTGTATCCGAGCTCCTTGCACCACTGTGCCCTGCATGTCTTGCAACAATGCATGTTCACAATTGAAAGTGAAAAGCGATGGGACTGTATCCACAACAGTATGCCCCAGCTTTTTCACAAGCTGCCACATCTGCATACTGCTACCACTGCATATACAAACTTTATCAAAAACTTGTTTTCCCTCTCTGGTTTCTACCACAAACTTATCTGCTTCCGGGAAAATATCGACTACGGTAGATTGAGTTTGCACTACTACTCCGTTTTGGCGGTTGGCGTTGATCAAACATTCTATTATGGTGGATGAAGAATCTGTTACCGGAAAAATACGACCATCATCCTCAGTTTTGAGTTTTACACCTCTCTGTTCAAACCACGCTATAGTATCAGCCGGCTGAAATCTGGAAAACACAGATCTCAGTTCCTTTTGACCTCTTGGATAATTTTGCACCAAATCCTGCACTTGATATGTAGCATTGGTCACATTGCAACGGCCGCCACCAGATACTCTCACCTTCTGCAGCACTTGAGCCGCTTTCTCAAATATAGTTACAGAAAACGGAGGCGTCAGTTGAGCTCCTAAAAAGAAACCTGCTGCGCCTCCGCCTATAATTGCAATCCTCATAGGATTGTAATCTAATGTTAGAAGTTAAAACTCAAACCTATACTACCACGGTTACCCGCTTCTATGAAAGCACCGATATTGTTCGTGAAGAAATATCTGAAACCAAGGTGACCTCCAATACCTACTCCATCATTGTAGAAACCAACACCAACACCCGGATACAAGTCCATAGATGCAGGCATGTTCAATGCACGACCTAAGTGAAGGTTTGCTCTACCAAAGATGAACAAATTGTTGTTGCTCTCTCTTCTATCACTACCCGTGTAGAAGTCAGCACCAACACCTAAAGATACCATGTTAGAGATACCATAGTCAAATGTACCAATAACACCGTTTCCACTACCTAAACCCCAAGGAATAAAACCAATTTGGAGTTTTTTGTCACCTGCTCCATTGTAAGCTTGAGCAGACAATAGCCCAGCTCCCAAAAACAGGAGGCAAAGGCTCATAACTACTTTTGATAAATTCATAATTATTAATTTTTTAATGGTTAATGTTTCTAATTCTTTTTTGTTCATTTCTTTCAATGGTGTGCCCAGGTCTCGTCCACCTTGGATTTTCTCCCAAAGCCGGCGTAAGCATCTCCTGTGGCTCTCTCTTAGCATGCTTCTCAAAAGGCTTTTGAGGCTCTATACCTAGCTCTTGAAACAGCTGCATGTCTGCATTGATGTCTGGATTTGGAGTTGTAAGCAACTTATCCCCGGCAAATATAGAATTGGCACCCGCTAAGAAACACATTGTTTGCCCTTCCGCAGACATTTGTGTTCTACCGGCAGACAACCTCACTTGCGTTTGCGGCAACACAATACGTGTTGTCGCCACCATACGCACCATTTCAAATATAGATACCGGTTTTTGCTCCTCCAGTGGTGTACCTTGCACAGCCACCAAAGCATTGATAGGCACACTCTCAGGCTGCGGATACATATTCGCAAGCACCTTGAGCATACCGGCACGATCTTCTGCAGATTCACCCATGCCTATGATACCGCCAGAACATAGGGTGATAGAGGTTTTCCTCACATTTCCTATGGTTTCTAGCCTATCTTGATAGGCCCGTGTTGAAATAATTTCACTGTAATACTCCTCAGAAGAGTCTATATTATGGTTATAAGCATACAATCCGGCTTCCTCCAAGCGCTTGGCTTGCGTTTCGGTGATCATGCCTAGCGTGCAGCACACTTCCATATCTAGATGAGTGATTTCGCGCACCATATCCAGCACTTGATCAAAGTCTTTCCCATCCTTCACATTGCGCCACGCAGCGCCCAAACACACGCGAGATGCGCCTCCACTTTTGGCATTCATAGCCTGTTGTTTCACCTGATCTACTGTCATCAAGTCATTTCCTTGAATCTTGGTGTGGTATCTAGCCGCTTGAGGACAATACGCACAGTCCTCTGCACAGCCACCCGTTTTTATGGAAATCAGTGAACTCACCTGTACCTTATTAGGATCATGATGCTGCCTATGCGTACTAGCAGCCTCAAAAACCAAGTCTAGCAGTGGCTTGTTATAAATAGTTAGAATCTCCTCTACGGACCAAATTTTCCGTTCCTCCAAGTGCATAAAATTGTTTTCTAAAAAACGAAGATATATATTTTTACTTAGATATCTCCAACTGTTTTAACGCTTTTTTCACAAAACATGCGCCAAAATAGGCTTGAAGTCTTAAAAAATCTCAGTTTTTTCATAAATCAAATCTTAAAACCTCTGAATTTTCCATGATTATTTGCAGAAATCATATCTTTGCATATCGTACCTATCATATGAGAATCACACTATTAGCCATATTTTTCCTTGCTATGAACTGCCTATTTGCGCAGCAAGAATATTACAGCGTAAAAAAAGGATATATACTACCTGCTGAAGAATACAACGCATTGCTCAAAACACTCTCAGATCAGGGAAAAATTGAAACCACCCTTTTCAAAGAAGAGAGAAAAGCAGACAGCATCATACACCACGTACGGCTCACCCTCATACCCAAAAGCGCACAACGCGACCCGTATGCCAGCGTAAAAAAATGGGTAGGAAAAAAATTCCCACTAGACTCATTTACAGATTTGCCTGCAGATTTGCAAAATGGCAAACCCACCTTGGTCAATTTCTGGTTTACCACCTGTGGGCCTTGCATTCGAGAAATCCCTCACCTCAATACACTGCAAGAAAACCTACAGCACAAAGCCAATTTTCTAGCCATTACCTTCAATGATGAGGCTACCGTAGAGCGCTTCATGAACAGATTTCCCTTTTCATGGCCTCAAATCTATGAAGCCAAAGGCGGCATTGGCCACATGAGCGTGAGATCCTATCCCACCAACATGTTGCTAGACAAGGAGGGCAATGTGGTATTTGTTTTTGGGTCTTTGGATGAGCAATTTGTCCCAGAACTACAAGATATTTTTGATCTCTTGCAGTAAAATTTTTTATTTTTTTTATTTATTTGGGCGGCAACCGGGCCATTGAGCATTATCTTGCTGGTCTGCACCTACAAAAAATACAACTCCCGGCACACTCTCGCAGAGGGCTGCGACCCGGTACCGGATAGTTGTTTTTTTGTAGAGGTGCAGTCTGCACAAGGATATAGCTCATGTCCCTGCCGCAGACCTTCCTTCGCGCTGTAGTATGAGTGAATAGATTTTTCGGATAGTAGATTCTTTCCGCGACGTTTCGATTTGGTGTGGAACTCCGTAGGTTTCTATATTGTAAGTTCGCAAAAAGTCACGCCGTTTCCGTAATTTTTTTGGTGAATTAGATACCAATTTGAACATTATCGATGTCATTTTCTGACTTGAATTTTGCCTATTATCTATATGAAATCAGTTACCGATGCAAAACAAACTGAAAATAAAGATTTAGAAATTGAGGCTATACTCTAGCTCAATGTGTAAAAAGCTTAATCAAAAATCTTTTTGATCACTGTCTATAATTATGGTCACGGGCCCGTCATTCACTAGACTTACTTGCATGTCAGCCCCGAATTGTCCTGTGGCTATCTTTTCCGGGAATTTTTGCTGCATTTGCGTTACAAAATATTCATAGAGCGGTATGGCCACCGGAGGCGGAGCAGCGCGTATATAGCTTGGACGATTGCCTTTTTTGGTAGCGGCATGCAAGGTAAATTGGCTTATGATAAGCGCTTCTGCGGCTGTCTGCTGCATAGATAGGTTCATAACCCCTTCTTCATCTGCAAATATGCGAAGGTTTGATATCTTTTGCACGAGATAATCTGCATCTGCCGCCGTGTCTGTGTGTGTGACACCCAAAAATATGAGTAAACCTTGCTTTATACTGCCCAGCAAGGTGCCTTGTGTGCTCACGCTGGCACTACTTACCCTTTGTATGACTGCTCTCATCTGTTTCTTGATAGAATGTATGGTAGCTTTGGTAGCGATCTGGTGCCAGCTCTCCTTCTTCCACGGCTTTGAGCACGGCGCATTGTGGCTCTTGTATATGCTGGCAGTTGTAGAATTTGCACTCAGATTTCAGGGCAAATATTTCCGGGAAATAGTCTTGGAGTTCATCTCTGTCTATTTCTACCAAGCCAAATTCCTTGATGCCCGGCGTGTCTATGATGTAGCCGCCAAATGGCCATTTGTACATTTGTGCATGTGTGGTGGTGTGCTGACCCTTGCGATTGAAGTCTGATATGTTTTTGGTTTTGAGGTCTAGCCCGGGAAATAGCTGATTGATGAGTGTGGATTTGCCTACGCCACTGTGTCCTGCAATGAGGCTCACCTTGTCCTTGAGCTGGTCTATGATGGGCTGTAAGTTTGTGCCTTCTATAGACGAGATGGCCATTGTGGGGTATCCTGCCTGTGTGTAAACATGCTGCAGATACTCCATCTCATCATTATCTTCTGCGGTATGAAGATCTATTTTGTTGAACACCAAGGTCACAGGTATGTCATAAGCCCCTGCGGTCACCAAAAATCTGTCTATGAATCCTGTAGAAGATCTGGGTTGGCGTATGGCCACAAGAAGGTATGCCATATCTATGTTGGAGGCTATAATATGTGTCTGCTTAGAGAGGTTTACGGCTCTGCGTATGATGTAATTGCTACGGGGTTCTATGGCGGTGATTTGTGCCTCTGTATCGTTGATTGGGTCTATCTGCACCCAATCTCCTACGGCTACGGGATTGGTGTGTTTGTGGCCGCTGAGACGTATTTTGCCACGGATTCTGGCTTGGTAGATAATTGCGTCTTCTGTTTCTACCTCATACCAAGATCCGGTGGATTTGAGCACTCTGGCTAGCATGTAGTAAATGGGCAATTGAGATTCATAGCTATATTGTTGAAAGGTAAAAGTACGGTTTTACGGGATAATCTGCAATGCAATGCTGTAGAGTGGGATGCGCACTGCTATGGAGTGTAGTGCTTTATAAGGTTTTCCTAAGTTTGAGTTTTTGGAGCGCGCTTGGAATGCCTATGCCGTGCGTTTTAATGTTACTCAAAGCTTTGAATGGAGTATTGAGTACTGATGGTAGGGCAAAGGATGGGCCTGCGGCCGGCAGGAAGCGGCTACCCCACAGGGATTGGGCGTTTTGTAAACTGTGCTTGCGGAGGCTATGCAGCGATAGCGGAATAGCCGGAGCTGCCAGTTTACACGCCCAAGACCGAGGAGTAATAGCTGGATGCCGAAATGCCGGCCAAATAAAAAAAATATAAAAATGTTACGGAGTGCTCTGCTGATGATGTGATGGGTATGGCTTGTAATTGTAATGTATAAAAAATGAGCCTATGAGGCTCATTGAATGTTGTTGTGTAATCTAATACTTTGCGTAGCTACTTGCATAAGGCAAAAATTGCTTTAGTAGTTTGCATATTATGATCTATTATGCTTTTCTTACAAGATTTACAAGCCCAACCATTAGGTAAATGATCGTGGCTCCGAATATGAACGAACCAAAGGCTAGAAGTGTATCTGCTACTGGCTGAATGCTATTAATTTTAAGTAAAGAGCCTAATACCATGAATATGAGAGATGTTGTCACAAGAAGCCAAATGTTTTTCTTGGTGGCACCAATCATTCTAAAAACTAAGTACAACAAGGTGAATACTACCGTGATAGATCCTACAGCGAGAAAACTGTTGGCAACAAGTAGTTGTGCTTGATAGATTTTGAGCGTAGAACCTACAACCAATATTACTAAGGCTGCAATGAGAATGTACGGAATGTTCTTTTCGTAGAAATTTTTCATGCTGATAGAGTTTTTGGATTAGAATCTGACAAGAATAAAACAAATGAGACCTTTGCACATAAATAACTGAAAAACTTTTGTTTTTTT
>JAUNRT010000095.1 GCA_030535475.1 Weeksellaceae bacterium | reverse complement strand
CACCCAAATATATGGACATTTCTGAATTTGTCAAAATTTTTATTTGAGATTGTGATTATTTTCTATTAGGCCTTGTCTATACTGCTTCTACATTATTTATCAATTGTCCTCTTTTTGTATATATCTCATTTTGATCTTGTCCGCTTTTTGTATAAATTTGTTATTGTTTTTAGTTAGTCTTTTCGACTTCAATTATAATTGTTTTCACATTATGAATTTTAAATTTTATGATTTCAAACCAGGGACTCATCGTGATAAAAAAGTGATATGGATATCATTCGAGTATTCTCCACAACTCAAATCTGAACTGCAAAAACGCTTTCCGTCTGCTAAATGGTCTCAGTCTTGTAAAAAATGGTTCCTTCCTGATTTTCCCTGTATCCGGGAACAATTATTCTTGTCACCTGAAGTCAAAATCAAAGACCAGCTACTACGCATACACCCCAATAATCACAAGGCTTTTGAAAACTTTTGCCAAACGCTGCAGCTAAAAGGCTATAGCCAAAACACTGTGAAAACTTACACTTCCGAATTTCTGCAGTTTCTCACAACTCTCAAATCTCATGCGGCGGATGATTTATCTACTGAGAGGTTGAAGGCTTATTTTCTGTATTGCATCAATCAGCAAAAAAACAAAGAACGTAGCATCAACAGCAAAATCAATGCTATAAAGTTCTATTATGAGCATGTGCTCCATCAGCCGCGTATGTTTTTTGACATTCCCAGGCCTAAAAAGCCGCTTACGCTGCCTCGTTTATTGAGCCAGAAAGAATTGAAGCGATTGTTTGCAGTAATAGACAACCCAAAACATCTTCTCATGCTGCAAATGATATATGGTATGGGTTTACGTGTGAGCGAAATCGTGAATATAAAAATAGAACATATTGACAGCTCTCGTATGCAGGTGCTGATTGCAGGTGCTAAGGGCAAAAAAGACCGGTATGTGAATCTACCGGCATCTATACTGCCACTGCTGCGAGAGTATTATACAATTACCCAACCAAGGATTTGGCTTTTTAATGGTCAATATGGCGGGCAGTATTCAACGGCAAGTGTGCAAAAAGTGTTCAAACGTGCACTGAAAAAAGCTAAAATCAATAAAAATGTGGGGGTTCACTGTTTGCGGCATAGCTATGCTACCCACTTGCTGGACGGTGGTACGGATTTGCGATTTATCCAAGAATTGCTTGGCCATAATTCTATCAAGACGACTATGGTATATACCCATGTTTCTATGGCTTCTAAGTCTAAGGTGATAAGCCCATTGGATCATATTTTTGACTAATTTCCGGAGTGCAAAGGATTTTCCAAGAGTTTTCTTTTTTCTAAGGTTTTGAGTCGATGGTTTACAAATAGGGTCGCTGAATGCCCCATTTTTTTCGCAAACTTTTTTTGTTCTTTCTGTCACTCAAATGATGGGCAGAGGATTCTTTGGGTGTGTGATGTAATACGCCTGCACGGAGCGCGGCAGGTGGGAGGCGTTATGCCACATTAAGAATAAAAAAAAACAAATAAAATGTATTCAGCAAAGCTAAAACGGCCTTAGCTGTTGGCCGCGGCAGGTGGGAGGCGGCTACCCCGCAAGGTTTTTTGGCTCTTGCAAAATGTGAGCGCAAAGGGGTTGTAGTGGCTACGGAAAACCCTTTGCGCCACAATTTTGCAGCCAAAAAACCGCGGAGTAATAGCCGTACACCGACCCTTTTTTTTGGAGCTTGCAGTGCCGCGATTTATCGCGGTGCTGGAGGCTTCAAAAAAAAGGGTGCCGCCCAAAAAATCTTAAAAAACTAAATTGCTTACTTGCTGGTAAGGCTGTTTATGCAACTTTTTGGCGAGAAATCTACCGAATGGCTTTGCCGTTTGCATAGCTCAGGATCTTGCGTACCGGGGTGCTGTGTTTTGGGTTTTCATGATGTTTCATTGTATTTTTGTAGGATATGTTGCTCAATGTTCACAGCTACTACAGCCTGCGCTATGGTGTGCTTTCGGAAGATGAAATTCTGGAAATGTGCGTGGAAAATGGCTATGATACGGTGGCGCTCACGGATGTGAATAATACTTCTGCTTGCCTCAACTTCATAAAGTTGGCGCCGCAATATGGCATAAAACCTGTTGTGGGTATTGACTGCAAAAAAGGGGTGCAGACGCTGTATGTGCTGCTTGCACGCAGCAATCAAGGTTTTGAGAATATGAATGCTTGGATATCTCCATTTCTGCATGCACGCAAGGCTTTGCCTGTGCTGGCACCGGAATTGGATGATGTGGTGGTGGTGTACCCGGTGCAGCATGTGGTGAAGCATGATATAGTGCTCAAGGGGCATCAATGGGCGGGTATTTCTGCTGAGCAGTTGCCGCAATTGGCCTATTCTATTACTATTCCAGAGAGTCAACTGGTGGTGTTGCAAACTTTCAGTTTTCGGCACAAGGTAGATTTTAATACGCATCGGCTGCTGCGCTCTATAGATCACAATGTGCTGTTGTCTCAATTGGGCGAGCATAGACAGGCTTTGGCTACAGAGACTTTGCGCTCTAAAGATGTGCTTTTGCAGCAGTTTGCCCATCATCCGCAGATTGTGCGCAATACAGAGGCTTTGTTGGACGCGTGCCACATACACTTCACATTTGATAAGACTTCGCAGAACCTGAAAACATATACAGGCTCTGCTGCTCAGGATATAAAACTGCTGCGTGAGCTGTGTGCCAAGTATCTGCCGGAGCGCTACCCAACTACGACACCGCAAATTATGCAGCGGCTGCACAAAGAGCTGGATACCATAGAGCAGATGAATTTTGTGCCGTTTTTTCTGATCAATTGGGACATTGTGAGCTGGGCAGAGCAGCAAGGCTTTTTTCACGTAGGACGTGGGAGCGGAGCTAATAGTATGGTGGCGTATCTGTTGCGCATCACAGACGTGGACCCTATAGATCTGGATCTGTATTTTGAGCGTTTTATGAACCTTTACCGCAACAGTCCGCCAGATTTTGACATAGATTTTTCTTGGCGAGACAGAGATGCCGTGACGCAATACATATTTCAGCAATTTGGTGGCAGTGGGCAGACTGCGCTTTTGGCTACCTACTCCACGTTTCGCCACAGCGCCGCTGTGCGAGAGCTGGGTAAGGTTTTTGGCCTGCCCAAGCATGAGATAGATGTGCTCAGCGACCGCAAATATGACCCTAAAAAACTTGACACCTATGCGCGCTATGTGCTGCACTATGCAGAGATTTTGCGCTCACGGCCCAATCTGCGCAGCGTGCACGCCGGCGGCATACTCATTGCAGAGAAGCCCATCCATCATTTCACCGCCACAGATCTGCCGCCCAAAGGCTACCCCACTACACATTTTGACATGGTGATTGCAGAAGAAGTGGGACTCTTCAAATACGATATTTTGGGCCAGCGCGGGCTGGGAAAAATCAAAGAAGCTACTGAGATCATTGCCGTCAATCAGCCACAGGCGCCAGCCTTTGACATACATGATGTGCAGAAATTCAAGCAAGACCCGCAGGTAAATGCCATGCTGCAAAAAGGCGACACCATGGGCTGCTTCTATGTAGAGAGTCCCGCCATGCGTATGCTCATAAGCAAGTTGCAGGTCAATGATTATCTGGGTCTGGTGGCGGCCAGTAGCGTTATACGCCCCGGGGTGTCATCCAGCGGCATGATGCGCGAGTACATCTTGCGCCACAGACAGCCAGAGCTTAGGCAGCGCGCTCATCCGGCCTTGCTGGCACTGATGCCGGAAACCTATGGCGTTATGGTGTATCAGGAAGATGTGATAAAGGTAGCACACCACTTTGGCGGGCTCACCCTGGGTGAGGCTGATGTGCTGCGCAGAGGCATGAGCGGCAAGCAGCGCTCAAAACAAGAAATGCAAAACGTGCAAGAAAAGTTCTTGGCCAATTGCCGCGCCAAAGGCTACACAGAGCAGACCATCCAAGAAATCTGGCAGCAAATAGAGAGTTTTGCAGGCTATGCCTTTGCCAAAGGCCACTCTGCCAGCTATGCCGTAGAGAGCTATCAGAGCCTATACCTGCGCCGCTACTACCCGCTGGAGTATGCCGTGGCAGTGCTCAACAATGGTGGCGGCTACTACCGCGCAGAAGCCTACGTGAATGATGCTCGCCTGCATGGCGCAGACATACAACCGCCTTGCATCAACCAAAGCCGCTATGACACCAGTATCCAAGGCAAAACCATCTATCTGGGATTTGGCCGCTTACATGGCTTGGAATCTGACACCGCAGCACAGATTCTTCACAGCCGTACCCAGGATGGTCCGTTTACAGACTTCAACCACTTCATGCAGCGTGTGCCACTGCCCATAGACCAAGTGTCCATACTCATACGCATCAATGCTTTTCGCAGCCTGGGCCACAACCGTCGCCAGCTGCTTTGGCTGGCACACACCTACCACCATCAGCCGCCCAAGCACACCCAGCAAGTCCTGTTTCATGAGCCACAGCACACGCGCCAGTATCAGTTGCCAAATCTACACACGCATGTAGCAGAAGACGCCTTTGAGCAGGTAGAGCTGCTGGGGTTTCCTCTCTGCAACCCGTTTGACTTGCTTGCAGAGCCGGTTGACACCCAATTTCTAGCCAGGCATCTTGCCCTGCATATCCACAAAAATGTGCGCATCTATGGCTACCTCATTACCACCAAATACGTGCGCACCTCACACGGCCAAATCATGCATTTTGGCACCTTCACAGACGCTGAAGGCCGGTGGATAGACACCGTGCATTTCCCACCGGTAGCCAAGAAACATCCCTTCCAAGGTCTGGGCGTTTATGAACTTTTTGGCACAGTGACATCTGAGTTTGAGTATATAACTCTGCAAGTCACGCGCATGCGCAAAGTGCCCTTTATAGCAGACCCGCGATTCAATGAAGGCTGAGGCTATGACAGTAGTTTTTGATTAAATTTTTTTTCTTGGGCGGCACCCTTTTATGGGCAATCATCAACCATCGCCTGCACCCCCATACCATCCTTTCAAAACCACAATCATAGTACCCGTACCCTACAAAGAAAATTGCCCAAGAAAAGGGTCGGTGTACGGCTATTACTCCGCGGTTTTTTGGCAGCAAAAAAGTGGCGCAATGGTTATTACGCATGCGCTCCATACCCATTCCGCTCACATTTTGCAAGAGCCAAAAAACCTTGCGGGGTAGCCGCCTCCCACCTGCCGCGCTCCGGTCTGCGCAGGTTGTATGTCTTTCGCCAGTACATCGCACTTACGTTTATGGTAATTTGTTGGATGTTTAGAGAAGCAATTGGGTAATAGAGGAATGGGTTTGTTAAGTTTTTTGGAATTGTAGTCCATGAATTTTATAAATCAACTCCTCATATAAACCAGAAGAATACTTTCTTATAACCATAGAAAATAATAGCGCAAACTTTAGAAAATGTGCCAATACATCAAGCGAAACCCTTAACACATCCTTGCGTTGAAAAAATTTAACATTTAAGAAACACACATCACTTTTCGCTTCTATTAAGAAAAGTGTAACATGCACACTTTAATTTTGCAAAAATAATACAAACTTTTTCTTAATTTTAAAATGATTTATGATTTTATTTTGATATCTTTGATAAAAAGATAGGCATGAAACCTCAAAAATTACTGCTCTTATTTCTCTGTTCCCTGCTAAACGCACAAGAAATACAATGGGACATCACCTTGGGAGGTGCACATTCAGAGTATATTTCTGATCTTCTTGCCACGCCAGATTTTGGGTTTTTGATAGCCGGGAGTACCTTTTCCGGCAAGACAGGCAGCAAAGAAACACATTCACAAGGCGACTTAGACTTTCTATTGCTAAAATTAGATGATAATGGCAAAACCCAATGGCAAAAGTCATGGGGTGGCACCGGTACAGACCAAATAGCAACAATACAGCTAACCCAAGATGGCGGAATACTACTAGCAGGCACCTCCAATTCTGGCAAGAGCGGAGACAAACTAGATGGAGGATATGGAAAAGAAGATTTTTGGCTCATACAGCTAGACCCCCAGGGTGAGCAGTTATGGCAAATGACAATAGGAGGTGAGGGAAGCGATATCATGGTAGTTGCAAAACAAACCAAAGATGGTGGAATTATCTTAATGGGTAATTCAGATAGTGAGAAACATCCCATGTCAAATGACATACCATGGCTCAAAGCCCACAATTCTTATGGTGGCATGGATATCTGGGTAGTGAAGTTAGACAGCAATGGAGAGATTCAGTGGCAGCGCACATTGGGTGGCAATTACAATGATATAGCTGTGGATATAATAGAAAACCAGAACAAAGACTTCATTATCCTTGCTACCAGCAACAGTACAGAGAGCGGCAACAAAACCAGCAAAAACTATGGTTCAGGTGATTATTGGGTGATAAAATTAGATAGAGAAGGCAATGAAATTTGGCAAAAAACTTTTGGAGGCGACAAAGAAGATCAAGCAGTAGCCTTACTACTGCTGGAAAATGATGATATACTTATGGGAGGGTTTTCTTCTAGCACAGCCTCTGGCAACAAAACCACAAACAATGAGCAAGGAACAGATTATTGGCTCCTGAGAATAACAGATAATGCAGAGGTCATATGGCAGAAAAACTACAATACAGGCTATGCAGATGTGTTGAAAAACATGCACAAAACCTATGAAGGCAATATACTGCTCTCGGGCACAGATTTCCATACTATAGAAGAAGATCAAAATTACGTTGTAACCAAAATAGATGACCAAGGAAATGAACTTTGGAGCCGCACATTGGGTGGAAATGGCCGGGATGTATTGACCCGGTCTATTATGACCAGAGAAGGAGCCTACATATTGGCAGGCACCTCTACTTCCACAAAGTCTGCAGATAAGAAGTCTGGAAAACAAGGGCGTGAAGATTTATGGATAATTAAATTGTTTGATTCAGAAACCAAAAATCCACTAGAGGTTGCAAAAGTAGTGGAGATTTATCCAAACCCTGTAGATAAACACCTGACCCTCATGATACACAAAGATTTTGACAAAGCAGAGATGCAGTTGTATGATATGGCGGGCAGGCAACTATGGTCACAAAAAATAGACCACAAACAAACCATCATAGATATGCACCGCTACCAAACCGGCTTATATGTTGTGAAATTAGTGATTGATAATGAAAAGTATAATGAAAAAATAATAAAAAGATGATAAGCGTTAGAATTTCAGTATTTTGCCTATTAAATTTTCTATTCTTATTTCCAACCAAGACATTTGCACAAAATCAAGATGAATTTGTCAATCAATTCATGAATGAGTATTTTCCCAAGCAATATACTAGCAGTCCAACAGCTTCTAATTTGTTGGAGTTTTATGAATATCCACTCAACAATTATACAGGACTCCCATCAATTTCTTTTCCCATATTTTCAACCACAGCTAAATACAACTTAGGCGTCAGATTATCTTTAGACTACCATCCCAATGCAGTAAAGCATGACAATGTTGCCGGATATACAGGACTTGGATGGACACTCGTAGGAGCCGGAGGCATTTCTCGTACAGTGAGAGATATACCAGATAATTATTTTCAAAATCACAAAAGATTGCGAGACGATTTTTACAAGAAAGTTGGAATACATCATACAGAGAACATATACTACCAGATATTTCAAAGCATACAAGCCTTATTTCCATTTGCAGGTTTGCCAAACACATCAATTGTTGATACTGATATTTATAATCAATTTTTATTTGAAACACTTGCAAAGAAAAAGTTTGACAGCCAAGAAGATTACTATCACTACAATTTTTTTGGCTATTCAGGAAAGTTTTTACTTCGAAAAGCAGGGAGTAATTATAGTGTAGTGAAATTGTCAAATGATAATTTAAAAATTAGCTATAATTCAACCTTAGATTCATTCGAGATTCAGGATACATCAGGGTTTGTTTATAGCTTTGTAGAGAAAGAGTATTCCCACACAAGTTTATTAACTCAAGGGACTTGGTGGGATGTCAATCCTGAAAGATTGGACTATACGCAAGTACTAGAAATACCATTTGTTTCCAATTATCAAATCACAGAAGTAAAGCAAGGAATGCAAACTCTAGTTTCTTTTCAGTATTCCACCAATCAAGAAGGTTACAATGAAGGCACCACAAGTGCCAATTTAACCCTTAATGAAAGTGTTAAGCGAATTCCAGAAATATATAGCATATTTGAAGACAATTCTGCGCCGCAAATGAAATTTTCCTTTTTACCTATACAATCACTACAAATGACAATAACCACGATTCAATCCAAAGTTTTGAAGCAAATCAATATTCACAACAAGGCCAGAATAATATTTGACATTAAGAAAAATGCAAGGAATGATAAAAAACTTTCCCACAAAATTAATGCCCCATATTTAAATCAAATAGAAGTTCATGATTGGAACAATAGTTTGGTGAAAAAAATCAATTTTTCTTATGATTTCGCAGATCGCATGTTTTTAAACCAAATTGTAGAAGTTGCCACAAATCAAGAAGTACAAAAAACACAATTCCAATATTTTTTGAAAGATCAAGAAGCCCCAACGGCCAAAGATTTATGGGGATATTCAGCTACTCCATCCATTTTTTGTGATTACCATGAAAAGGTTGACAAGAAATTGATGAAAAAGGATGTGCTTATGCAAATTATTTACCCCACAGGAGGTAGTGTATATTTTGAATATGAACCCAATACTTTTTCCCATATACAAACACAAGATTTGGAAGATCGTTATTTATACCCAGATTTGCCGGCATATATTGAAAATAAAGACAATTACATTTTGGAGGATTTTCAAAATTTTGTTTTTTCCATTTCTCCAACACCTTTACAAATGCTACCGGTTGTAGAACAACAAAACCTCCAATACTTTTCACAAGACAAAGATTTCTATGTTGTGAAAAACACCTCAGATATTGATCAAGGATGGCTGTTCATTGAAAAGTATGCAACAAATGGTTCATACATAGGCATAGTGGGTGTACAAGCCAATGTAAATTGTCCTCAAAAAGTGAGATTAGAAGGAGGATTTAATTATAAAGTGAAATTTGTATGGAACTTAAGCACACCTGGTAACGGGTCAATATCTTTCACAGAAATTATTCCAACTTCAAACCAAAAGAAATTTTTGTATGGGGGAGGATTCAGAGTCAAAAACATTTACTATTTGGAAAAGCCGGTGAATGGAGTTGAGGAAATACAAAGTAATACCATTAATTTGAGCAATTTGTATGAAAATCAGTTGATTAAGAAAACAAGTTTTGATTACAATTTCTTTTCAGACAATTCAAAGAGTAGTGGTGCATTAGTTTCGAATTATCCAGTGAATATAAACAATCACTGGAAAAGAGTGCGCTATGATGGTATTTGGCCTAGTATGCCTGATTTTTTAATTGAAGATAATTTTGCTTTAGAATATAATACACACAGTGAAATAGATATGCAGCAAACAAATTTATCTCAAGGTAGTCATGTGGGTTACAAACAAGTCACTAAAGTAGATTCCAACCCGAATGTACTCACTCCATTACTTGATAATTCTACACCTTTCGGAAAAATGCGCTTTGAATACCTTTCGCCGATAGATACCGTTCAATTAATTCAAAATTATCGGTATCAATCAAGCGGATATCCGTTTGTTTCTTCTCCCAATGCTGATTATAAATTTGGAAAGCCAGTTTATGAGCAATGGATAGATTCACAAAGCAATTTGGTTCAAGAAAAACAATACCATTATTCTTTTGAGAATAGAGCTGAGTTTTCAGGGTTTACCCCATATTATTCCAACACCCAGAAAACTGGCGCAGATTGTCCATGGGTCGGGTATTTTCAAAATTATATACAATTTAAAAATTATCTTGCGATCTCTGTACCTCCCGAACAAATTGTGTATTGGATTCCAGATTCTTTTCCTACTTTAAATGATAATAACATAGTTTACCCGCAAGGCTATCCTCCAACACTTTTAAACCTTTATAATTGTGGCATAAACAACAATATAGGAGAAATTGGTGCATTTAAGCCCAACATAGAGTCTTATGGTTGGTCAAGACTTGA
>JAUNRT010000014.1 GCA_030535475.1 Weeksellaceae bacterium | reverse complement strand
GTCTTTTTAAAAGCACTTTTTATGCTGGTTTCAGGTTTTACTTCTCAACAGAGTGTTTTAAGGTTTGTGTTTCCAGATACTAACCTTGCCATTGCTGGCTTCTAATTTTAGTTCTTCCTGAAACTGTGGGTAGTTTTTGAGCACCACTTCATCTACAATAGAATCACGCATCACTATGTAATCATATGGTATTGAGAGTTGTAAAGGGAGTTGCTGCTTGTAGTTGTTTGCCAATCGAAATGCTGGACGTCGCCAGGCTACAAGGGGTGTGTTCCAGCCATCGCCACCAATTACCAAAACTTTGTCATTTGCGGATATATGTGTGTTCAAAAAATCTCTGCTCTGTAAATAATCATCTACTACATAATCGGCTGCTGTGGGCTTGAATAGTGTCCCATATCTTCTTTCTTGGTAGAATACTGCAAAGAGCAACATGCTTGTCATCAAACCTAGTAAAGGTAAACGATAGGACTGTAATGTGTTTTTTGAAATTTTGAGGGCGCACAAAAGTGTGAGTAACAACCAGAGCAGTGTGGGCAGCCACACATCCAGCGAATAGTAATCATGGGTAGAGATATGATAGCTCATCAGTGCGCTATAGAGCAGGCTGCCGAGGAGCAAAAGAGTAATAAAAATATACTGCAATATGTTTACATGCTTGAGTTGAGACCTGTGCTTCCATGCTGTGAATAATAGTGCGCCCAAAGCCAATAGATGTAAGGGTGGCAGGAAGCCTTTGGCATAGAGGATAATCCCGTTTTGAGCATGCAGCAGGAGTTGCTCTAGATTTTCTGGCAGGATTGGATGATTCAAAAATACTGACCCATAGTGTGTTGCCAAATATTGATTGTAGATGAAGTATGCTAGCACTGGCAGCATAAAGCCTAGTGTGATGATGCTTTCTTTGAAATACTTTCTCTCTTTGAGAAACAGGAGTGCAAAGCCGCCTAGAAGGGCAATGAGGCTTATGAGGTGCGTGAAACGCATCAATGCTGCCAGCATAAGGAAGAACAAGCCAAAATATAGGCTTCTTTTACTTGAGGTCTTGAAATATGAAAGCAAATGGGAATAGCCTATGATGAGTACATTGAGCGCAGCACTGGACACATGAAATCCATTTTGATAATAGATATAATACGGCTGAAATATTATGATTGAAACCAAGAAAAAACCTTGCCAGATGCCTACATGCCGATTCACCACACTGAAAAGACAAAACATGGCTAATAAACTCAATAATAGGTTTACGGTTCTGAAGATCCAAGGAGCATCTGAGCCAAGTAACTGCATAATGCCTGCGACGGTGTAGTGCAGAATAGGAAAATCAACGGCTGTGATGCCCTGAGGATTATCTATAAGCTTTTTAGGTGGAAACTGATGCGAGAGTGTGTAAGTTTTTGGGTGAAAAAAATCAAAATTGTTATCTAGAAAACCCAGTGCAAGTGCATAGTGATCACTTTGCGCCCAAACATGATTGCCTATTGGTGGCTGATTCCAACTTCTGTGGTGTAACAAACTCACTACTAGAACAAAAAACAGACAAAACAACAAGTTT
The DNA here is from genome assembly GCA_030535475.1 of Weeksellaceae bacterium. GTDB lineage: Bacteria > Bacteroidota > Bacteroidia > Flavobacteriales > Weeksellaceae > JAUNRT01. The sequence continues at coordinate 36,293 of JAUNRT010000014.1, read as the reverse complement.
TGACGCCCGAATTTGCTCAATCTATTAGTAAGTTTATTCATATTGTGATTTGTTGCGCTTTAGCAATTCGCAGTGACTTTAGACTTCTAATTTTTCTTGCAAAGATATGCGGCTAGGTTTTTATTCGACATTTTTTATTGAATTTGGCAAAGTGAAATAGTCTGTAGTTCGAGGATTATAATTTGATATTTATTTTAATTTTCACAAATTTTTTTCATAATATTACATTGTTATTAATTTCATCCTATAAATATTCTTGGAAATAATTTGATAAACAACAAAAAAATCTTTTTCAAAAATCGGTTTATGCAATTTTGAATGATCTGAAGAGAAATGAGGATGTTCTTGTTTTAACGAATTTTGGAAGAATAAACAGAGCTTAGCAACATGATTTAGTAATCTTTGAATAATAAAAACAACATTATAACTCTGATATGAAAACACTTTTTACTTATTTAATTTTAGGACTGTGTTGCCTGCAAGCACAAGATTTCTTTCATGCAGATAACCATTGGATTTATAGAGCAGTTTCGCAGGATCATCATGCTTATGTACATCATACATGGGACGGTACAGCACAAATAAATGGCGAAACCTATCATAAGATGAAACGGGTTTTGAAACGTTATGATTCTGCTAATGCAAATGAGGAGATTTGGCTTTCACACACAGAAACTCTCACTGAAATCTATTTCCGAGAAGTGGATGGCATGTTGAGATTTTATGATCCACATTTTCAGATGGAAAAGAATGCTTATCCTTTGCAAGCTCATGAGGGATATAGTTGGGAAACTGGAAACAATAGCTTTTTCGGTTGTGTAAATGTTCAAGTAGCCCCTGATGAAGAATTTGAAGTGCTCAGTACAGGAAATATGAGCATAGGCGAGCATATGCTTCAAATAATGAATATAATTGAAGGTGAAAATTATATTATTGGAAACCGTATTTACAACCAAATAGGAGCTTCTTCCTCGTTTTTACCAATGACATCGGATATGAGTGTATTTGAAGAAAATCAAATATTGATGGAGAGACTTCAATGTTTCCGAAATGAAAGTACGGGTATGGACATAAATTTTTACGAATTTGATTTACTTGGATGCACAGCACTACTTTCAACTCAAAACTTGGGTGATGCTGTATCTCAAAATCTTAAAAAGCAATTTATGGCTTACCCCAATCCTGCTACAAACTATTTCATGATAAAAGATGGTGATGGTGTTGTAATGATAGAGAAAATTTTGATATATGACGCATCAGGTGCTTTGATGTCGCAAACGGAATATGTGTCAGGAAAAGGCTATAATGTAGAAATTTTGACACCTGGAACATACTATGTGCTGTTTTCTGATGAAAATCAGCAAAGAGCGATGCTAAAATTCATAAAGAAATAAGCCTAAAACGTTGAACCTTCAAAGAGCTTTGACAATTTGCATCATTGCAGGATGCAATGCGGTAGTATTGGTAACAACAACTAGGTGGAATGTTTCTAGTAGAAATAGAGTTTCCAGAATTTGAGCCAATTTTGCATTTTTGAATATTTGTTCACCTGTGAAAACTCAAGGCGTTTGTAGGAATAGTCTTTGGTAAATTGGTAGCAAACACGTTGGAGCGGAGCTATATAACAAAGCATAGGTGCCCATGCCCTAGAAACAATAAAAAAATCCGTTAAAAGGGCATTCAGCAAAGCTACATGACTCGCTAGAATAGTAACATTCTATTAAAAAGGCATATGTTTTAGTCAAAGCCTACAAAGGATTTTGCTTTTCAAAAAAGGCATAGCAGTTTGCGAGATGTACAGCAGACGTTTTGCAACATTTTTGTAGCCAAAAGATTCGTACATATAGCCAAATAATTTGCATCCGAGGTTTCGAGGCTTATGCGCCTAGAAAAATAAAATTCAGCTATAAACTTACAATTCGTCTTGTGCGTGATGCTTTTTATTGAATTTATTGGTTACTATCTATAATTGTTGATTGGAGGGTGTGAAGTATTTATGCAAAAAAGTTTTAAGCCGATTTAACACATAAAAAAAAGCTGCTTTGAGGCAGCTTTTTATGTGATATGAAGATATGATTTTAGTAGTCGTAGCTACTGTAAGTTTCGCCACCGAAGTTCCAAGTGAGCGAGAATCTTAGAGTGTTTTCTAATGCATTGTTGATGTTGTTGGTAGGGATGAGGTAGGAGAGGTCTAGTCCAAATGCGTTGAATGCGAGTCCCGCACCCAATGTAGCGTATTGTCTTGCCCCTTTTTCCATACTTTCATTGAAATATCCCGCACGGAATGCAAAAGCGTTGTTGTAAACGTACTCTGCGCTCAATGCCCAAGTGAACTCCTTAAGCTCTTCTGAAAAGCCGCCCGGTGCATCACTGAATGATTGGAATATCCCTGATACTACCCCTACATTTGGCACATCATAATACACGATGTCTCCTGCAGCATTGCGGATAGGAACATTTGGCGTGGGAACTAAGAGTTTGTTTACTTCTGCCCCTACAGATACACGGTTGTAGTCATCTAGGATGAAATCATAGCCCGCACCCAATCTTAGGTTGGTAGGCAAGAAGCTTTCTGACTCTTCTGAGTCTGAGTAGCTAAGTTTTGGACCCACATTGCTCACGTTGAAACCGGCACGGATGCGGCTGTCAAAAGTGTTACCAGATATACGTGGAGATTCGTAAAAACCTGCCACATCTACTGCAAATGAATTACCTGCTTTGGTAGTAGGATCTTGGTCATTGTTGAAAAGATCTGAACGGATGTATCTTGCGGCAACCGCCATACCAAAGAAATCTGTGAGTTTAAGACCGTAAGAAACATCTACGGAAAATTCATTGGGATTGGCTTGACCTATATTTACAAACTGATTGCCCACAATCTGCGTAAGGTCCACTTGACCAGCATTGAAATAATAGATACTTGCAGCTATGGTACTACGCTCTTCATCTCCTAAAAAGGTGTAAAAGCTAGCATTCAGTAAGAAAACGTCATCTGTGATAGCACTGAGGTATGGTGTATAGGAAACACCCACACCTGAAAAGTTGCGGGAAAACACATATTTTGCGGGGTTCCAATATTGTGAGAAGGCGTCTGTGCTTGTAGCTACACCCATATCACCTAAACCACCTGCACGAGCATCTGGTGAGATGCGTAAAAATGGTGCACCTGTGAGAACAGGTCTATAACGTGCAGTTTCCAGTTCTTGTCCTTCTTGCGCGGCCATCGGTATGAAGGTCATACCACAGGCGGCTAGAAGTAGTAATTTTTTGATTGATTTCATTTCAATATAACAGAATTATATTAGGTTTATTATTTCAAGATAACTAACTTTTCTGTAGCAGTGGCGGTGCCCACACATGTGTCTGGGTTGCTGCCTCTGACAATGGTGCGGTAAATATACACACCTTTTCCGATTTTGTTGCCAAAATCATCTAGTCCATCCCAAGGGATGGCAAACTTATCTGTACGGTATCCTTCTCGGAATGGCGCTGAACTTACATGTTGTCTAATCGTTTTTACCAACTTCCCGGCAACCGAAAATATTTGGACTTGCACTTCGAGTGCTTCCGGGCAATTGTGCTCAAAATGGAAATAGGTATGGGTGGTAAATGGGTTGGGCCAATTGAGCAAACGATTGATATGCAGATTTTGCTCGCCACTTTCCATAACTACAAAATCTAAAGTAGCTGTAGAAGAATTGTTGTTGATGTCCCAAGCTCTGAAAGTAACAGTATGCTCGCCCAAGCTTAAATTATTGAGCGGGTATAGAACTTTGCCTTTTTGGAAATTTCTAAGCGCTGGGTTCACACAAGGAGAGGAGTCACCACCCTCAAAATACTCATTCAGCACTTTAGTTTCTTGTACTCTGCCATCTAAATAAAAGGTGATGTCATGTCCAATGCCGGCACCAGTTGCATTGATACCAGTGCTGTCTGTGAGGCAAGCGAGTAGGAATGGATTTCTGTCTGTGATGCCTTTTGGAGCGAAGTTTAGATTGTTCATATACAACTTGATGCCTGGCCCTTCGTTGTCATCTAGACCTGCGGGATTGATGCCACCTATAGAAATATCATTTCGGCTAAATTTTGCGTCTTCTTGCTCATTTGTAGCATAGAGTAAAAGTTTGCCGTTGCCCAAGTCAAAATTTATATCTCTGGGTATGTAAAACTCAAGTTTAAATCTACCATTTTGAACATCTGTTCCGCCACGATACAATCTTTTTACTTGCTCTTCATAGGTGAGAACATCCAAGTCGCCAGGGTTGTTGAGAGTAGTAATGCTTTCAGGCTTGTCAAAAAGTGAGCCTTGCAAGGTGCCATTGAAACTAGGGTCTATATTATTTACGCCAGCTTCATTGACGTAACCTTCTATAGAAACAAAGTCCATGGCGCGCAGGGTTTCCTGAAAATTCTGAGCAGGGATGTCATTGATGGTTTCTATTGTGATGTCACGATATGGTCTTGCCAGTGAAAATAATGGATCTCCCAATACATTTACTTTAAGACCATCGCTTCCCACAACATGTTGGGTCTTTACAATGCGCATCACTTCACCAATCGATCTATAATTGTTATTGACTTCGGTAAAGAGTTCTAGAATGATTTTGTCATTGATGCTGATTCCATAATGCACTCCAATCTCTCGGCTAGTAGTGATCATAGCGGCAGCACCACCTTGTGGTCGTTTCATGAGCATTTCGCCTGCGGAAGCAATTTCTGGGATATCCCACACGGTGAAGTCGCAAGTCACAGTTAAAAACAAAGGTAGCCTGCTGAATTGTGAGTTGAAGTTGGTGAGTCGGCTTATTTCATTTTGTGTGAAAAGCCTGGCTTGTCCCCAGCCATTTGGTCCACCGTGACCGAAATAATTCACTAGTAAAGTTCCGGTTTCAATCGCATTCACAAGGGCTTCATTTACTTGTGGAAATCGAAAGCCACCTGCAGAACCCTCCCATGGGAATGCGTCTGCATAGAGTTTGCGTAATGTGAGATAGGGCTGTAAGGTTTCTAAAAGTTGTGCACTATTTTGATCAACCGGAGTATGAAAGGCTTGGCCTGGACCGCGATTATAATCATCTACAACAAAATGTACGTTTGTACGCCAATCCCCAAATGCTGTGCCTTGACCGGGAAGTGCGTTGTAATAAGCCAAAGTTTTGTCAGTGAGCGCACGTGCTTCTGTGAGATTGTCAATGGTCATCCGCCCAATGTTGATGTCGAGATTATTGGGTAAAACTCCAATATCTGTATCATCTAACATTCCAAAAAAATCGTCTGCCACATAGCTACCCGAAAGTGAATTGCTGGAATAGCTTTGGAAACTTGGAACGTAATTGGTGTTATTGGGGATTCTATCTTTGAAGTCGTAAGAGGCATCACCAAAGAGCAATACGTGCTGCAGGGGTCTGTTCTGCTCATAAAGATATTTGAAGAAATCTCGGATGCCACTGATATCTTGACCTCCTGAAGAGAACTCATTGTAAATCTGCTGTGGTGTGACAATGGCTGTAGTGACGCCGCTATATGTAGCGTGATAGTTTGCCAGCCTTTGCGCTTGTGTACGAAACTCAGGGTAAGATACAATCAAATAATCTATACCTGAAAGATTGCTCAATGCCTGTGGCTCTGTGAGCGAGACAAATTCAGGAATCATCGCCTGTGCAATATTGAAGGCAATGAACTCATTAGGGAAAGTGACTGGTTTGGCTAGAAAATTATAGACACCTGCGTTGCCAGTCATCAATTGAGCTGTTGTGATGTCAGACACGTCCCACACCATCTCCGGTGATCCACCCAATTGAAAAGAGTAGTTGGCTCCCGGAACTATATTATCCAACCAACGAAATCCTAACTGTTGGCTGCCAAAATTCAATGCTTGCTTAAATGACAATCTAACAAAATCTAAATAAACCATACCGGCAGGATTGCTGGCATTATTCACTTGAATGTTTACATTGAATGGAAAGTCGGCAGCAACGACGCCAAATCCTTGTCTTTCTTCAAAATTAGCCGGACCACTCCCTATGAAAGAACCATTTGCAGTGGGTAGTCCATTCAAAGTAATGTTGAAAGGTATGTTGGCGGCTTGATTGCCTACCATTCTATATTGCAACCTAATATCGCTCTGTGCACTTCCTGTATGCTCAAAGCTTATTTGCTTAGAAGTCTCAAGGCTAAAATGATTTGCAAACCATTGTCTACCTAAATTATGAATGTTGAGATTATCTTCTTCAAACCACAATATTTGATCAAAATTTGTGAATGTATTTGCCCCGGGTGCTACCTGTGGCTGCTCTTGAATACGCTTGCCAAACCCCGAAGATTCTATTTGAATGAAATAATAAGCATGTTCCTCATATAAGTTATATGTATGAATCTGTGGGCTGGAAATTTCATTGTTTTTTAGGCGAGATATTCCATGAGGTCCTTGCGCATAAAACAAAAAATAATCCCCGGGATTGAAGGCTCCGTCCTCTGCACCATGTGCATAGATTGCATTTTCTTGCAGGCCTCTATATCTGAAATGTGCCACAGTTTCCGGGAGCATTTGTCCTCCGTTTCCGTAGATTTTTAAACGCTGTGGATTGAAATCCACAGGGATGTTATTTTGAACAAAAAAATCATAATCCAATCTAAAGATTCCTGTGGTATCTACTCTAATCTTATACGTTCTACCATTCTCTGAAGACAGAACCGGAGCGATTGGTGATGTACTATGCACTACAGTATTTATAGGTGCAGGCTGTGCTGTGATACGAAAACCTACAATTCGTCTAATTTGATTGCCTTGTTTGTAAAAACCTGTTACATCTATGAGTTTGCGCAGTTGGTTACCACTTTTTACTACTCTTGCAATAAATTCCGGTTGCTGTGGAATTCCATATAATGGCATTTCTCCCAATTGTGATTTGGGTACGTTTTCTGATATGACATCTATCATGTCAAATTGCTCAAAATTTTGAGTTTCCTCTAGAAAGGAAAAATGCGGAATAAAATGCTCATCATGATAACCTCCTTGGATAGAAGGCAGTTGCATAGATTTGGTTTCTGAATAAGAAACCGTACGCATTGCTTCCCATTGAATGGTAAAACTCTGTGATAGACAAAGATTTACAGTGAAAAACAAAGCAACGGAAATGGATTTTCGCATAGACATTGAAACGAATTAACGAAAAAAATATTTTTCACTTACAATAAATAAAATAGAGGCTCGTTATTTAGGTGCAAGTAAAATTGCATTTTTGGTTCAAATTACTTTACTTTGCAGACTTAAACAATTTAGAATAATACAATCTACAAATGAATAGAAGCGCGTTCATTTTCGTTTTGGCGGGAATTTTTGTATTCGTACTCACAGGTTGCGGCGGAAGCGGTAAATCTGGTGGAGGAGGAACTAAAAAGTTCACCAGCCGCTCCGGATGGAAACCTAATGACCAGAAAGGCTGGTTCTTTACCGGAAAGAAAGACAAAGAAAAAGCTTGGCATGGTATGGTGCTGGTAGAAGGTGGTTCTTTTACCATGGGTAACGTAAAAACCGATGTTATGCGCGATTGGAATAACACTCCACGTCGTATGCAGGTAAGAACGTTTTACCTTGGTGATTCAGAAGTTACCAACTATGAGTATAAAGAATATATGGCTTGGATTGCCTATGTATTCCCATCAAGTGATCCCAACAACAAAATCATAAACGACGGTATCCTTCCAGATACTGCTGTATGGGCAAATAGACTCTCAAGAAACGACATCTTCGTAAACGAATATTTGAGAAATCCATCATTTGACTACTATCCTGTAGTAGGGGTTAGCTGGCTGCAGGCAGAAAGATATTGTGAATGGCTTACAAACCGCGCTAATGAAAGAGCCATGATGGATAAAGGTTTTATAAACAAAGATCTTTACCTAGATGAATCTGTAAACTTGGGAGCAAATCACTTTGACACCGAAAGATTTAAGCAGAATCCAGATGAGGTGTTCCAAGGTACTGATGTGATTGATACAACGAAAATGTTCAAAAGCATCAACGTTAAAAATCCAAACCCTCGTATCAACTACAGAACTTCAATGAACTCAAACTTGGTTGCAAAATTCAGACTACCTACAGAGGCTGAATGGGAATTTGCTGCTTTGGCGCTCACAGATGATAGAGAATACAACTTGTACCAAGAGAAGCAGGTAGCTGGTTACAACATCCGTAAAGAAAGAGGTAGAAACCGCGGTGATTTTATCGACAACTTCAAAAGAGGTAGAGGTGACTACTCCGGTATTGGAGGATGGGGTAATGACGGCTCTGCTATCACCAATGATGTAAGAAAGTACCCTGCCAATCCATTTGGTTTATATGGTATGATGGGTAACGTTGCAGAATGGACAGCAGACGTTTATCGTCCAATCATTGATGATGAAGCCAATGATTTCAATTACTTCAGAGGTAATATTTATACTCGTCGTATAGAAAATGAGCAAGGTGGTTATGAAACTATCCAAGAAGGAGAACTTACATATGATACACTCAACACAGGTCAACTTCTTGCAAGAGGTTTACCGGGACAATATCGTAGAGAGGTAATAGAAGATGCAAGAAATTACCGCGATGGTGACTACCAGTCTTCACTTGATATGGGTAATGATGAAGTGGATCCTACAGATACTAATGATGCGATGTATAACTCACCAGTTAGAAACTTCGTAGTGGATGATCAAGGTAGAGTAATCATGGAAAGAGATGAGCAACAGCGCTTCTCAGAAATCAGCAAAGGTTTGAGAGTAGTGAAAGGTGGTTCTTGGGCAGATGATATTTTCTGGCTAGACGCAGGTCAAAGAAGATACCATCATGAAGCTTCTGCTGCCGCTTGGATCGGATTCCGCGTAGCACAAGATTATACAGGCAATGAGGAAATGGGATCAAAAAGATCTAAACGAGGTGCCTAATTATTTTTAAGTGATTGATAATGAATTTGAAGCCGCTATTTAGCGGCTTTTTTTTTGCCTCATATTTTTTCAAATCGGTTTTTATAATAGCTAAGAAGTAGATATCTGCGAATTTATATCTTTACACCCTATTAGCATGGTTTGAATTATGGTAAATTTAGAAGCAATTTATAAAGTATTTCAGCAATCTACTGGTGTATCTACAGACTCCAGAAAGGTGAAAGAAGGCGAAATGTTTTTCGCTCTCAGTGGTCCAAATTTTAATGGAAACACATTTGCGAAATCTGCTGTAGAGCAAGGCGCATTGACAGCCGTGATAGATGATAGCCAATACTCAGACGTGGACTATCTTTTGGTTGAAAATGTGCTCCATACATTGCAAAAACTTGCCAAGTATCATCGTCAGAAAATGGGTATACCTATCATTGCGCTTACCGGTAGCAATGGTAAAACTACAACCAAAGAACTCATGGCCGCCGTGTTAGGGAAGAAATTCAAGGTGCAATTCACACAAGGCAATCTCAACAATCACATAGGTGTTCCCCTTACTTTGCTCAGCATAGACACCAGTCATGAAATTGCAATTGTAGAAATGGGAGCCAACCACCTCAATGAAATTGCTGACCTTTGTGAAATAGCACAACCGGATATCGGCTATATCACCAATTTTGGCTCAGCGCATCTAGAAGGCTTTGGGAGTAAAGAAAATATTGTATCTGCAAAATCAGAATTGTATCGCTATCTCCGAAATCATGATGGATCTGTATTGCTCAACAAATCGGATGTTGTACAGGTCTCCAAAGCTAAGGATATAAATAGCATCAGTTTTGCCTTCAATCAATCTGCCAATTATGAATTTGAAGTTGCTCCGGATACAGACAATGCCACGGTTTGGTACTCGGCCCACAAAATAGAATCTCAACTCATTGGCGACTACAATGCCGCAAACATTGCCGCAGCGGTGTCCATTGGTTTGCATTTTCAGATCCCATTGGAGGATATTATTCAAGCTGTCAGAGAATATAATCCATCAAATCATAGATCTCAGAAAATTTCGCATGGCGCCAAAACCATCATTTTAGACTGCTACAATGCCAATCCAAGCAGTATGGTGGCAGCTCTTTCACACTTTGCTCATGCGCCCGGTAAAAAGGCAGTGATCCTGGGAGATATGTTTGAGCTTGGAGAGTTTAGCATGGCAGAGCATACCAAAATTGCAGAACTTGTATCTAACTTAGACTTTCACGAAATCCTGTTCGTGGGTGAATGGTTTTCTCAGACAAAAATTGCACATCCCAATTTGTTCAAATTCCGTACAATGGGCGAACTGCGCAGCTTCCTAGAGAGCACAAATTTACAAAGCACCCAGATTCTTGTCAAAGGCTCGCGTGGTATGCGTATGGAGGAAATAGAGCCTTTAATCAAAAAATAATAGAAATTTTACAATCATCAAACCTTTGGGGCTTCATCAATCGTAAGTTTTGAAAACCTTCAAACAGTTTTCGCTCGTGATTGCAGCAACTTCTACCAAAGGTCTTTCATGTATATCTGCCAAAGTTTGAGCAACAATTTTCAAGTAAGCAGGTACATTGCGTTTACCTCTATAGGGAGCAGGAGCTAGATATGGACCATCGGTTTCTAAAACAATATGCTCCAAATCTATATTTTTTATCCATTGGTTTATCCCACCATTTTTGAAGGTCAACACTCCACCAATCCCTATTTTCATGCCCATATCTATTACCCTCAGAGCTTCCTCTTCGCTACCGGTGAAGCAGTGAAAAATGCCGGAAATTGTTCCTCTTCCTGCATCCTGTAGCACCTCCATCACCTCATTGTAGCTATTACGTGAGTGAATCACAATCGGCAGATCACATTGTTTCGCCAAAGTGATTTGCTCTTTGAATGCGTGTTTCTGAATCTCAAGAGTGGTAACATCCCAATACAGATCAATCCCAATTTCTCCCACGGCTGCAAATTGTCTTTTCTGCAACTGTTCCGCCACAAATTCCAATTCTGCTTCATATGTGTCTGGCTTCACATACACAGGGTGCAAACCCATCATTAATTGCATACTTTCTGTCCCAAATTTTTCTTCACATTCTCGCATACTGTTGTAGTAGCTAGAATCTATAGAGGGAAGATAAAATTGCTGTATTCCTTCTTGTACGGCTTCCTCCATTAGAGTTGTCCTATCTTCAGCGTACTCTTCTGAGTAGAAATGAATATGAGAATCAATGAGTTTCATGCAACTGCTTTTTTAGAAATTCAATTTCCACATCAAAGGTGCCGCGTGGAAACTCTTGTGCCAACTGCTCAAGTTTTTTCAAAGTGTCAAACCTGAACTTCTTGTGGGCTATGCTATGTGGATTTATAGGTCGGTGCTCAAGTGAACGTCTTACGCTGGCAATCTCATCATTCAGGCCTTGCGTTTCTGTGGTGAAATACACATCTGCAAACCTTTCCCAAATATATTTTAGTGCCTGATCATTTGGGTGTAGAAAATCGTCTTTGTAAAATCTATAATCACGCAGCTCATCCATTACTATTTCGTAACTCGGAAAGTAAGATACTGCCAGCGTTTCTTGCACTACCTCATACACCGCATTCAGCAGCCTGCCTTTGCTCACGTTGTTTTCTACAAATCCATCCTTTATATGTCTCACAGGACTCACAGTGAATATTATTTCCATTCCAGGATTTACATCTTGTAGCAACGCCACAATCCTTCTGAGCGAACCCAGAATTTCGTAGGAGGGAAGCAGCAATTTTTTAAATCTTCTAGCCGGAACTTTATGGCAGTTGCTTACAATATATTCAGCGTCCACCAGCTTATACACCCATGCAGTGCCAAGCGTTATTATAGTCACATTGGCTTTTTGTAGTACAGCATTGCCAGAATCTATTGCGTTGTTTATGTGGTGTAGAATTTTGCTCTTACTCGGAGATGAAAAATGAGCACTATGGTCCCAACTAAAAAATAAGTCCCCATTCTGGAATATTTCATTCTCAGTGTAGTGCTCACAGCTGTACATTCTCATCAAGGCATTTTCTATACCCATACTGTGAAACTGGATACCAAAAGGGTTTATGAGCACCGGAAATTTGTAGTCCCTCATGAGTTGGCCCATATTTTCAGCAAAACAAGAGCCCAGCAACAGCACCACGCTGTCATGTGAAATCTTCTTCTCAGAAACCTCCAGCGGTATTCGCGTACGAAAATCCATTACTCAGTTAGCTAGTTCGGCCAATCAAGTAATCAGAAAATGAATACAGAAGATCTTTGCTCTTCACATTTCCACTCACATTTTCCAGAGATTTCTTGGCCAAAATTGTATATTTTTCAATCTTCTGGCTTATCTTTTTGTCAACGTCCAGCTTGTCAAAAATTGCGGTTACAGCATATATTTTGTCCACATTATCCGTGCTTTTTGAATACCAAAATAGCAACTCATCTTTCTGCTGTTCATTCGCCAATTTCATAGCTTCTATGTACAAGATGGTTTTTTTATTTTCAAGAATATCACCCGCAATTTTTTTCCCTACTGCCGCTTTGTCACCATACACATCTAGCAGATCATCTTTCAATTGAAATGCAATACCAAGATTTTTACCAAATTCATACATATGCTCAGCGTCCTCAGCAGATGCATTGCCTAGCAAAGCCCCAATTTTGAAAGCGCCGGCCGTCAGAGCACCGGTTTTGTAGAATATCATTTCCATGTATTCCTCCTCAGTCACATCGCTACGACTCTCAAAATTCATATCCATTTGTTGGCCTTTGCATATGAGCATCCCGGTCTCAGAAAACAGTACTACCAGAGGCTTGAAAAAGTGTTCAGGTACATCTTCAAAATATTGATAAGACTTTATCAGCAAAGCATCGCCGGAGAGTATAGCTGCATTCACCCCAAATTTGCGGTGCACAGTAGATTTCCCACGGCGCATGGTAGCAGAGTCCATTATATCATCATGCATCAACGTGAAGTTGTGAAAAAACTCCATTGCCAGCGCCGGTTTCAGCGCCACGTGATAGTCGTTAGAAAACAGATCGCAAGCCATCAAAGTGATGATCGGTCGCAACCTCTTGCCTCGCAAAGCAAGTATATAATTTATGGGCTCAAATAGCTCTATGGGCTCCTCTTGGAAAACGTGCTCCTCCACAGCTGCGTCCAAGAAAGTCTTGTATTCTTGTAATTTCTCTGTCATTGCAGCGGTAAAGATAGAAAATCTTCCCAAGAAGCAAAACAGCAATTATACTTGTCAGTTGCTCAGATAATGATATTTTTGCATTCCAATTACACGCACAAATGTTAGGAAGAAGACAACTCAGAGCCAAAGCCATGCAATCCATTTACGCCTACTACAGAGGCAATGAAGAAGTGGCTCTAGTCAAGAAAAATATGCTCAAAGGCATAGAGGACGTCCAAGACCTGTATCTATTACTACTCAGCCTAGTACTCAGCTTCAAATCAGAGGCAGACCATCGCATACAAATAGGCAAGAGCAAAAACTTCCCTACAGAGCAAGAACTCAACCCAAACATGCGTTTCAGTGAAAATGCCATTTTCCGCATACTCGCACAAAACCCGCAACTCAGTGATTTCATTGAAAAAAACTCACAATGGAGCTGGGAAAACGAGAACATATACACCACCAAAATCTTCAAAGAATTCACAGAGAGCCAATACTACCGTGATTACATGGCCGATGTGAAACATGGTTTCAACCGCGACCGCGAAGCTATAGTACACCTATTTACAGAATACATAGCACCCAATGAAGAGATCCTCGCTTATTTAGAAGACAAAAACCTGCACTGGGCAGACGATTTGCACATCGCCAACTCCATGGTGCTCAACACCCTCAAATCTTTCACTGCAAAAAGTGATGAGCGCACCAAACTCTACAAACTCCTCTCAGATGATGAGCACCTAGATTTCACCATAGATCTTTATCTCAAAACCATAGCCAATGATGCAGAAACAATGCGCATCATAGATGAGAAAGCCAGCAATTGGGAACTAGAGCGCATGGCACTCCTAGACCGCATCATACTTCAAATGGCCATCACAGAATTCTTATTCTTCCCTAGTATTCCACCCAAAGTCACCATCAATGAGTACCTTGAGATCGCCAAAGACTACTCCACACCCAATAGCAACACATTCATCAACGGCATATTAGACAAAGTACTCCATGAACTAGAGGAAAACGGAAGACTACGCAAGAGCGCTCGTGGAATGATGTAAAAATTTGTAACTTTGCAGATAGTTTTCAATAAATGATACTTTAGAAATTATGAAAAAAATCCTATTATCAGGCTTCGTAGCCTTAGCATTCGTTTCTTGTCAGAAAGAAACCACAAACACCACCACTACCACACCAGCCACTACTGGAACAGAAGTAGCGGCCACAACACCGGCTAGTGTAGATCCCGCTACAGCTCCCGTGATGACATTTGAGACAGATATATTTGACCTAGGTGACGTGCAAGCAGGTAGCACCACAGACAAGACCATCGAGTTTACCAACACAGGACAGTCTCCACTTCTTATCACCAATGCCAAAGCTTCTTGTGGTTGCACAGTTCCCAAATACTCAGATCAGCCAATTGCACCAGGTGAAACAGGAACACTAGACGTCAAGTTCACAGCACCTGCCAACAACGGATCGCAGACCAAGACTGTAACACTCACCACCAACACCAGTGCCATGACAGAGACATTCCGCATCAAGGCCAACGTAGTAGGTGGAGCAGCAGCGCCACAGCCGGCACCGCAGCAAATGCAACAGCCAGCACAATTGCCTGCCCCAAGATTAGAAAACCTTAATTAAGAACCTCGTAAACCAGAAATATGGGCGGTGATGGATTCACATCAATGCTGTTTTTTGGGCTCATGTTCGTCATCATGTGGTTTTTCATAATACGTCCACAAGTCCAGAAACAGAAAAAAGAGAAAAGCTTTCAGGAAGCAATAAGCGTAGGCACCCGCGTAGTCACAACAGCCGGCATACACGGCCGCATCAGTGAAATTCATGATGACATCGTCATCCTTGAAACCTCCGCAGGCAAGCTTAGAATAGAAAAAACAGCCATATCACGTGAGCTCACAGCCGCCAGATATAGCGCAGAAAAAGCCACCTGATTCGCAGTACACAACTCAAAACAAATAATAATGATACCGTTTTTGCACAGCAAGAGCGGTATTTTTTTTAGGAGCTATTTCCCGCTGCCCGCTGCAATCTTGCTCGCCTACAGCCGCATCTGCCGAGTTTTGGGCACGTCCGCTATCGCTCCAGTACCCAAAACCCTGGCAGCTGCCTAGGCTGTGGGCATTGCAAGGATTTCCGCTCGCATCGGGGCTAGGCCATACAGCGCAGGCCATTTTTACTATACACCTACACGCAAACACACGTACAGACGTTACAATGCCTGCACAGACGTTGCAATGCAACGTCTCTACCACTTGAACAGACCTAGCAATGCTTGTACAGACGTTGTATTGCAACCTCTCTATCGATCTAGAATCGCACATAAACCACCTTCGGTCACTGAGGGTTTTTTGTGCCAAAATCCGTTGAGAAAATGGGAAAATCGCCACTGCACAAAAAATGTCTCGAAGTGACGAAAAAGAATCTATCACTAAAAACCCACGGTCACTGAGGGTTTTTTGTGCCAAAATCCGTTGAGAAAATGGGAAAATCGCCACTGCACAAAAAATGTCTCGAAGTCACGAAAAAGAATCTATCACTAAAAACCAACGGTCACTGAGGGTTTTTTGTGACAAAAGTCATTGAGAAAACAGGAAAATCGCCACTGCACAAAAAATGTCTCGAAGTGACGAAAAAGAATCTATTACTAAAAACCCACGTTCACTGAGGGTTTTTTGTGCCAAAAATCGTTGAGATAAAGAGGAAAATCGCCACTGCACAAAAAATGTCTCGAAGTGACGAAAAAGAATCTATCACTAAAAACCCACGGTCACTGAGGGTTTTTTGTGCCAAAAGTCGCTGAAATAAAAAGGACAATCACTTCTGCACAAAAAACGTCTCGAAGTGACAGAAAATGAAATTAATACTTTGCCAAATTTGCGAATAGAAATGAAGAATCTTCTCAATGGAAAATTTGTTTATCCATTCAAACATAAAATAATCCAGGAAGCCTAGATGAACGATTTTTTATTCAAATAGCATTAAAAACACAGTTGAAATAATTTTTCTGAATAACATTCTTAAGTGGGTCTTCAATTTGCTTCGCCTGAATGCAGGTATAAATTGATAACAAGGCCGAAATGAATCATTTCTGCTATAAAAAATATTATTCTCGCCGCTTCAATTCATTGATACAATAAATAATGCTCTAAGCGCCACTCCATTCACCCGCGGCAGGTGGGAGGCGGCTACCCCGCAAAGCAGACAAGTGCTGCCTGAAGCCGAGCAGCGGGGTTGAGAGAATAAAGAAAACCCGTCTGCGAGGACTGAAGGCCACTTGGCTGCTGCGGAGTAATAGCCGTACACCGACGCTTTTCCGGGTATTTTACAACTGATTATTAGGGGTATAGGCGGTTTACTTAAAGTTATTTCCAATCTAAAAACATTGCCGAATATTGCCCGGAAAAGGGTGCCACCCAAAAAAAAAATTTAAAAATGTGGAATGTTTTAGGGAAAATAAATCGTTCCAAATTCAAAAGTGTTTTCCTTAGTATCAATGATCAAGCAATAAAAAGCTGCCACTTGAAGCAAGACAAAAATTTTGAAAAATTTGATGTTGATCTGGGATAATATGATTTGGAATCTGTTTTTTGCAAAGTGTTGAGTACAAAAAAATTAATGTAAAATGATTTGGTAATTAGAGATTTTTTTGTACTTTTGCATCCCCAAAATTATGCAAAGTTTGCAGATTGGGGAGTAAAAAAGAACATTATATTATATGCCAACAATACAACAGTTAGTTCGAAAAGGTAGAACAAAACTCACTAAGAAGAGTAAATCGGCTGCGCTGGAGTCAAGTCCACAACGTCGCGGTGTGTGTACGCGTGTGTACACCACAACTCCTAAGAAACCCAACTCAGCAATGAGAAAGGTGGCTCGTGTGCGTCTAACCAACGGTAAGGAGGTGAATGCATACATAGGAGGCGAGGGTCATAACTTGCAAGAGCACTCGATAGTATTGGTGAGAGGCGGAAAGGTAAAAGATTTACCAGGTGTGCGTTATCACATCGTACGCGGTGCACTAGACACTGCGGGAGTAAGTGGTCGTTTGCAGAGAAGAAGTAAATATGGAGCGAAACGTCCGAAACAAAAATAATCTGTAAGGTAAAATGAGAAAAACAAGAGCAAAAAAACGCCCGCTATTGCCGGACCCGAAGTTTAACGATCAATTGGTTACAAGATTTGTAAACAATATGATGTTGGATGGTAAGAAAAGTATCGCATTCAAAGTATTCTATGACGCTATAGATATTGTGGAGCAAAGAAAAGAGGATGATGAGAAGGCAGCGATAGAAGTATGGAAAGATGCCCTGACCAACGTGATGCCTCACGTAGAGGTGCGCTCACGTAGAGTGGGTGGTGCTACCTTCCAGATACCAATGCAGATACGCCCTGATAGAAAGATTTCTATGGCTATGAAATGGCTCATCAAGTATGCACGTGCTAGAAACGAAAAGTCTATGGCGCAGAAACTTGCTGGTGAGATTTTGGCAGCTGCTAAAGAGGAAGGCTCTGCTGTGAAGAAACGTATGGATACTCACAAAATGGCTGAAGCCAATAAAGCATTTTCACACTTCAGATTCTAATTGAAACTATGGCTAGAGATTTAAAATTTACACGTAATATTGGTATTGCAGCGCACATTGATGCTGGAAAAACTACCACTACAGAGCGTATTCTATTCTACACGGGTAGAACACACAAAATTGGTGAGGTGCACGATGGTGCTTCTACCATGGACTGGATGGAGCAAGAAGCAGAGCGTGGTATCACCATTACGTCTGCTGCTACTACTTGTAACTGGTATTTCCCAACTGAACAAGGGGATAAAACTAAGGACTCTAAGGAGTTCCACTTCAACATCATTGACACTCCCGGCCACGTGGATTTCACGGTAGAGGTAAACCGCTCGCTAAGAGTACTAGACGGGTTGGTATTCTTGTTCAGTGCTGTGGACGGTGTTGAGCCTCAGTCTGAGACCAACTGGAGATTGGCGGATAACTATAAAGTACCTCGTCTAGGTTTTGTAAACAAAATGGACAGACAGGGTGCTGACTTCATGAACGTTTGTAATCAGGTACGTGAAATGTTGGGTAGCAACGCTATTCCAATCGTTCTAAATATAGGTGACGAAGAAGATTTTAAAGGTATTGTGGACTTGGTGGCCAACCGTGCGATTATATGGCATGAAGACACGCAAGGTGCAACTTTTGACGTGGTGCCAATTCCTGATGATTTGAAGGAGCAAGTAGAAGAATTGAGAGGGAAACTTATAGAGGCAGTAGCTGAATATGATGAGGACCTTCTTGAGAAATATTTTGAAGATCCGGATTCAATCTCTGAAGATGAAGTGCATGCAGCTTTGCGTGCGGCTACACTAGATATGAGCATAATCCCTATGCTTTGTGGTTCATCTTTCAAGAATAAAGGTGTACAATTCATGCTAGATGCTGTATGTCGCTACTTACCATCACCTACAGATATTGATGCGATAGAAGGTACAAACCCTGATACGCTTGAGGTGGAAAAAAGACGTCCGTCTGTAGATGAGCCGTTTGCTGCATTGGCATTCAAGATTGCTACTGACCCATTTGTGGGTAGATTGGCATTCTTCAGAGCTTACTCTGGTGGTCTAGATGCAGGTTCTTATGTGAAGAACTCTAGATCTGGCAACAAAGAGCGTATTTCTAGAATCTATCAAATGCATGCCAATAAGCAAGAGCCTATTGAACGCATTGAAGCTGGAGATATTGGAGCTGCTGTAGGTTTTAAAGATATAAAGACTGGTGACACTTTGTGTGATGAGAAGCATCCAATTGTACTAGAAAGTATGGACTTCCCAGATCCGGTAATTGGTATTGCTGTTGAGCCTAAGTCTAAGTCTGATATAGATAAGCTAGGTATGGCATTGTCTAAACTGGCTGAAGAGGATCCAACGTTCCAGGTGAAGACAGATCAGGCTTCTGGCCAGACTATCATCTCTGGTATGGGTGAGCTTCACTTAGATATTATTGTAGACCGTTTGCGTAGAGAGTTTAAGGTAGAGGTGAACCAAGGTCAGCCACAGGTAGAATACCGTGAGGCTATCATGGGCTCTTCTGACCACAGAGAGACTTACAAGAAGCAAACCGGTGGTAGAGGTAAATTTGCAGACATTGTATTTAACCTAGGACCGGCAGATGACGGAGTAATAGGTTTACAATTTGTGAATGAGATAAAAGGTGGTAACATTCCAAAAGAATTTATTCCATCTGTGGAGAAAGGTTTCCGTGAGGCTATGAAAAGTGGTCCATTGGCAGGCTATGAAGTGGAGTCTATGAAGATTGTATTGAAGGATGGATCTTTCCACCCTGTTGACTCTGATCAACTATCATTTGAACTTGCAGCGAAACTTGGATTCAAAGAAGCAGCGCGTAAAGCTAAGCCTACTATCATGGAGCCTATCATGAAACTGGAAGTATTGACTCCGGAAGAGAACATGGGTGACATCGTAGGTGACCTTAACAGAAGAAGAGGTGTGCCTAGTGGTATGGGTGATAGAAACAACGCAAAAGTGATCAAAGCTTCTGTGCCTTTGTCTGAAATGTTTGGGTATGTAACATCCTTGAGAACTCTATCTTCTGGACGTGCTACATCTACCATGGAGTTTGAAAAATATGATGCTGCACCTACTAGCGTTGCAGAAGATGTAATAGCTAAAGCTAAGGGTCAGTAATAAAAATAGTCAGTAGAAATGAGTCAGAAAATTAGAATAAAACTGAAATCTTACGATTACAATTTGGTAGATAAGTCTGCAGAGAAGATCGTAAAAACTGTGAAGAGCACAGGCGCTATAGTAAATGGTCCAATACCATTGCCTACCAACAAGCGTATTTTTACAGTATTGCGTTCTCCGCACGTAAACAAAAAGGCGCGTGAGCAGTTTGAGCTCAACTCGCATATGCGTTTGCTAGACATCTATAGCTCGTCTGCCAAAACAGTAGATGCTTTGATGAAGCTGGAATTGCCTAGTGGTGTTGAAGTAGAGATTAAAGTATAGTAGATATAAAATAATAGCAATTGTAGAGTAAGACCTTGTCTTGCTCTACATTTTTGTCCAAAAAAGAAGAATTATAATTTTTTACAAATAATATGTCAGGAATCATAGGTAAAAAGATTGCAATGACTAGCTTGTTTGATGAGAATGGGAAAAACATTCCATGTACCATCATAGAGGCAGGTCCTTGTGTCGTTACGCAGGTCAGAACTGAAGACAATGACGGATACGCGTCAGTGCAACTCGGTTTCGATGACAAGAAAGAAAAGAATGCTGGCAAGGCGCTTACCGGGCACTTTGCAAAAGCAGGTACTGCACCAAAGAAAAAGGTTGCGGAATTTTATGGTGAGTTTGTGAACGATCTTACATTGGGAGATACTGTAACAGTAGATTTATTCAAAGAAGGTGAGTTTGTAGACGTTACCGGGATCTCTAAAGGTAAAGGTTTCCAAGGTGTTGTTAAGCGACACGGATTTGGTGGTGTAGGCCAATCAACTCACGGTCAGCACAACAGATTGAGAGCTCCTGGATCTATTGGTGCGGGATCTGATCCATCAAGAGTATTTAAAGGAATGCGCATGGCAGGAAGAATGGGAGGTAAGAATACTACCATCCAAAACCTACGTGTGGTGAGAGTAGATGAGGACAAGAATCTTTTGATAGTGAAAGGCGCAGTGCCGGGTCCTAAAAATTCATATGTAATTATCAGAAAATGGAACTAACAGTACTTGACATAAACGGTAAAGAAACGGCTCGCAAGGTAACCCTAGACGAGGCGGTATTTGGCATCACTCCAAGCGAGCACACTGTGTACTTGGAAGTGAAACAATACTTGGCAAACCAGAGACAAGGAACTCATAAGGCCAAAGAACGTAATGAGATTGCGGGAAGTACGCGCAAAATCAAGAAGCAAAAAGGAACAGGTACAGCTCGTGCGGGTTCTATTAAGAATCCACTCTTCAAAGGAGGAGGTAGAGTATTTGGTCCGGTACCGCGTGACTATAGTTTTAAACTGAACAAAACGCAAAAGAGAGTAGCGAAGAAATCTGCTTTGAGCCAGAAAATGCAAGACAACGCAATCATGATTGTGGAGGATTTCAGTTTTGATGCTCCTAAGACTAAGGATTTCATGCAGATACTCAACAACTTAGGCCTGCAGGATAAAAAATCACTTATAGTGTTGGGTGAATCAAATAATTTCGTATATTTGTCCTCCCGAAATTTAAAGCAGGTAAATGTTGTAAATTATTCGGAATTAACAAGTTACGATATTCTGAATGCTTCAGATTTGGTGCTTGTTGAAAGTTCGATAGAAAGAATACAGGAAAATTTAAGTAAGTAAAACGCGATGAGTATTATTTTAAGACCGGTAATTACCGAAAAAGCGACACTCGATGCCGAGAATAACAGCCGTTATTCTTTTTACGTGTCTTATACTGCCAATAAAGAGCAGATAAAGGACGCTATAGAAAAGATGTATGGTGTGAGTGTACTGAAAGTAAGAACCATGCGGTATGTGCCTACGGTGAAAACTAAGTATACCAAGAAAGGTTTTCAAGTGGGTAAGACCAATAGACTCAAAAAAGCTATAGTAGCAATTGAGGATGGACAGGAAATAGACTTTTACGCAAATTAAGAAGGAATCATGTCAGTAAGAAAATTAAAACCTATCACCCCCGGGCAACGTTTCCGCATCGTGAACAACTACGATGAGGTAACTACCAACAAGCCGGAAAAATCTCTAACTTTTGGATTGAAGAAATCCGGAGGTAGAAACCATTCCGGTAAAATGACTATGAGATATATCGGAGGTGGACACAAAAGAAAGTACCGTATCATTGATTTCAAAAGAAATCGTGAAGGTGCTGCTGAAGTGCTCTCAATCGAGTATGATCCAAACAGATCTGCATATATTGCTTTGGTGCAATATGAAGATGGAGAGAAAAGATATGTCATAGCACAAAATGGCTTGAAAGTAGGCCAAAAGATTGAAAGTGGCGAAGGTGTAGCTCCTGTAGTAGGAAATACCATGAAGCTGAAAGAAATACCTCTAGGTACAGTAGTTTCTTGCATAGAACTAAGACCAGGTCAAGGTGCAATCATTGCCCGTAGTGCCGGCTCATATGCTCAACTAGTGACCCGTGAAGGTAAGTACGCAACTCTGAAAATGCCTTCAGGTGAAGTGAGAATGGTGCTTATTGAATGTAGAGCAACAATAGGAGCTGTTTCTAATTCAGATCACCAACTACAAGTAAGTGGTAAAGCTGGACGCTCTAGATGGCTAGGTAGAAGACCAAGGACTCGTCCTATGGTTATGAACCCTGTAGATCACCCAATGGGTGGTGGTGAAGGTAGAGCCACTGGTGGTATACCAAGATCTAGAAAAGGAATTCCTGCGAAAGGATATAAGACTAGAAGCAAGAAGAAAGCTTCAAACAAGCAAATAGTAGAAAGAAGAAAGAAATAATCTATGGCACGTTCATTAAAAAAAGGACCTTACATCCACTACAAACTGGATAAGAAAGTTCAGGACAATATCGCTAGCGGTAAAAAAACAGTAATCAAAACCTGGTCTCGTGCTTCGATGATTTCTCCAGAGTTCGTTGGTCAGACTATCGCAGTACACAATGGTAAGCAATTTATTCCGGTTTTTGTAACAGAAAACATGGTAGGTCACAAATTGGGTGAGTTTTCTCCAACTCGTACGTTTAGAGGACACTCAGGCAACAAGAACAAAGGTAAAAAATAAGAGCAATGGGTATCAGAAAACATAACTCAGCTGCGCTGATCAAAGAAAAGAAGGCAGATTTGGCATTTGCTAAATTGAATAACTGTCCAACTTCACCAAGAAAGATGAGACTCATGGCAGATCTTATCAGAGGTGAGGACGTAAACAAAGCTCTATACATCCTTAAATTCTCTAAGCAACACGCTTCTGAGCGTTTGGAGAAATTGCTAGTAAGTGCAATTGCAAACTGGCAAGTGAAGAATGAAGAGGAAAACGTGGAGGATGCTAATCTATATGTGAAAGAAGTTTTTGTGGACAGCGCTAGACAGTTGAAAAGACTACGTCCGGCACCACAAGGTAGAGCTCACAGAATCAGAAAGCGTTCAAACCACGTTACGTTAATTTTAGGAAGTAGAAACGAAGATAATAACTAAGAAATGGGTCAAAAAACAAATCCAATAGGAAATAGGTTGGGAATCAT
The DNA here is from genome assembly GCA_030535475.1 of Weeksellaceae bacterium. GTDB lineage: Bacteria > Bacteroidota > Bacteroidia > Flavobacteriales > Weeksellaceae > JAUNRT01. The sequence continues at coordinate 12,902 of JAUNRT010000014.1, read as the reverse complement.
CCGAGGATGGGATTCTAACTGGTATGGTGGAAATGATTACGGTGACCGTATAGCAGAGGATGCAAAGATCCGTAAGTACTTAAATGCCCGTCTTTCAAAAGCAAGTATCTCAAATATTTTCATTGAAAGAACTCTTAAGCTTATTACGATCACTATTACTACTGCAAGACCGGGTATCATTATAGGTAAAGGAGGTCAGGAAGTTGATAAATTGAAAGAGGAGTTGAAAAAGATCACCGACAAGGATGTTCAAATCAACATTTTCGAAATCAAAAGACCTGAAATCGAAGCTACATTGGTAGCTGAGAGTATCGCTCGCCAAATTGAGAACCGTATCTCATACAGACGTGCTGTGAAAATGGCTATAGCTTCTGCCATGAGAATGAATGCAGAAGGTATTAAAGTACAAGTTTCCGGCCGTTTGAACGGAGCGGAAATGGCAAGATCTGAAACTTACAAAGAGGGTCGTATCCCTTTATCAACTTTCAGAGCTGATATAGATTACCATATTGCTGAAGCGCATACTACTTATGGTAGATTGGGTATCAAAGTATGGATAATGAAAGGTGAAGTTTACGGTAAGAGAGAGCTTTCTCCGCTGGTAGGGCTTCAAAAGAAACAAGGTGCTGGCAAGCGTGGCGGAAGAGAAAGAAGACGCGACAGAAAAGCCTAATAAACTCAGAAACGTAAATCATGTTACAACCGAAAAGAACAAAGTTCAGAAAACAGCAGAAAAACGTAAAGCGTGGTATTTCTCACAGAGGGGATCAGCTAGCGTTTGGAACATTCGGTATCAAGTCACTTGAAGCCAAATGGATTACTGCAAGACAAATAGAAGCTGCACGTATTGCCGCTACTAGATATATGAAAAGAGAAGGTAGTATCTGGATCAAAATATTTCCAGATAAGCCTATCACCAAGAAACCTGCTGAAGTAAGGATGGGTAAAGGTAAAGGAGCGCCGGAGTATTTCGTTGCACCTGTATTGCCTGGAAGAATCCTTTTTGAAATAGGTGGTGTACCACAAGAAGTTGCTGAAGAGGCATTGAGACTTGCTGCGCAGAAATTGCCGGTAAAAACAAAGTTTGTTGTAGCTCGTGACTACGTAAATAAATAATTGAGATCATGAAAAGTATTGATATACAGGAATTGACAATTGAAGACATCCAGACAAAGCTGGAAGAAGAAAAATTGAAATACGACAAGTTACGTATCACGCATAAACTGTCTCAAATAGAGAATCCTATGCAATTGCGCTCTATGCGAAGAAATATTGCTCGTCTAAACACGGCATTGACTCAAAAGAAAAAATCACAAGCTTAATTTATTTAGTGATGGAAAGAAATTTAAGAAAAGAGCGTATAGGCTTGGTTACTAGCAACAAGATGGACAAAACCATCGTAGTTTCAGAAACCAAAAGGATGAAGCATCCCATGTACGGAAAATTCGTTATGAAAACGAAAAAATATACCGCTCATGATGAGCAGAATGACTGTAACGAAGGAGATACCGTACGCATTATGGAAACTCGTCCTTTGAGCAAGAATAAGCGTTGGAGAGTTGTTGAAATCGTAGAAAGAGCTAAATAATTTGAATCATGGTACAACAGGAATCTAGATTAAGAGTTGCAGATAATACAGGAGCTAAAGAAGCTTTAGTGATCCGTGTATTGGGTGGAACTGGTAGAAGATATGCATCTGTAGGAGATAAGATAGTAGTAAGTGTAAAAGAAGCTACTCCTTCTGGGAATGCTAAGAAAGGCCAAGTTTCAAAAGCTGTAGTAGTACGTACAAAAAAAGAAGTGCGCAGAAAAGATGGTTCTTACATCAGATTTGATGAGAACGCTTGCGTATTGCTTGACAATAACGGGGAAATGAAAGGTTCACGTGTATTCGGACCCGTAGCCCGAGAATTGAGAGATAAAGAATACATGAAGATTGTTTCACTTGCACCTGAGGTGCTATAATTGATTGCTCATCATGGCAAAAGTTAAAATTAAAAAAGGCGATCAAGTGATCGTTTTGTCTGGAAAAGACAAAGGAACCAAAGGTCAAGTACTGCGTGTGTTCCCGGACAAAAATCGCGTGATCGTTGAAGGAGTGGCGATCATGAAAAGGCATACCAAACCATCGGCTAACAATCCGCAAGGTGGTATTGTAGAATCTGAGGCGAGTATCCACATATCTAATGTAGCTCTTGTTGACGCTGAAGGTAAAGCAAGCCGCGTAGGATACAAAACAGAAAACGATAAGAAAGTTCGCTTTCTTAAAACAACAGGTAAAACAGTTTAATTATGAGTACTACAAATTATATTCCTAGACCACAAGCTCAGTATAAGGATAAAATTGTGGAACAGCTTATGGAAGAGTTTGGATACTCTAGCGTGATGCAAGTTCCAAAACTTAAAAAGATTGTAATCAGTCAAGGATTGGGAGATGCAGTAGCTGACAAGAAAGTTATAGACTATGCTCTAGAAGAACTTTCAGCTATTTCAGGCCAAAAAGCTGTACCAACTATCTCCAAAAAAGACGTTGCAAACTTCAAGCTTCGTAAAGGTATGCCAATCGGTGTGAAAGTAACACTGAGAAGAGAGAAAATGTATGAATTTCTTGAAAGATTGATTTCTTCTGCTTTACCACGTGTACGTGACTTCAACGGTATCAGTGCCAATGGTTTTGATGGTAGAGGAAACTACAACCTGGGAATCACAGAGCAGATTATCTTTCCGGAAATTGATATTGATAAAGTAAAGAAAATACAGGGTATGGATATAACATTTGTTACATCTGCAAACACTGATAAGGAAGCGAAGGCTTTGTTGGAAAAATTCGGTTTACCCTTCAAAAAGAAATAAGTAATGGCAAAAGAAAGTATGAAAGCGCGTGAGCGCAAACGTCAAGCTTTGGTAGATAAATATGCTCAAAAGCGCAAAGAGCTAAAAGAGGCAGGAGATTATGAAGCACTTCAAAAACTTCCGAAAAATGCCTCACCGGTACGTCTGCACAACAGATGCAAACTTACTGGTCGTCCAAGAGGGTATATGAGACAGTTTGGTATTTCCAGAGTAACATTCCGTGAAATGGCAAATCAAGGACTGATTCCGGGTGTTAAAAAAGCTAGTTGGTAATTTATAATTTGTAAGTATGTTTTCAGATCCAATTTCAGATTTTTTAACTAGAATCCGTAACGCTATGATGGCTGGCCACAAATTTGTGGAAATTCCAGCTTCAAACCTCAAAAAGGATATCACAAAAATCCTTTATGAACAAGGTTACATCCTCAACTACAAATTTGAAGATGACAGCATTCAAGGTACCATCAAAATCGCCTTGAAATATGATAAGCAGACCAAAACTCCGGCAATCAGAAAAATTACTAGAGTGTCTAAGCCAGGTCTTCGTAAATATGCCTCTGCTACAGAACTACCTAGAGTATTGAACGGTTTGGGTATTGCCATCGTTTCTACATCTCATGGTGTGATGACTGACAAGCAGGCTAGAAATGAGAACGTAGGAGGTGAGATTATTTGTTACGTTTATTAATTCCCATTAAAGTAAGTATACAATGTCAAGAATAGGAAAATCAGTTATTAATTTCCCATCTGGAATTAAGGTTGAGAACAAAGACAATCTTATCACCGTTTCCAACGGAAAGATTGAGCTAGCTCAGCAAGTGAAAGAAGGCTTTGAAGTTAATATTGAAGATGGCCAAATCACAGTAGAAAGACCTTCTGATCATAAAGACGATAGAGCATTACACGGTCTATACAGATCGCTTATCAATAACATGATTGAAGGCTTAGATAAAGGATTTACCAAAGAACTAGAATTGGTAGGTGTGGGTTATAGAGCATCAAACCAAGGACAAAGACTAGACTTATCTTTGGGCTTTTCACACAACATTATTTTAGAATTGCCGGAAGAGGTGAGCTTGGAAACTGTATCTGAGAAAGGTAAGAACCCAATCATCAAACTTTCGTCTCATGATAAGCAATTGTTGGGTATGATTGCAGCAAAAATCAGATCTTTCCGTAAGCCAGAGCCTTACAAAGGTAAAGGTGTAAGGTTTGTAGGAGAAATCATCCGTAGAAAAGCAGGTAAATCAGCATAATTCTTAGTAATATGGCACTCAATAAAACACAAAAAAGAATACGTATCAAAAAAAGAGTACGTAAAAATATATTCGGCACTTCAGAACGTCCTCGTTTGTCTGTATATAAATCAAACAAAGAGATTTATGCTCAGCTTATAGATGACAATGCTGGTGTAACCATAGCTTCAGCTTCTTCTAGAGATCAAGAACTTAATGCTGATGGCAACAAAACAGCAGTTTCTGCTGAAGTAGGAAAGAGCATCGCTGCTCGTGCAAAAGAGGCAGGTATAGAAACCGTAGTATTTGACAGAAACGGTTTTGTATATCATGGCAGAATCAAGTCATTGGCTGAAGGTGCAAGAGAAGCAGGTTTAAAATTTTAATTCAATTACGCAATGTTAGGTTTCAAAAACATAGAAAGAGTTAAACCAAGCGGTTTAGATTTAAAGGACAGACTAGTTGGTGTACAACGTGTCACTAAAGTTACTAAAGGTGGTAGAGCATTTGGCTTCTCTGCTATAGTAGTTGTTGGTGATGAGAAAGGCGTAGTTGGTTTCGGTCTTGGAAAATCAAAAGAAGTAGCTAGTGCAATTGCAAAAGCTGTAGAAGATGCTAAAAAGAATCTTATCAGAATCCCACTAGAAGGTCATACAATTCCACACGAGCAAGAATCAAGATACGGTGGAGCTCAGATCTTTATGCGTCCTGCAAGTCATGGTACAGGTCTTATAGCCGGTGGTGCTGTTCGCGCGGTATTAGAGTCTGTAGGTGTACATGATGTATTGTCTAAATCTAAAGGATCTTCCAACCCACACAATGTTGTTAAAGCCACTATGGTAGCTTTGATGAGCCTGCGCAGTCCTAGTGAAATCGCACGCTTGAGAGGTATCCCTGTGGGTAAAGTATTTAAAGGATAATAAAATGAAGAAGATAAAAATCACCCAAACTCGTAGTGCAATCAAAAGACCAAAGAACCAAAAAAGAACTTTGGAAGCTTTAGGATTCAGAAAATTGAATCAAACGGTTGAACATTCAGATACACCAGAGATCAGAGGTATGATCCAGGTAGTACATCACCTTGTGAAAGTGGAAGATTAATATATTTGCGCTCTTAAAACATCAACAATGAAATTAGAATCATTACGTCCTGCAAAAGGATCGACTAAGAAGAAATTTAGAAAAGGACGCGGAGAAGGTTCAGGAAATGCCGGTACTTCTGGTAGAGGACACAAAGGAGCCAAATCTAGATCTGGTTATTCAAAGAAAATTGGTTTTGAAGGTGGTCAAATGCCACTTCAAAGAAGAACGCCTAAATTCGGCTTCACCAATATCAATCGTGTTGAATACACAGGTATCAACCTAGATGTTATCCAAAACCTTATAGATACTAAAGGTATCACCGGAGAAATCAACAAGGAAACTTTCGTAACCAACGGTTTGGCTTCCAAAAGAGATCTTATCAAGATCCTAGGTAGAGGACAAATCAACAGCGCTGTGACTGTCGTAGCAGATAAGTTCACCAAAACAGCACAGGAAGCTATTGAAAACGCCGGAGGGAAAGTTGAACTAGTAAAGTAAAGACTCCATGAACAAATTTTTAGAAACCATCAGAAATATTTGGAAAATCGAAGAACTTCGAACCAAAATTATTTTCACACTTGCCATGATACTCGTTTACCGATTTGGGTCTTTCGTGCCCTTACCCGGTATCGACCTTAGTGTGATAGATGCAGACATTCTATCTGCACGTGGAGGAGATTCCGGCAGTGGTTTCTTAGATTTACTTAACGCATTTACAGGTGGAGGCTTTAGTAGAGCCTCTATTCTTGCTTTAGGTATTATGCCATATATCTCTGCATCCATTGTTGTGCAGCTAATGGGCTTTGCTGTGCCGGGCATCCAGAAACTACAGAAAGACGGTGAAAGCGGCCGTAAGAAGATTACTCAGATCACCCGTTGGTTGACTATTGCTATATGTCTAGTACAAGCACCAGCCTATTTAACGTCTGTTACAAACTTCTTCTTACCATACTCAGATCCTGCTATTAATGCAGCTTACGTGATCCCACCAGATAGCATCTGGTTTTGGTTTCCATCTACCATTTTGTTGGTAGCAGGTACCATGTTTGCCATGTGGTTGGGTGAGAAAATCACAGATAGAGGTATAGGAAACGGTATTTCACTTCTCATTATGATTGGTATCATGGCTGATTTGCCAAGAGCTTTCTTATCTGAAGTGCAAATGCAACCAGGTATATACGTTCTCTTTGAGGTGGTAGCATTCCTAGCGTGTATTCTCGCCTGCGTAGTATTAGTAATGGGTGTGAGACAAGTACCCGTACAATATGTGGGCCGTGCACAAGGAGGCAGAAGCAACTATATGAAGACGTTTACCAATACCGTTAGACAGTATATTCCATTGAAAGTAAATGCAGCGGGTGTTATGCCGATCATCTTTGCACAGGCCATCATGTTCTTGCCAGGTGTGTTAGCTGGGGTTATCTACGAAGAAGGAAACATCCCAGGATTTTTCCAACAGCTTAGTGATCCGTTTAGCTTCTGGTATAGCGTAGTGTTTGGTATATTGGTTATCCTCTTCACATTTTTCTACACTGCTGTTACCATTCAAGTAAACCAGATGGCAGAAGACCTTAGAAGAAACGGAGGTATCATCCCACGTGTAAAGCCAGGCTTGGATACAGCAAACTTCTTAGATGACATTTTGTCTAAAATCACTCTACCGGGAGCTATATTCCTAGCCATACTTGCCATATTGCCGGCAATAGCCTACAAATTGGGAGTTGGTGCGGGATTTGCATATTTCTTTGGAGGTACATCTTTGCTCATCCTCGTGGGTGTGACATTAGATACCATTCAGCAAATCAACACCTATCTGCTCAATCACCACTATGATGGTATGATGCAGACAGACCGTGTAAAAAGAAAAATGGCTTAAGAGAGTTTATGGCAAAACAAAAACATATAGAACAAGACGGCGTTATCGTAGAAGCACTTTCCAATGCTATGTTTCGCGTAGAGTTAGAAAACAATCACGTAGTTACAGCACACATTTCAGGCAAAATGCGTATGCACTACATCAAACTTCTACCGGGAGACAAAGTAAAACTAGAAATGTCACCTTACGATTTATCAAAAGCCCGTATCACTTATAGATATTAATTAGAATTATAATAGAAAACCAATAGGTTAGATCAAAACAAAAAGAAATGAAAGTTAGAGCATCTGTAAAAAAACGCAGCTCCGAATGTAAGATCGTTCGCAGAAAAGGACGTTTGTACGTCATCAACAAAAAGAATCCTAAATTCAAACAAAGACAAGGTTAATTATGGCACGTATATCTGGGGTAGATTTACCCAAAAACAAAAGAGGTGTTATCGGATTGACGTACATATACGGAATCGGGAGAAGCGCTGCAAAGAAAATTTTAGAAAAAGCCGGTGTTGACGAAAACAAGAAAGTCAATGACTGGGAAGACCAGGAAATCAATGATATCCGCAAGGCATTAGCAGAAAACTTCAAAGTAGAAGGTGAGCTGCGTTCAGAGACTCAATTAAACATCAAGCGTTTAATGGACATCGGTAGCCAGAGAGGTATCAGACACCGTCTAGGACTTCCATTAAGAGGTCAACGCACCAAGAACAATTCAAGAACCAGAAAAGGTAAGAGAAAAACAGTTGCCAACAAGAAGAAAGCAACCAAATAAGAAATAATCATGGCAAAACAAAACAAGAAATCTGCTGCTAAAGCAAAAAAGCGCGTAGTAAACGTAGAGGCCAATGGTGAAGCACATATCCAAGCCTCATTCAACAACGTGATTATTTCACTTACCAACAAAAAAGGAGAAGTAATCTCATGGTCTTCAGCTGGTAAAATGGGCTTCAGAGGATCAAAGAAAAACACACCATACGCAGCACAAGTAGCCGCAGAAGATGCAGCAAAAGTAGCATTCGAAGCTGGCCTACGCCGCGTAAAAGTGTATGTTAAAGGTCCAGGTACAGGCCGTGAATCTGCCATTCGCACTATTCACAACGCTGGTATAGAGGTTAGCGAAATCGTAGACGTTACACCACTACCACACAACGGATGTCGCCCACCAAAAAGAAGAAGAGTTTAATATTAGAATTTATTAGAAATGGCAAGATATACAGGTCCAAAAACTAAAATAGCGCGTAAGTTCGGTGAACCGATCTTTGGAGACGACAAAGCATTCGAACGCAGAAAGTATCCTCCGGGACAGCACGGAATCAACAAGCGCAGAGCCAAAAAATCAGAATACGCAACACAGTTGGCTGAGAAACAAAAAGCCAAATATACTTACGGTATTCTAGAGAGACAATTCTCAAACATGTTCAAGGCTGCCGCTCGCTCAAAAGGGATTACAGGTGAAGTACTACTTCAAATGTGCGAATCTAGACTAGACAACGTTGTTTACCGTCTAGGCATTGCCCCTTCAAGACAAGCCGCAAGACAGCTCGTAACACACAAGCATATCACAGTGAATGGTGATGTAGTGAACATTCCTTCATACAAGCTTTCAGAAGGTGACATCATCGCAGTGCGTGAGAGATCAAAAACTTTGAGCGTTATAGAAGATTCACTCAACAATCGTTCAAACTATGAGTGGTTGCAGTGGAATGAGGCTACCAAAGAAGGAACATTTCAAGCTGTGCCAGAAAGAGTACAGATACCAGAGAATATCAAAGAACAATTGATCGTCGAACTTTATTCAAAATAATCCTTCATACATGGCTATATTAAATTTCATAAAACCAGAGAAAGTTGTACTCATCGAGTCCGACAATTTCAAAGGGCATTTCGAGTTCCGTCCGTTGGAGCCAGGTTATGGACTTACAGTCGGCAATGCTTTGAGAAGGGTTTTGTTGTCATCACTTGAAGGATTTGCCATTACTTCTGTCAAAATAGAAGGCGTAGAACATGAGTTCTCCACCATCCAGGGAGTAGTAGAAGACGTTACAGAGATTATACTCAATCTCAAAAAAGTACGCTTCAAGCAGCAAATTGCTGACGCAGATGAAGAAACATTCACAGTAGAAGTTTCAAAACAGAACACATTCACAGCAGGTGACCTCGCAAAATCCATCTCAAACTTCCAAATCCTCAACCCGGATTTAGTACTTTGCAACATGGACAAGTCAGTAAACCTACAGTGCACCTTCACCATTGCAAGCGGTAGAGGATACGTACCGGCAGAGGAAAATGCAGAGCAGTACACCTTCCCGGTAGGCACCATACCTATGGACTCCATTTTCACGCCCGTGCGCAGTGTCAAGTATTCCATAGAAAACTACCGTGTAGAGCAGAAGACAGACTATGAAAAACTAGTGTTAGACATAGAAACAGATGGCTCTATCATTCCTCAAAATGCATTGACAGAAGCTGCCAAGATATTGATCCACCATTTCATGCTTTTCAGCAATGAAAAAATTTCAATAGACGCCGAAATCGAATCCACCACAGAAAATTTTGATGAAGAAGCACTCCACATGAGACAATTGCTCAAAGCCAAACTCATGGATATGGATCTATCAGTAAGGGCGCTCAATTGCCTCAAAGCTGCAGAAGTAGAAACATTGGGTGAGCTAGTTTCTTACACCAAAAACGACCTGATGAAGTTTAGAAACTTTGGCAAAAAATCTTTGACCGAACTAGAGGAACTCGTAGAACTCAAAGGCCTCAACTTTGGTATGGATATTTCAAAATACAAGTTAGACGCAGAATAGGAAATCATGAGACACGGAAAGAAAATAAATCATTTAGGTAGAACAGCATCGCACAGAGATGCAATGTTAGCAAACATGGCCAACTCATTGATTGAGCACAAGCGCATAAACACCACAGTTGCCAAGGCCAAAGCATTGAAGCGTTACATAGAGCCTTTGCTTACAAAAAGTAAGAATGACACAACCTCTAGCAGACGCACCGTTTTCGCTTACCTGCAAAACAAGGAAGTAGTTTCAGAACTCTTCAGAGAAGTAGGTCCGGCTATCGCAGATCGTCCGGGAGGCTACTGCAGAATCATCAAAACCGGATTCAGAAAAGGTGATGGCGCAGATATGGCAATCATAGAATTGGTAGACTTCAACACCCTTTACACATTAGAGAAAGAGCAGAAGAAGACCAGAAGAAGCCGTAGAGGTGGCACCAAAGCAGCAGCTGCAACAGAGCAGAAAGTTGAGAAGCCACAAGCACAAGCAACTTCAGAAGAAGAGTAAAAAGCCAAAAAGCTTATATACAAACCGTCTCACACATAGTGGGGCGGTTTTTTTTGTGTCATTTTTTAGGAGCTATTTCCCGCTGCCCGCTACAATCTTGCTCGCCCACAGCCGCATCTGCGGAGTTTTGGCCACGTCCGCTATCGCTCCAGTACCCAAAACCCTGGCATCTGCATAGGCTGTGGGTTTTGCAAGGATTTCCGCTCGCATCGGGGCTAGGCCATACAGCGCAAGGCCCAAAAAACACACCCAGCACTAGTTTTTTGACAAAGCTGCAAGTGGAAGCCAAGTTTTTGCCCTAAAATAGGTAAGCAAAAACTCAAATCATCATCATACTTTGGCAAAGTTCCCTCCACCCATAAGCCCAACCTTTGCCAAAGTTGTACCTTGAACAATTTCACATTCAACGACTGCAATTCTGCCTTGTGCACCCAAAAATTTTGGTGAAGTTCCTTACAAAGGGCAAGATTTTGCGAAAATTGACTAGATAAATCCAGTTGAAATTCTAATGTCCTTGGAATTTTTAGCAAACAAATCTCAATCAATAGAGGTCACAACAATTCTGCCAGCACCTCTTCATCTAGCATCACCTTGCTAGATTTTGACGGTGACGGCATGCCAGATAAGATACAAAAACTGGGTGGTGGCTTGGCATATCAAAAACATCAAGTAGTCAAAACCCAGCAAGATGATGGTACTTGGCGCACTGATCATAACTTTGCAGCATTGCAAAATCTACCCATTGCAGATTTGTACAATGCTCAAACTCAAGCGCAAGCAAACAATGGACACATTACATTGCAATTTGCCGGTTTGGGTGGGTTTTTAGGTCTTGCAAGAAATCAAAACAAGTCTAAAACTCGATTGTACTATACTGATGCCAATGCAGATGGCTTGATGGATTTGATAATAGAAGGCAGTGAGAAAACCTATCCAGTGGTATTTAACCGCTTGGTAGATGGGGTGCCAAGTTTTAGTAGCAGCAGTTTAGAGACAGAAAATCTTTTGATTCGTGGGGCAGAAGCACAAGACCTGTCGCCTGCATTATTAGAAAGCTTGGAATTTGAAATACCCGCTACAGAGTTGGTAAAGGTTTGGCAGGCACCAAAAACTGGTTATATTTCATTCAACAATCAATGGCAAGCAGACAGCAATCATAAAGTGTCTATAGAGATACAAAACCTTGCATCAGAAGAAGTGAATTATGGCATACCATCACATATTGAAGACGGAACTTGTCGCTTATACTTAGGCAATCCCAGCATTGCTGCCAATCAATTTAATTTCAACATCAATACCCCATTGGGTTGTTTGAAAAATGGTTCCAGAAGTTTGAACGAAATATATGTACAGAAAGGGCAGAAATTGTTTTTTAGACTGCATGAGAGTGAAGCCAGAGAGCCCTTGCTTTGGAATCCCAGTGTGTACTACACAGACACACCACCTGTGGTAGATCAAAGTGGTGTAGACCCCTACAATTCCCAATACGCAGAATCCTTTGTATTGAGCTCCGAATCCGGTGTGCCATTAGTTTTTGAAGGCACACCCATCAGCGCCAAAGTGGAGTGGCCTGCCATGCAGAGCGGTATAGTAGCACAAGCCCCAATTACCTTCAATGTAAATCGTGTGAAAATAAACCCCATCACCGAACAAGAAACTACAACACTCATCTTTCAACAAACTTTCCAAAGTGGTAACACTATACAATTGCCTGCGCAAACTATACATTTGAATAATTTGCAAAACCCTAGTAACTCCTCGGTTGAATTTATTATGTTTGATATAGAATCCCAAGTCAACCTAGCTTGGGAAGCCTTGCACTGGACACCTGTTGTAAAACTGGAGTCTGCGTTTCAAAATCTGCAAGAACAAAATGACCAAGTAACGGCTGTGCGTCACGGAATTCCCGACAAGAACATACACCACAGCTACAAGCCTCTGCATCATCCACAGGCATACCATTCCCAGGAAAATAACAATGCTACACAGCTAACCAGTACAGCCAGCATAGACTTTCAATGGCAAATACCCTTAAATGATTTAGATTTTTTCATGGCCTCCACCCTCGCCAATTCAGAGCATCCGGCATACATAGATATAGTCATACGTCAAAACGGCAAAGCCATGGGTCCCGGTGAGCGTCTTAATATCACCAACACAGATGGGCTGGTGCAAATCACACCTCTCAACTACACGCTCAGCAATCTACAGCCTGGCACACCCTATAGTATAGAATTCTATGGCAACGAGCATATGCTGGTACGAGGCTTAATGGACAAATTGGAGCAAAACCCGCAGATGCAAATAGGCACGGCATCATCACAGCCACTCTCTAGAGCCAATGTGCAGATGTTTATTTCCTCAAAGAGAGATAAATTGGGTCATGGCTACAGAAACTGGGGACAGTTTGGTTACCAACCAGGCTACGACCAAAACCCAATGGCGCAAGATAGCCATGGCAAACTACTCAATATGGCATTGGTGCATCCCACATTCAATGAGGATCTTTACGATGATTTAGCAAGTACCCTACAAGATTTAGAGAATCTCAATGAGA